>CAIKAS010000240.1 GCA_903825445.1 uncultured Acidobacteriia bacterium
CGCAGGTGACTCAGATGCAGACTAATCTGCAGAGTCAGCTGGCGACCGCAGACGCTGCAATCGCAACGCTGCAATCCCAAACCTCTTACTACCAACAGCTGTTCCAGGCGCAATACGGCAACAGTACCAATTCAAACGGATGACACTGCCACGTGACCTTCCGGGATGCGAGGAGAATCTGCGGCGCGCCCTTGCCAGTGGACATATCGAAGAGGCGCATCTGGCTCTAAGCGCTTACTACGCCGCGTGTGACGAGTGCCTTGCTTCGCTCGATCTCAGCGACCCCGTGCGGCGCGAGATTCTTGCGCAGGCATTAAAGACGCTGGAGTGGAGCACCGCCATGGTAAAGGTGTTCCGATCCCGCTGTCTGGACGAATTCAGTCGCGTGTTAAAGCTGGGTGCCTACCTGGGCGCCGTCAAATCCCCTTTCAGCAGCATTCCTCCCGGAATGTCAACCCGGTGACGTCGTCAACCGATTGACGCGCGTTATAGCGCACGCCCAGTTCCCTTCCCCTTTAGTTTCTCTTGTTTGCGCCCTATCGGCGTTGGAACCCCGTTTGCCCTGAACTGGGTTCATGATTGACCGGCTGACGGACAACCTCGAGAAATATATGGATCTTCTCGACGTTCGGCAAAAACTTGTTGCGTCGAACATCGCCAACGCTGACACTCCCGGCTACAAAACAGAAGATCTCGATTTTCAAAGCGCATTCACGCAGGCGCTTCACGGGCAGAATCCAGAGCCTGTTCAGCCTACGGGCCTCACAACAAAGAACGACGGCAACAATGTCGACCTTGATCGGGAAGCCAGGCTGCTTGCTGAGAATGCGTTGCGGTTCAGTGTGGCGACCAATTTAATGAAGTCGCAACTGACGAGGATTAAGGAAGCGATCAAGGAGACCACCATATGAGCTTATTCGGGAGTCTTTCAGTAAGCGCATCGGGAATGGCCGCGCAGCGCATTCGCGCGGCAGTCCTTGTCGAAAATATCGCCAACTCGGACACCACACGAACTCAGGAGGGCGGCCCTTACCGAAGGAAGGACGCGATCTTCGCCACTTCGTCGGTAAAGTCGGATTTCTCGGCTCAACTGGACGAGCAGCTCCAAACCGGAGTCAGCGTCCAGGGAATATCTGTCGACAGCCGTCCGCCTGAAAAGCAATATATGCCGGGGCATCCGGACGCCGATCAGGATGGCTATGTTGCGATGCCGCGCATGAATCCGGCGGAAGACATGGTGGATCTCACCGGCGCAAACCGCAGTTATCAGGCGAACGTGGCGGCCATGTCCGCAGTCAAGGACATGATTCAAAAATCGATCGAACTGCTTCGTTAGAAAGACAGGCCATGAATCCGATTTCATCTATTACTCCGATTGCTCTGCCCGGCTCTATGACTCTGCCTGGCGCGGGCAGTTCCGGCGGCGGCTTCCAGCAGGCCATGGAGGGCGCAATCAATACGCTTGAGTCGCTCCACACCGACGAAAGTAAAGCAGCGGGGAATTTTATGACAGGCGAGAATGAAGAGCTTCACTCCGCAGTTCTTGCGACGCAGCGAGCAGAACTTTCTTTCGAACTTGGCCTCCAGGTGCGAAATAAGGTGGTGTCCGCGTACCAGGAAATCATGAAGATGCAGCTGTGAGTAAGGACCACGCGAAAAAGCCCCTGCTATGAAACAGATCCGCAAAGCTGTCACCGGCTTAACTCCCTGGCAAATCGTCTCTATCGTCTTCGCAGTGGCACTTGTCGGCGGCGGAATTGCCATGCTGCTTCACAACTTCAACGAGAGTGACTTTCACCCGGCCTACACATCGCTTTCCCCTGAAGACGCGGCAGCTGTGGTACAGAAACTGAAGGAATCCGGTATCGATTACAGACTGGCCGAGGGTGGGGCAACCGTCATGATTCCCACCGAGCGAATCGCGGAAACCCGACTGGCGCTGGCGGCAGCCGGCCTGCCTAAGTCAGGCCGCATCGGATTTGAACTCTTCGATAAAACGAACTTCGGCGCTACCGAACTGGTGGAGCATGTCAACTATCAACGGGCGCTGGAAGGCGAGTTAGAACGTTCGATGATGACCATGTCGCAGGTTCTTCAGGCCCGCGTACACCTGACGTTGTCGAAGGCGTCGGTTTTTCTGGATCAACAACAACCCGCTAAGGCCAGCGTCATGGTCAAGCTTCGCCCAGGGACCACCCTTTCCGGTCCGCAGGTCATTGCCGTCTCCAACCTGGTTGCCAGCGCGGTCGAAGGCCTTAACCCGGAAGCAGTTGCCGTCCTCGACATGGATGGCAACCTGTTGAACCGCCCCAGGCGCACCAACACCGACGATGCGCAGGTGACGGCAGAAGCTTTGGACGTCCGCAGGCAACTCGAACGGGATCTTGTCTCAAAAATCAGTGAAACGCTGGAGCCTCTTCTTGGCGCCAACATGTTCCGGGCCGGGGCATCGGTTGACTGCGACCTGACCAGCGGCGATCAGCAGGAGGAAGTCTTCGACCCCGAGAAATCCGTCATGGTCAGTTCACAGAAGACGGAAGAAGAGCACGGGCGATCAAGTGCCGGTGGCATTCCGGGTACGGCGGCAAATCTTCCCAACCCTCCGGCGGGATCTCAAAGCACCTCGACGAGTGGACCGTCTAATCGCACCGAGAATGTCACGTACCAGTCCAGCCGGACCATTCGACACACGCGCATCCCGCAAGGCGTTGTTAAGCGAATGTCCTTGTCAGTGCTGGTAGGCCAGCAGGCTCGATGGGAAGGCGACGCCAAGACGAGGCATCGTGTGGCTATTCCACCGGACCAGGAAACCCTGACAAAGATTCGTGAGCTTGTTTCGGGCGCAACGGGTCTGGACGCGGCACGCGGAGACCAGCTGATAGTGGAGACACTGCCGTTCGAATCCGTGATGAACGTGGAGTACCCACAGTCCATTTCCGACCCGAAGACTGCGAAGCCAACGCCCGATCCCGAGTGGCTCCGCCAGATCAAGGCGAATTCGTGGGGCATCCCGGTCGCCATTGGCGTGGTTCTGCTTGTCCTCACTCTTGTCTGGATTATCCTGCGCAAGATCGCCTTGTTCTTCATGACCAGAAAGAAGCCTTCTGGCTCGGGCAAGAAGAAACCTGGAATGGAAGGTCGGGCCGAGCTGCCTGCCGCAGCAAACCTCATGAATACATTGCGGCCTGAAAATGACAAGAGCGCGATAGCGGCAAAGACTGATCAGGCACCCACGGCGGAGGGAGCGGTTGGAGCGCTGGAGGCGGCGAAGGACTCCATGCCCGCGATCCTGTCTGCAGGCGACCAGGAACTGGCCTTTGCAGAGAAACGGAAAGAAAGCATCCGGCGAATCCACGAGCTGGTGGAAAACGATATGCCCGGCACGGTCGCCGTGCTGCGCAGCTGGCTACAGGGAGAAGCATGACGAGACAACCGGGACTGTCACCAGTCAAACTTCTTCCCGTGGTCCGCCTGAAGGGTGAGAACGTATGAGCTGCAAGGTTATCGGCGCAGATACGGTAAGCGGAATCCGCTTCGTATCGTGGCAACAGGCGGGCCATCCCGATGCTACTGAGGCCGGGATCTTGCGGCAGAAAATGGACGAACTCAACGCCGCGGTCGACGCACGGATCCGCGACGCTTCCGAACGCGCGTTCCAACAAGGGACGCTTGCGACCAACAGAGCACTGGAGGAAGAAGCCCGTGCCACCCTGGACCGACTTGGGGCGTCTATGGCAGATGTTGCGAATGCGCGAAAAGAGGCGGCAGAACGCGCAGAGGCCGATATTCTTCGTCTTGCGGTAGAGATCGCCAGGCGCGTCATCTTTAGAGAAATCTCGGTAGATCCGGCGGCGCTTGGAGGGCTGGTGAAGGCGGCGCTTGACAAGTTGAAATACCAGGAGATCATCCGCGTCCGCGTCCATCCCGCCCACGCTGATGTTGTGCGCGACTGCATCGAAAAGAACGGTAAGGGCCAGAGTGTCGAAGTAATTGCCGACCCGCTGCAGCCAAAAGGCGGAATCGTTTTTGATGTCAGCAGGGGCTCACTCGACGCTTCAGTGGAGGCACAGTTAAAAGAGATTGAGCGTGGTCTTGTCGACCAACTGAGGAGTTGCGCATGATGCCGGCCGCAGCGACGGACTGGAGTCCGCTGATAGATCAGGTCCACCGCGTACCGCTCCTTCCGTGGACCGGTGAGATCGTTGAGGTCGTCGGCAATTTACTTGTTTCGCGTGGACCAGCGTCGGCGATTGGAGACTTCTGCGAGGTCGCTACCTCAACTGGCCGAAATATCCGGACCCAGGTCATTGGATTTCGAAACGGTAACGTCCTGCAAATGCCTCTCGAGGAGATCGACGGCATTCAGCTGCACGATACGGTGATAGCCCGGGAAGGCGAATCAAGAGTTCCGGTGGGCCCTGACCTGATCGGACGAGTTGTGGATGGCTTCGGCCAGCCAATCGACAATAAACCGCGGATCAGGCCAGCAGCTTACTACGATCTCTACCGAACTCCCGGCGGGCCGATGGACCGCGAGCACATCGTCAACCGTGTCTCGACAGGTATTCGCGTGCTTGACACGATGATGCCGTGCGGCGAGGGGCAACGCATGGGTATCTTTGGCGGCAGCGGAGTTGGCAAGAGCACATTGCTGGGATCTATGGCGCGGCACAATTCGGCTGACGTAACCGTAATCGCGCTCATCGGCGAACGAAACCGCGAAGTACGGGCATTTCTTGAGCACCAGCTTGGCCCCGATGGCAGCCAACGATCGGTTGTGGTGTGCGCGACATCTGATCGTCCCGCTCCATTGCGCGTCCGCGCCTGTTTTGTGGCTCTCGCGATTGCCGAGTACTTCAGAGATCAGGGCGCCAGCGTTCTGTTGATCATGGATTCCGTCACGCGGCTGGCCATGGCACAGCGAGAAATTGGACTTGCAGCGGGAGAGCCACCTAGTCAAAAAGGGTACACTCCATCCGTCTTCAATTTGTTGCCCAGAATTCTGGAGCGGGCTGGCAATTTCAAGAACGGTTCGATCACGGGTTTCTTCACCGTCCTGGTAGAGGGTGACGATTTCAACGAGCCAATCTGCGACTCGGTTCGATCCATTCTGGATGGACATATCATTCTGTCGCGGCGGCTCGCGGCAGGTGGCCACTATCCGGCGATCGATGTTCTGAACTCCCTGAGCCGCTTGTCATCGGATCTCTCCGGCAAGGACGAACAGGCTGCGGCCATTCAGGTCCGCGGCGCACTCGGCGCTCTGGAGGAATCAAGAGATCTGCTCGAGTTGGGTGCGTATGCCGCAGGAACGAATCCGCGGCTTGATGCGGCAATCCGCGCCCAGACGCAAATCAACTCATTCCTTCGCCAGGATACCCGGCAGCGGGCCGATTTGGCCGAAAGCCTCAATTCCATGAAGGAAATCGCAGCCTCTCTAAGTTAGAACAATGGCCTTCAAATTTCGGCTTGCGAAGGTTCTTGGCTGGTATGAAGAGCAGTGTAAGAGCGAAGAGAATCGCCTTCGGGAGATAAGCGCCTCACTGGACGCGCTTGTTCAGAAAATCGTTCACCTTGTTAGCGAGAGAGCCCGGGTGGAAGCCGAGATGATACACAATCCGTCGCTCTCGCCGAGCGACCTTGCGGCGCTGGCTTCATTTCAGGATCATTCACGAAAACAGGAAGCGCACCTCGAGATGGAGGCGGCGAAAACCAAAAGTGCGCTGGAGGACCAAAGAAAGGTCGTACAGGCAGCACGCCGTCGCGTTCGCCTCCTGGAAAAGCTGCGGGAACGCAGGTTATCCGAATACTCGTACGGACTGGACCGCGAACTTGAACAGATGGCGGCCGATGCCTTTCAATCCGTAAGTTTTTCGAAGCAATCATAAGTTCACTGAGCATCCGCCGACGCCAAAAAGCAGGCGAGACAACCCTCCCACTGGCCGCCTTAGACAGGAGAGTATGATAAGTCACGAAAAGCGTCCAAAACAAGGGAGTTGGGCGAAAAGCATTGACGGTACGCCGAGAAACATTATGTCCCGGATTTGATTCCTGCCCGCGCAAAGGTGATACAATGCTCGTGTATTCGCCTGAAATGGACAGCAAAAGCTCGCCGATGCTACAGCTGATAAATATCCTGGTCGTCGATGATAATCCGGGAGTAGCCGCGCTGGTTCAGGAGGCCATCTCTGCCGCCCCCGCTGTGAATGTCCAGGTATCGCACGATGCCGTCGAGGCTGAGAAAATGCTGCACGAGATCAGCCCCGAGATCGTGGTTCTGGATTTGATCATGCCAGGACTCACGGGAATGGAATTGCTGGACAAAATAATACAGTGGAATCCGGCAACATCGGTCGTGCTTCTTACGGGTGAATACAGGGTCGACTACGCTGTGGCGGCACTTCAGAAAGGTGCCTGTGATTATTTAACAAAGCCTTTTGAAGTCGAAACGTTGCAATTAAGAATTAATACGCTCATCGACGAAATTCGGCACCATCAACCTTCCGGCGCCAATCCCGAGGATGAATCGGGGAGTGACGGGCCGGAAAAATGGATGATTGGCAAGAGCCCTGCTATGGTTGCCGTTTTTGACCGCATGCGTCAGATTGCGCCGCATTTCAGAAGTGTCCTGATCCATGCTGAAACGGGGACAGGCAAGGAACTGGCAGCGCGGGCGCTACATCGCCTGAGCCCGGTTTCGCAAGGGCCTTTTGTCGTTTGTAATTGCGCTGCGATTGTTGAAACATTATTTGAAAGTCAGCTCTTCGGATACGTAAAAGGGGCTTTCACTGGCGCGCAGAAGGATCACGCCGGTCTTTTTGAAGAAGCGGAAGGCGGCACTCTTTTTCTGGACGAGATCGGTGAGTTACCGCTCCCATTACAGGGTAAACTGCTGAGGGCTCTGCAGGAGCGCGCCATCCAGCGTGTAGGCTCGCATGTGGTCCGACACGTGAACGTCCGGATCATCGCGGCCACGAATCGGGACCTCGCAGCAATGGCGGCGGCAAACCAATTTCGGGAAGATTTGTATTACAGGTTGGCGATGGTGAAGATCCAGTTGCCAAAGCTGGCAGATCGCCGGGGGGATCTTCCTCTTCTGGAACGTCACTTTATTCAGAAGTATTCTGAACAATTTGGGAAGAATATAACTGGCTCCACGCGTCGCGTCAAGGTATTACTGGAACGACACGACTGGCCGGGGAACGTGCGCGAACTTGAGAACGCCATTGCGCATGCCTGCATGGTTGCTGGGGGCGAAAAGATTGATGTGCAGGATTTCCCGGAAGACTTGCGAAATGATTCTGGCAGGCATGCGGTAAGGAGCCGCGAGCTCGCTCCGACGATTGCGGAGATGGAGTACAGGCAGGCTACCATGATTTTGCAGCAGTGCGATGGGAATAAACAACAGGCTGCGCAGCGGTTAGGGATCAGCAGGAACACTTTATATCGGATTCTTAAGGAACGACCCATGACCCGAAGCGCAACAGCGTGACTCCGGGCAGTTCCCGGACGTCGGTTTAACGCTGCGTGCGGAAACCGCGCCGTCTCAGATATGGCACACAGGCTAAGGCGGGCAGGAGCAGCCACTTGGTGGATGGCTCCGGAGTCGACGAGGCTGGTGCCTCGACAGTAAGATAGAACGGCACGCTGTCAACCAGAGTATCCCCATCGTCAGGGCTGGCGCCACCGTAAATACTGAAGCCTCCCGAATACGTCCCATAGTCCGCAGGAATAAGATCGTCGGGAACCGTAACTGTAAACAGATCAACCACGCCGCTTGTTTCGGCGGGATCCATAGAACTTACGGAGTACAACCAAGTATCGTCCGGACAGGTATTGTTGAAAGAACAATTCACCTCCGAGAATCCCGGGTCCGGCGGGACGCTCGGGAACGTGTATCCCGCGGAGGTTATATATAGCGGCGCGTCAGTGTCGTTTGTCAACGTACCCTGAAACGTCACGGTCTCGCCAGGAGTTGCGGTAATGGCATCGTCCGAAAAACTGAACTCCAGCGTATCGGCGTTTGCGACGCAGACGGCCACAGTCAACTGAAGTGCGACTGATGCGAGTCCGACTATTACCCTACGCGGAAGCGGCATATAACTGCTTCCGATTATAGCGCGTCCGGCGGGCTATGGAGCGGTCATTTTGGTACCGGTACTGAATTTACCTCCCGCGAATGTACCAGAAATACCAATTACGGCGACGGCGCCGGATTTGACGGCGGAGCCCGGAACTACGACAGTTCCGCCCGCAAATGACTGGGCTTGAATCGTCCCCATGGACTGAGGCAGTGGCGTGCCAGCCACAGAACTGATCGTAAAGGTAGTCAGGATAACATCCTGCGCCGCCGTTCCGCCAGTATCGGCAAGAGTCACGGCAGCCACGATGTCATTGTTGGCGTTCCGGCTAAGTACCACGCTTCCAATGATTTGCACTCCGGACGAAGCGGTGTTGGGAATCACATTGATCGTGGTCGAGATGGCGGCGGAGTTGTAATCCACCGTATCCGTGGGCAAGAACGTGGCTGAAAGCAATTGCCCATTACCCACGGGAAGCAGAGTGCTCGCGCCGGGGGCGTAAACGAAAGAACCCTTGACGTTTGCTGTTGCATTCAGCTGACTTGAGCCCAGCGTGCTTCCGAAAACAATGTTAGCGGGTTGAACCCAGACAAGCGTTGGGGTAGCCTTTTGAATGATCAAAGTGCCTGTACCCGATCCAGAGTAATTCGGATCCACCACTGTTGCGACTATTGCGTAGGATCCGGCAGTCGTTGGCGCATTGGTTGAACCATTATAAGTAACTGTGACGTTGAGATTCGCGGGCACGGTCGTGATTGATGCCGATTTGGGGGTACCATCGTAAACCACGGTCGAGCCGGCAACATTGACGGTCGCCGACCCGCGGGCGATCACTAGCGTGCCAGCGGCGCTTCCGGTGTAATTTGGAGAACTCACGGTACCGACGACGGAATAACTACCCACGGCGACCGGAACACTGGAACTTCCGTTATAGGTGAATGTCACACCGAGACCGGTGGGGGCGGTTACCGCCGTTGCGGGCTTGGGCGTCCCATCGTAAACGGCAGCCAGCGACCCCAACTGAACTGTGGCCGCTGCCGGGCTAATCGTCATAGTTCCGCTCGTTGTTCCCATGTAATTCGGGTCATTCACAGTGGCGACGAACGGGTACGAACCTGCATTTGAAGGCGGACTTGTCAGACCAGTAAAAGAGATGTTTACCTGAAGGCCCGTTGGGTTCGGTGTCGCCACCGGCGTCTTCGGGGTGCCATCGTAAACAGAGGTCAAGGATGAGAGCGCTATCGTAGCTGTCCCTTTGCTGATTACCAGCGTCGCGGAGGAAGTTCCCGAGTATCCCGGTGTTGTGACTGAAGCCACAACCGGGTAAGAACCCACGTTAACCGGCGCATTCGAAGACCCTGCGTAGGTCACGGAGACGTTTAGGTTCGCAGGAGACGTGGTCACACCTACTGTTACGGGGGAACCACTGTATACGCCAGCCAGATTACTCAGCGTAACGGTTGCTGGAGCGGCCGAAATCGTCAAGGTGCCGGTGCCGGATCCGGTGTAGTTCGGATCATTAACAGTTGCGAGCACCGTGTACGTTCCGACAGCTGAAGGCGCGGTCGAGACGCCGTTGTACGCCACGGCCACCGAAACGCCCGCCGGAACGGTAACTGCCGTAACCGATTTCGGCCCACCATCCCAGGTAACGTTGACATTTGGCACTGTTACGCCGGCTGTGGCTTTTGAGATCACGAAAGTGCCAGTGGCCGTGCCGGAGTAGTTCGTATCGTTTATACTCGCCACCACGCTGTAGGTGCCAGCGTTCGTCGGAGCCTGCGGAATCCCGTTGTAGGTATAACCCACGGAGAGGTTCGCCGGGGTTGTCACTGCCGTAATGGATTGAGGCGATCCGTTGTATGTTGCGCTCAACCCTCCGAGGACCACTGACCCGGAAGCCTGGCTTACAACGAGAGAACCTGTTGCGGATCCGGAATAGAAGGGATCCGAGATTGTGGCCACTATTGCATACGTGCCCGCGTTAACAGGAACGCTCGAACTTCCGTTGTACGTAACTGAAACGGTCAATCCGGATGGACTCGTTGTTGCGGTGACTGGTTTAGAAGTTCCGTCGTAGACTGCGGCGAGGCTGCTGAGTGTGACCGTTCCCGCGATTTTGCTAATGACCAGCACGCCCGTTGCGCTTCCCGCGTAGTTCGGATCGGTGACTGCGGCGTTCACGACATAAGAACCCGGCGCGGTGGGCGCTGAAGTATTGCCCGAATACGTCACTGAGACAGCGAGACCAGTCGGATTAGTCGTCACTGTCGCAGACTTGGCTGTGCCGTCGTAAACGAAGGAAAGATTGCTCAGCGTAACCTGTGCCGCGGCCCGCGCGACGTTCTCGGACAGTGTGGCATTGCTTCCGTTGTAAGTTATATCGCCGCTGTAAACGGCGGTCAGAGTATGTTGACCCACCGAAAGCGGGGCGGGTGGCAGAGACGCTGAACCATTCACCACGGTGACGACGCCAAGGACAGTGCCACCATCGGAGAATGTGACGGTTCCTGTTGCCGCGGAAGGCGAAATAGCGGCCGTCAGCGTAGTCGATTCGTTATATGTCAGCAGCGATGGCGAGGCGGTAAATGTGACTGTAGACGTCTGCATGACAATCGCATTATCTGTGGCAGAGTCGTTGGCCGTGTTTATTTCACCACCGCCCGCGACCGTCGCCGTGTTAGTCACAAGTGTGGGCGCACCCGTGCCCACGTTGGCTGTCACCGTAATCGACGGGTAGCTTGCCCCAACGGCAAGGCTGTCCGTCCGTGTGCATTTGGCCGTCGAAACAGTACATGTCCAGCCCGTGCCGGCCATCGACGTAATGGATAGAGATGCCGGTTTGAGATCGGTTACGATCACGGCTCCGGATGACTGGTATTGCCCAACATTCGAGACACTTAGGGTATATGTCACGCCGACCTGGCCCTGGCTGAAGTTGCCCGTGTGGCTCTTTGCAATGGTCATGTCGGAATAGAACATTCCGCCAAACAGAATGCTGACATCGTTGGTGGCTTGATTCGCGACCGCGATATCGGAGAAGCCGTCACGATTGAAGTCGGCGACGAGCACCCCCGCGGGACCGCCGTCGGTATTGTAGTTACCTGACAACTGGAATGTTCCGTCTCCCACGCCGGTCAGCACGCTCACATTATTCGAGCCTGAATTTGATATCACTAAATCGGGGATGCCATCACCATTCATATCTCCCACTGCGATCGCAGTGGGGCTGGTGCCTGCGAGATAGTTGACCGGCCCGTTGAAATTGCCCCCACCGGCACCAAGCAGGATGCTGATATTGCCCGACCCGGCGTTTACAACGGCCAGATCAAGATTGCCGTCGCCATTGAAGTCCGCCGAAACGATTGAACTCGGGTTCGTTCCTGCCGCATAGCTACCAATTGATGTGAAGGTTCCATCGCCATTACCCGCCAGGATAGTCACGTTACCCGAGCCATTGTTGGCTACAGCGATATCCGTCTTACCGTCACCATTGAAATCACCGAGAGCAAGTGCAGCTGGATTTGTACCCGCGGCATAACTCACAGCTGATTGGAAAGCTGAAGCGCCCGTACCGCCGGTACCCAGCAAGACACTGACTTTGCCTGTGGTCCAATCGGCAACGGCGATGTCCACGATGCCATCCCGATTGAAATCTCCGGCCACGACGTACTGTGGATCGGTTCCCGCGCTGTAATTGACGGCGGACTGAAAGGTGCCATTGATATCACCATTTCCCAAAAGTACGCTGACGTTGTTGGTGTTGGAGTTGGCAACGATAAGGTCCGGCTTTCCATCACCGTTGACGTCCGCCACGGCGACCGACAGGGGAGCACTATTGAGGCCTCCCGTCGCATAAGAGACTGGCGAGCCGAAAATGCCACTTGCGGATCCCAACAGGATACTCACTTTGCTGGACGCAGTTGAATTGACAACCGCAAGATCGGGAATCCCGTCACCATTGAAATCCCCATAAGCCAGCGCGACGGGCCCTGTATTCCCGACAGGATAGTTCAGAACCGCCTGGAAGCCGTCCTGCAGCACGGACTGGACGGTTTGCGACAAAGTAGAGATCGTCGTGCTGGGTAAGTCGGTCGCGTCGCCAGTATAAATGGCGGTGAGCGACAGGTTCCCCACAGGCAGCAGGCTGGTAACGAGAGTTGCCACACCGTTTACGACGGCAGCATCACCTAACGGGTTTTGACCAGCGTAAAATATCACCCTTCCGGTGGCCGACCCCGGCGTCACTGTCGCGCTGATCGTTACTGACTGCCCAAGAGTGGCTGGGTTTGCGGAACTACTGAGACTAATCGATGTCACCTGAATTATGATCGTGGGATCAGAGCCAGAATTGCTTGAGCCGGCAGCTTCGCCGCCGCCGGAGACTACAGCCGAATTAGTCACATTAACCGGGGCATTTACGCCTATGTTGACCACTACGTTGACCACCGGGTAACTCCCCCCGGACGCCAGCGAATCACCGCGGGTACAAGTCAGCGTGGCAAGTGTGCATGCCCAACCGGTACCGGAGATTGATGTCGCCGTCAGGGACGCAGGCAAAGTGTCGGTCAGTGAAACGATCCCGGAAGACGCAATTGCGGCAGTATTGCTAACTGTCAGCGTGTACACGGCGCCTGTCTGTCCCTGGGTGAAGTTGCCGGAGTGGGTCCCCGAAACCGTCAGATCGGGGTAAGCCGGCGTACCCAAAAGTACGCTCACTTTGTTGTTTGCGCTCGTCACAACGGCGAGATCCGGACGGCCGTCGCCGTTGAAATCGCCGACAACGATCGATTGCGGAGTAGTATTCGTGGCGAGAGTCGTCGCAGGCTGGAAAGTGCCATCGCCGTTGCCGAGCATGAAACTAAGATTGTTGCCACCGCGGTTCGCAACCGCGATATCGGGAATACCGTCACCGTTAAAGTCGCCCACTGCCACAGACCGTGGATTGGCGCTGGAGGGCGTCACCCCTGAGGAATATGCTGTACGGGGCTTGAAAGTGCCGTCCCCATTACCGATCAGCACACTGACGTTGCCGGCGGGGGCGGAAGCAGAATACGTGAGGTCCGCAACTACAAGGTCCACCTTGCCGTTTCCAAGGTCCGCGACCGCGACCGATGACGGCTGGGTACCTGCACCATAGTTAACCGCAGTCTGAAATGTTCCGTCGCCGTTGCCGAGCAGTATGCTGACATTGCTGGAGCTGTTATTGGCCACAGCGAGATCTGCTTTACCGTCACCGTTAAAATCGGAAACTGCGACCGAAAACGGGCTGGTACCTGCACCGAACGGAGTTCCCGTCTGGAATGTGCCGTCGCCGTTACCCAGGAGCACCGTTACATTGTTCGACCCCGCGTTTGCGACGACCAGATCCGCAATTCCGTCTCCGTTGAAGTCACCCACGGCGACGCCTTGAGGGTTGGTTCCCACACCCACGTTCGCCGCGGCCAGAAAGGTACCGTCGCCGTTTCCCAGAAGAATGCTGACGTCATTGGTTGTGCGGTTGGCGACTGCGAGATCGGACTTGCCATCACGATTAAAATCCCCGACGGCGACGGCGTAGGGCGACATATCTGTTGCAAAGGCCGAAGGCTTCGAGGTCTGCGTGAAAAAACCTCCCGTGCCGTCTCCGAGCAGGATTTCAACGTTGTTGGCGCCACTGTTCGCTACAGCCAGGTCCATCTTTCCATCTCCGTTAAAGTCGCCCACCGCGACGGCGAATGGAACTAATCCAGTGGAGAAATCCGTTTTCCCACCGAATCCCTTTTGTGGCAGTGTGACTATACTCTGAACCAAGACAGCTGACGTTGCCGGCGTATAGGTGAGGTCACCGCCGTACGCGGCTTTCAGAGATCTGTTTCCCGGCGCCACGAATTCGGTCGCCATGACCGCCTGCCCACTTCCGAGGCTGGAGGTTCCGAGGACCGTCGTTCCGTCGTAGAAGGTCACATAGCCAGCAGCACCGTTCGCCGAGGCGTTTGCTGTTAAGGTCAACGATTGACCAAATACCGCGGGGTTGGACGACGATGAAAGAGAGATCGTTAGCGGAGTACTGCCCAACATGGCCTTCGGTCCCCGGACAGCTTCCGTGCGAAGTGCCGGATCTTCAACACCTCCGCCAGCAACCGCGTAGCCGGCTGTGCCCCGAATGACAGCGAGTACACCGCTTGAATCCAGACTGGCAAGGTCAGAAATGCCGTCGCCGTTAAAGTCACCGCCTGCCAACTGGATGGAAGGGGCAGGAAGCTTCACGCTCACACCTTCGGAAAACGTACCGTCGCCGCGACCCAATTCAACACTTGCCGAAGCTGAATCGCGAAGTACAACGTCCAGATGCCCGTCGCCGTCGAAATCCATAGTCAGCGCATCTAAGCCGGTTCCCACGACGACCGGAGAGCGAAATCCCCCGTGCCCCGAGTTCAAGAGCAAGAAGGCCTTTTGTTCGGTATGGCTGACGACGATCAAGTCGGCATAACCGTCCTCGTTGAAGTCTCCGACAGCCAAACTGACGGGTCCCTGCCTTGCGGGCAGGAACTGCTTCACGTCGAATACGCCTGAAGAGCTACCTGTCAATAAGGAAACCGAACCGTCGGCAAGATCGGCGACCGCGAGATCTGCAAGCCCATCGTTGTTAAAATCGGCGACGGCCATCGCCCCGGGGCTCCGACCGACATGAGCGATGGGGCCGACTTCCAACGTGCCATCGCCCCGCCCGAACAGAAACGCGACGTCACCATTGGCTGGATCTGTCACTGCCAAATCTGGTATTCCGTCACTATTGAAGTCGGCCACAACAAGCGTCGATATCTGAGCCGCGCCGCGGAAGTGGACGGGATCCGCAAAAACCCCGGAACCACGGTTCATGAAAACCGCGACTTTACCATCCGATTGGGCCATCACAACATCATTCAGCCCATCTCCGTTTAGATCGACAATCGCTATGGCTACCGTGAGGGATGCTTCCGACACCTTTAACGTGGACATCAAACCGGGTGTCCGGCTTAACAGGAGGGTAATTCCGTCACGACCGGCAAATACAAAGTCCGGGAGACCATCTCCATCGAGATCCCCGCAGGCAAACGCCGTTTGGATGGATCCGGTGGCGGAATACGAAGGGGCCTGAAGACCCCGGCTCACAGTTCCCGCGATAAGCACCGAAGTTGGTCCCGCCAGCACACGCCCGCTGCCCCATTCCACTGCACGGAGGCTATGCTGGCCCGGCGCGAGGCCTTGCGTGCCGATCGCGGCAAATCCGTCTCTGTCGGCAGTCGCGGTTCCTACCGGCGCAACTCCGTCGAAAATTGTTAATTTGGTGCCGGCATCAACCCGAAGAACCGTAATCCGCCCGGCGGTTCCAGATGGTACCGCAGCCAACTTCAACTCAGCGCCCTGCGCAGCGAGCACGCAAAGGACTGCGGTGAAGGCAAGTCGGATGATTTGTGAGAATTTCATGATTGTTCCTCCGTCTGTACCTGCTTGGCCATCGGCGGCCTAAGGCACATGGTTGTTTTTATGGGAATGGCAGGTTGGCAGCCAATTGAATACTCGCGCAGTCGTGTTACTTCATTGACAGTGTCAAGAATTGGTACGGCACAGCAGCTCGCCAAATTGACTTTCGATCGGCAACACTGCCACATGAATGCCGCAATAGTCCCTGTGCCAGCTGTCGAAACGGAAATGACATAGGCAGGGGTTAACATAATCTACTAGAGAGACATTTCGCCAGGCGGCCCTCTGGTTTCTAGGGGCAAAATTGCGATTCCTGGCAGACTTGTGTCTTGAGTGACAGTCCGTACGGTGCGCCGACTGGAATTTGCACGCGGGCTGTCGATGAGGGAAGCACGGAAGGAAATGATCCAGTCATTTTCACGATATGAAAATTAACGCATCCAACCCACTCTCTGCTCCGGATCCGAATCGACTCTCCGCACCGCGAAAAGAGTCTCCCGCCGCTGAAACGACTTCCCGGCAACTTCCGGCTGACACGATCTCCCTGACGGCCATTGCATTGAATTCGTCTTCTGGTGCACCAGACAGAATCGCGACCGCGAAGGCACTCGTGAACTCTCCGGATTACAGCCCCGACACCGCCGCATTAGCCAAGACCCTCATCAAAGGCGCGATAACCAATTCCTGATCTGGCGGGGCAGTCTTGTCAGATTCACTAATGCCCGGCGAGGTCGTCCGAAAGAAGACCTCTCAGGGCCGGCGACGCAAGAATATCCCGCACATAATTCTGCGTCTCCGGAATTTTCGGGACGTCCATAATGGCATCCACCCTGGCCGGTCCGGCGTTGTAGGCCGCCAGCGTCAAGGCCAGATTCCCTCCATAACGTTTCATCAATTCCTTCAATAACTTTGTTCCGGCGTTGATGCTTTCCTCCGGATCAAACGGATTGGCGACGTTAAACTGTTCAGCCGTTGTCGGCATGAGTTGCATTACACCCATAGCTCCTTTGTCCGACTCCGCGCACGGCCTCAGAGCGGATTCATGCTCCGCAACCGTGAGTACAAGGGCGGACGGGACACCTTCGCGCGCTGCAGCTGAGTCGATCAATACTTCGGCCTGCTGTGCAGGCACTGCGACACAGTCTGGCTGGTAGGTGACGCGGGGAGTGCCGGCGATCTGTGGCAGCAAAAAAAATCCATCGTTTTTCTCCGTGTGCGCCTGGAGTTGTAGTGCATTCCGTTGGCGTTCCACGGCCAGTTGCATTTGCTGTACTGCGCTCTTTTGTCTTGAGAGCGCGGCAGACATCTTTTGTTTTGGATCTGCTACGCTGTCCGATCCCTTGTTCTGCGCATGCAACGAAACTCCGGCTGAGCAGGCGACCAGCGCCGTCAGCATCAAGAATTGCCGAATGAACGTGCGGCAATATAAGCGTGCAACCTCGAATTGCAACGCACGGAGGTCGATGTGTTCATTGCAACGGTTCTGCGCTCTTAGTGCGCAAAAGGGAAGGTAAAACTTAAGTGAGTTGGAAATCAGCATACCTGGAAAACCGGATCCTTTCGGCCTCGCCTCTCGAGCTCGTAACCATCCTCTATGAGCAGGCCATACTCTGCGTGGATCGCGCTCGCGAGTGCCTCCAGAACGACGACATCACGGGCCGCTCCGCAGCCATTCTGAAAGCTATCGCTATCGTGAATGAACTGGATTGCTCGCTGAACCATGACGTCGGCGGTGAAGTATCGAAAAACCTCGCGCGACTCTATAGGTACATTCGCGAACGTCTGATCAGCGCCAATTTGCGGAGCGAAGACAAAGCTCTGTCCGAAGTGCGCGCACTCCTTGGCACTGTAGGCCAGGCGTGGAACACAATACAGGAACCCCGGAAAGAAACAACCGCGAACCGGTTTGAGCGATCCGCCAGCGCTGGTTTCACCGGCCGACATGGAAGCTTTGGCGTCTCCGCGAGTGAGAGCGAAAGCCTCAGCCTGGTAGCCTGATTTCACAATTACTTCCCGGATTGGTTTTCAAGTCCGCCGGAAACAAGTTTGGCAAGCCCCAGGCCACCGCTTGCCGCCATAGACTGAGCGACGCTTTCCTGAGCGTATTCCATGGCCGACGAGGACGCGTCATCGTCGCTTGTACCCAGCCACCCGCTATCGGACCCGTGTGACAGCTTCAGGAGCTGGCCGATGAGGAGCGCTTCAAAATCACGCCCTGCCTGATGGACCTTAACCGGATCATCCTTAGGGGTTGCCGCCGACACACTCGCGGCATCATCGGCGGCCGCTAAACCGTTTACGATCATATGACCTCCAGATCTGCTTCCAGCGCGCCGGCACTTTTGAGCGTCTGCAGGATGGAAATGATATCCCGCGGTGTTGCACCAATCGACGAGAGCGCCTGCACTAACTCCTCAACAGTGGCGCCGTTCTTGAGCATAAGATTGCGTGCCGCGTCCTGCTTGACTCCCAGGCTGACTTGCGGAACAACCTGTGTTGATCCGCCGCTCATAGGATTAGGCTGCGAAACTTCCTGCGTCGTCTGAACTTCCACATTCAGATTGCCGTGCATGATTGCAACAGGCGAGATGTGAACGTCTTTGCCGAGAATAATCGTGCCGGTCCGTTCGTTCACGACGATTTTTCCATCGCGGTCGGGCTCGACGGTCAACTGCTCAAGTTGAGCGACAAATGAAGTGGTCTCTTTGAGGTACTTTTCCGGGACAGCCACTGATATAAGCGCCGAGTTGTCCGCATGGGCGGAGCCCTCGAAGTGTTTGTTCACGGCTTCCGCGATCATTACCGCCGTAGAGAAGTCTGCCCTTTGCAACTGCAAATGAAGTACGGGGCCA
Source organism: uncultured Acidobacteriia bacterium (assembly GCA_903825445.1). GTDB lineage: Bacteria > Acidobacteriota > Terriglobia > Bryobacterales > Bryobacteraceae > BOG-234. The sequence goes on from CAIKAS010000240.1 coordinate 18,380, forward strand.
AGAGGGAGGGAAGGTGGACTCTTCTCGACGATCGCGCCATTCGGAATGCGGCCTACTGTGGGGTGATTCAGAACAGAAGTGTTACCCCCGCCCCCGGCCACAAGGCCGCCAATGACCATCGGTCCCTGGGCCACCGCGTAAACCTGACCATCCGGGCCTTTAAGACCGGCCATCAGAAGAACTCCGCCCTGCAGGCTGCTGGCATCTCCCAACGCGGAGATGGTCACATCGATTTTTGACCCGGGTTGCGAATAGGGCGGAAGCGTGGCAGTGATCATTACAGACGCAGTATTTTTCACCTGCACTGTTGACGCCGAAACGGTGATCCCCATCCTTTCAAGGAGGTTAACCACGCTCTGGATGGAAAACTCAGTTTGCTTCTTATCGCCAGTGCCGTTCAGTCCGACAACCAGACCGTAACCCATAAGCTGGTTATCACGAACACCCTCCAGCGTGACCAATTCCTTGAGGCGGATCGCCGCAAGGCAGTAGCCGTGGACGGCCAGCAGCGTAACGAGGAGGATGAATAATCGGCGCACGAAGGTTGTGTCCTCTAGAACGGCAATATTCCGAGCAGAATGCGGTACAACAGGTTGGGGCGCCGGACTGCGTCGTTGATTACGCCCTTCCCATCCACCTTGATTTCGAGGTCCGCGACCTGGTCCGAGGTGATGACGTTGCCGCTGAGATCCGCCGGGCGGATAACACCGCGAACTGTAACCGTCTGGTGTTCCGAGTTCACCTGCACTTCTTTGGTTCCCTCAACCACGAGGTAACCATTTGGTAATACCTGAGTTACTCTGGCGGTGAGATTGGTGGTCAATTGTACGCCGCGGGATGTCTCACCCGTGCCCTTCAGGGCAAGGTTGGTCGAACTGTTGAGCAGGTTGCTCAGAGCGCCCGTCGCGGACTTCGGTCCAACCAGAGACGTAATGGAACTGGCGGCCGTGGACACGCGGGAGGTATTAACATCCCCGGTCGCTACAGCGGATGCCTGTTCATTAACCATTATTGTTACGACGTCGTTCACCTGACTTGCCCGGATGTCAGTGCTCAGATCGGTCAGTCTGGAGCTCTGATTCCATATCGAACCTGGCGAGGATGGTGTGCCACTGGTACTTCCTTCGCTCATTGCACTTTGGACGTATTTATCGAGCGCGGACGGCTCGGCGGGCTTCTTCTTTATGGGAGTGAGAAGAGATCCCGCGGATAGCCAAGAGCAAAATATAACGGCAAGAGTAAGGGCATTGATTTTCATTACAGTTTTTCTCACTTCTCCCAGACTGGCTCCACGACGACGCTGCCTCTGCTCTCAATGCGTGCCTGAAACGTCTTACCTGTCACAGGATTCCGGATCGCAATTGTTTCTCCCGCTCGTCCGGCGGACTCAGCGAAACCAGCCAGCCCGATTCGCATCGCTCCAAGCCGGACCTCAACATGAACCGTATCGCCGCGGCTAACATCTGCAGGCCACTTCAGGTTGTCGATAAGAACCAGACCACCCTCAGCCACGCTACGAATGGGAACCATCCCTGTAATCGCCTCAACGGAAGGAGTCTTGCTCTTAAGGTCCGGAAAGCCCTCCTTTTCTTCCAGTCGGACCTGACCAACATGAACCGGACTGCCGGGCTTTAGGTCTTCCGTCGCTACCAGTTGCGTGACAGTGGCCACAATCAGAACTTTGGCCCAAATCGGGTAGCGCTTGTGATCATCCGTAACCAGGCTGCCATTCCACAAAACCGGAGTTGATACATCAGCTCTGGCGGGTCGAACCAGATTGTCGCTTGCGAACTCAATGCGGCCTGACGGGACAGGATCCGACATGAACTCAGCAATCTCTATCCGGGCTTCAGCCATTCCGCGGCTCTTGTGCATGGCCGCAAGCAAGGCATCTTTATCCAGTTTCGACATTGCGAGACCGAAACATACGTCCCCCCTGAATTCTCCGATAAGCCCGTTTCTGGCAGCAAGCTGCTGTAATTCGCCGACGTGGAAAGTGCGCGTGCCTCCCGGCCCGGGCGACGGGGCAACCGGAATGTCCGATGGCAGAGCCGCAAAGACGGGCATGACCCGGGCAAGATCGGCGCCCGTAATCTGACTGCCACTGACCGGCGTGCATGAACCTGTCTGCACAGCGGCAGGCAAAGAGGTGACAACAAAAAGAAATGCGCAGACGTGTCTCATTGTTTCAGATTGTTTGCCTGCTGGTACATTTCGTCGGCGGCCTTCACAACCTTGGAATTCGCCTCGTAAGCACGCTGCGCGGTAATCAGATTAATGAATTCCTGAACAATGCTGACGTTCGATTGTTCGATGTAACCCTGAAGCAGGGTTCCGGCTCCGTCCGTACTGCCCGGAGCTCCTACTACCGCGTTGCCTGAAGCATCGGTCGGTGCGTACAGGTTCTGGCCGAGACCGTTCATTCCTGCCGGATTCTGGAATGTGGCGAGCGTAATCTGTCCCGCCTTTTGCGATGCTGCCTGACCAGGCAACGTATATGTTACAGTTCCGTCGCCCGCTACCGTTATCGACTGGGCACTGGCGGGCACGGTGATCTGGGGTTGCAGCAAGTCTCCGCTCGAAGTAACGATGTTGCCGTCCTTGTCCATCTGGAACGACCCGTCGCGCGTGTAGGCGAGAGTGCCGTTGGGCTGCGTCACCTGGAAGAATCCGTTGCCCTGTATCACCAGATCGAGCGGGTTACCGGTACTCGAAAAGTTGCCCTGAGTGAAAATGATCTCGTTGCCCGATGGCTTCGTACCCAAACCGAGCTGCAGACCCGCCGGCACCTGCGTCGACTGACCGGAAGCGGCGCCGGGCTGCACCATGCTTTGGTACAAGAGGTCCTGAAACTGCGCACGCCTGGCTTTAAAGCCGGTGGTATTTGCATTCGCAAGGTTATTGGCGATGTTGTCGACGTTCAGTTGCTGCGCCGTCATGCCACTCGCCGCACTATAGAGGGCCCTGATCATGGTCTATGCTTATTCCTTTCGTTGACCGCGCGCTGCCTGCTACGCGCCGACACGTGCCACTTCCTGAATTGACTTTGAATCCATTTCGCCGCTGAGTCCAATGGCCTTCTGCAGCATCTCTGACTGCCGCATAATTCCCACCAGCCTCATAGCTGCTTCCGAGACTGCTACGTTCGAGCCTTCCAGCTTTCCCTGCTGTATCTGAGAGTTCGCCGCAGGAGTTGGAATTACCGCGGGAGTTGTATTCTCAAAGCCGGCGCTGCCCACCTTCTGCAACCCATCAGTTGATTTGAAATCAACCACCTGAATCTGTCCAACCTTCTCCGTGCCCTGCGATACAGTTCCGTCCAATCCGATCGTTATCGGTTTGTTGGCCGAGACATGAATTGGCGATGCGCCTGCTCCCAGCAGCGGATAGCCATCAGCAGTACCAAGTTCTCCGGACGGGAGAACGCGGAGGTTACCATTGCGGGTATACAAGGTACCCTTCGGACCTTGTATAGAGAAAAAGCCCTTGCCATCCACTGCGATGTCCAATGGGTTACCGGTAACCTGCATGACGCCGGGAGAAAAATCCGTCCATTGATGCTGTACGACCGGAAGCGTGGTGCTGCCCGCTCCGTCCACAGAGTTGGATGAATCATCCGAGCTGAACACACCGTAGAATTCCCGATCGCCTTTGTAACCGCTACTGGCGGCATTCGCAATATTGTTTGCGAGCATATCGAGGGAGACCATCCGCGAACGGAGTCCACTGACAGCGGCGATGCCAAGATTATCCATTGACACACGACGTTATGCACGTCGCATGCCGAACGGAATGGTAAGCGCACTGACCCTCTAAAACGACCGAATTTGTGCGACATGGAGAACTATGAGCACGGTCAGGTTCATTGTCAAATCCTTGACTAATAGCTCGTGCGTCAAAAGAATAACGGCGACGGTGTATCTCAGCCCGTTGAAAACATGTGACTAACCATTTGGCGCGAAGACTGCATCGCATCGTCGCAATGCATGTCTCGCCAAATGGCGCGTTAGCTCTTAGTCCGTCCGCTCCGCCAATCATGCCGATCCCGCTTCCCGGGGAGGAAGACCATGGTTTCTTCGCGAAACAGCTCGCACTTGTCACCAGAGATTCTGATGCTTCGCCCGCCCCGGTGATGCCTCTTCTCAACAACCAGATCAGTAGTAAGCCTCCGGGAGCGGCCACACTCTCCGCCGGTCCGACACCGTGGCCATCCAACACGCCCCAAACGTATCCGGCCGCAACGGTACTGACGTCCGCAAGCCCTCTTTCCGCAGGCCCTCTTGTGGTTGCTCGCCCTGTCGTGGTCGCAGGCCCGGATTCTGAAGATCTCGCTCAGCCCGGCCAATTGACCGCGAATCCATCAACGGCGACATCACTGCCTGAATCTCCAACGCCTTTCTTGGCTGCTGCCGGTAGTGTGGGCGCCGAATCATTGCAAGGCTCTAGTCCAGGGCTGCACGCGTCCGTGCGTACTATGGCCCCTGGCCCCGTCACACCCGCGAACCCGGAATCTGTAAGCATTGCTCCGCCCGGACAGTTGCCGACGAAGCTGTCCAAGTCGACAACGTCGTCTGAATCGCCGACTTCGTCTTCGATGACCCAAAAGAGCAGCGTTCAAGAACCAAGGGCTCCTGCCGGGAGTGTCGGCGCCAACTCACCGAACGGCGTTAATTCAAACGCGCGAGCGTCCGTGCGTTCTGTCGCCGCTCGCCCGGGTGTGATTGCGAACTCAAAGGCTGAAAATCTCGCCCTCTCCGAACCTCTGCCTACGAAAGTGTCTAAGACAATGTCGCCGTCTCAGTCCGCGACCTCCGCTCTGAACACCCAGAAGGGCAGCATTAACAAATTCCCGGCTCCTGCCGGCGGTGCGGCTCCGAACTCACCGCAAAGCATCTCGACCCGAACACGAGTGGCTGCAAATCCGGCGCAAGCGCCGGATGGCAGCGAAGAAGATGTGGAAAGTGGTGATGACGGCACAGTTACATCGAGGTCAGCGAAAGCCCACTCCGGAACTACGGCAACTGAAGATGCTGCTCCGGGCGCAGCCCCGACTACATCCCCCATCACCAGTTGGCCTGACTTACACCCGCAGGTTTCCCACTCGATGCTGGCGGGCCAGAGCATTCCCGGCCAGATTTTGGCAGAGCCTTCGACTCTACCCGTCCTATCTTCACCAGCGCTCGCGGCGTCAACCACAATCCCGGGTTCAGCGAGTAATCAGCCGGCTGCAATTTCGGGCAATCCCGTGCTTACTGTCCCGCGCGAATTTGCAATGCCCGTAACGCTCCAGCCAAGGAGCCTTGCATTCGCCGCCAGAATCCGGCCACTGGATAACAAGGCCGGGGCGTCCGCGTTGAATACGACACTAACTTCTACACTCCAGCCTGAGATTTCCCATGAGACGCCGGCAGAGGCCGGGCAGGTCTCGGTTCCCCCCGTTGGCGGAGCTATTACGAACAACCAGGATTCAGCTTCTGCCGGGACAGGTCATCCGCCATCTCAGCCAACCACATCGCTCAATGTCGCGACTCCTCAGATCGAAAACACGCTTGCGGCCGAGGCGGGAGAGCCTGAATCCCTAAGTGCTGCGGCTAACCCGGGCGCTCCTTCTCAGCCGATCCATAACCAAAGCGGCGATCCAGGCCACGACGGACGACCGACACTCGCACCGACATCGGAAGCTCCAGTACGGGCGTCAGCGAACGGGGTGGGGATCAATGCGGGCCCGACACTCACAAACGTGCCGGTGGGACCGAGTCAGGTCCTTCAGTTCGGTAAAGCGAACGGGCCATCTGCTGTTAGCAATTCGGAGCTGCCGACACAAGCATCGTCTACCGGACCAGAAACAACTTCGGTTGCGGCCGCGGGGCTGAAGTCAAAGACGCTTTCGCTGCAACTGGAACAGGCAACGGGGGAGAAAATCACCGTTCAGTTTGCGGAACGGGGAGGCGAAATGAAAGTCGCCGTTAACGCAACCGACAGTGATGTCGCCCGAGCCTTGCGGCAGAACCTCCCGGAACTGTCTGGGCGCCTTTCCGACAGCGGCTATCAGGGAGAGCTCTGGCGTCCTGCTGAGATCCAGCAGAATTCCGCAGGGGGGAGGAATGGTAACGGGAATCCAGACCATTCCGGGGGCGATGGTGCCCAGGGGCAGTCCGGCAACCCGCAGCAAGGGCGGGGCCAGCAGGAACAACAGTCGCAGCAACGCCGTCCGCAATGGATTCGGGATTTTGAAAGCAGTCTTCGGCAAAACAGCACAGGAGCGTAAAGAAACAACAATGGCTTCACCTATCAGCTCACTCACAGGATCGACCGCCGCCTCGGGAACAACGGCGTCTGCCGCGGCCTCCGCATCGACCGCCGCGAGCAATCCGGTTAACGAACAGGTCTTCCTGCAACTGCTCGTCGCTCAGATTCAGAACCAGGACCCTATGAATCCGACAGATGGAACTCAGTTTGTCTCCCAGTTGGCGCAATTCAGCGAACTGGAACAAGTGATCGCCATCCGCGGCGATACAGACAATATGGAATCGCAAATGAGCGCCGCCGCCAGCGCGGCCTCGGCAGCGGGAGCCACATCCTCGGCTGCTTCGTCGGCATCCACTGGCACCAATTCCACATCAACAACTGCGGCCGGAGGAACGACTCCCACGGCCGGCACCAGCACCACCACGAACTGACTAGCCCTAAAAAAACGACAAGGACAAACTATGATCTCAGCATTCTCAACCGCACTCTCAGGACTGAACGCAGATACGACGGCCATCAATGCGGTCGGAAACGATCTCGCCAACCTTAACACCACGGGCTACAAAGCGACCGACATCTCGTTTGAGGATCTGGTCTCGCAGGCCTCCAACGGTGGCTCCTCCAACAGCAATGTGGGGCTTGGAGTTGGTAACGCAATCACGCTCTCTAACTACTCGCAGGGTTCACTGCAGACTGCAAGTGGTCCTCTCGACTGCGCAATACAGGGCAACGGGTTTTTCGTCGCCACCAATAGTCAGGGCGGCACGGAATACACCAGAGATGGGACGTTCAGTTTGAACACGAACGGCGAGCTTGTAACCGCCAGTGGTGATGCCGTACAAGGCTGGACCGCGGCCAATGGCGTTGTCAACACGAATGGCCCGATTGGCAATATCTCAATTCCGGTCTCGACAACAGTGCCGGCCAGTCCGACGACAACGATGAGCATCGCTGCAAACCTTAATTCGCAGGTCGCTACAACCGATACGGGCGCCGTATTCTCAGCTCCTGTTCAGATTGTCGACTCGCAGGGGACCGACCATACGCTCACGGTCACCTACACGAAGACTGCCAGCAACAGCTGGACTTACGCAGTTACAATTCCGGCCACGGATCTGCAGGCAGGCGGCACAACGTCTCTGGCGTCCGGCACCCTGACGTTCGATGCCAGCGGTAACCTGACAAGCCCCGCCGTCGCGAACGGCCAAATCCCTGTGCAGATCAAAGGATTCCTCGACGGTGCTTCAGATCAGACCGTTAACTGGAATCTGTACGACCCGTCAGGAAACTCCACCGTCACACAGTTTGCGGCCGCCACGGGAACATCGTCGATCCAGCAAAACGGATACCAGGCCGGGCAGATCTCAAATGTGTCCATGGCGACGGGCGGGATGCTCGTTGCAAAGTATTCGAACGGACAGCAGGTCACGCTGGGACAGCTGGCCGTCGCGTCGATCACCAATCCGACAAGCCTGAGTGGAGTCGGCAATAACATGCTGCAGGCCACAGCTCAGACTGCCCCGGCAGCTATAGGAACAGCGAATACAGGCGATCGTGGGCAGGTCGAAGCCGGCGTCCTTGAAGCTTCGACGGTGGACATCGCAACGGAGTTCACCAATCTCTTGACCTACCAGCGGTCCTACCAGGCCGATTCACGTGTCATCACAACTGCCGATCAGCTACTGCAGGAAACGGTGAATCTGATCCACTAATCGCCTTGCGCGCGTTGTGAATCGGGAAAAGAGACGAAAACAATAATGATTGACGGGCAAACGGCCGGTTTCATCGCAATCCTTGTTTTATGCGGCGCAGTGTACGTCCTGCGCCGCAGGGGATTGTTGCGCGCATCAGTGAATCTTCCGAGGATGAACCGGAAGCGGCTGATGCAGTCGGTGGAACGGGTGCCGTTGGGCAACCAACACTCGCTCCACCTGGTAAAGGTGGCGGACCGACATATCCTCGTTGCGGTTTCGCCGAGTGGCTGTTCCCTGCTGGATAACGTTCTCATACCGATGTCGGATGATGCCCCGGAGCCAGTCCAGTGAAGCGAAGACTTGCACGGCTGATCCCCCTGCTCTTGGTCTCGGTGAGCCCGGCTCTGGCGGCTAAGCCGGCTGCGGCTCCATCCCTGTTCGGACTGAACCTTACGTCCGGCGGCCCGGAGTCTCTGAGTGTCTCCATGCAGATTGTTCTGCTGCTGACTCTCCTGACCCTTTTGCCAGCCGTGATCATGTCGATCACTCCGTTCCTGCGAGTCTCCATAGTTCTGCATTTCTTGCGTCAGGCATTGGGAACCCAGACCACTCCTTCCAATCAGGTCCTGCTTGGAATCTCGCTGTTTCTTTCAATGTTGGTTTTTCAGCCGGTGGCCACCGAGATGTACCACCAGGGCTGGGAGCCACTTCAGAACGGCGACCTTTCCACCGCGGCCGCATTTGATGCCGGCAGCAAGCCACTGAAGACCTTTCTCGCTCGTTTCGCGCGCGAGAAAGACGTAAAACTGTTCGTCGAAATCACACACTCTCCGGCGCCTCACACCCCGGCTGATCTGGATCTTACCGTTCTGATTCCTTCTTATATTCTTTCCGAATTGAAGGCGGGCTTCCAGATTGGCGCAGTGCTGTTTCTGCCCTTCCTGATCGTCGATCTCGTAGTCGCGTCGGTCACTCTCTCCATCGGCATGGTCCAGTTGCCGCCAGTGATGATCTCGGCGCCTTTTAAGATCCTCTTGTTTGTGCTTGCCGACGGATGGAATCTGATCGTCGGATCGCTTGTGAAAGGCCTGTATCCATGACACCCGAGTCCGTAATCGAAATGATCCGCCAGGCTCTCATGACCGCGCTTCTGTTGGGCGCACCTCTGCTTGTCGTGGGCTTCATCATCGGCATCGCGGTTAGCCTGCTCCAGATTCTTACCTCGATTCAGGACTCGGCATTCAGCGCCGTGCCGCGATTGCTGGCATTTCTTGTTGCGTTCGCGCTGACGTTGCCGTGGATGCTGCAGAAGATGTTGACGTACACAACAGATCTCTTTGGAAACCTGGGCCGTTATGGGCGTTGAGAGCGTATTAACCGCATCGACGCTCTTCGGCTTCTTTCTGACACTGACCCGCATCGGCAGTGTCTTCGTGTTTGTGCCGATTCCCGGCGCCTCGAGCGGGGTTCCGGCGGCCAAAGTTGTTCTGATCCTGGCTGTAACAATTGCCCTCTTCCCGCTGTGGCCTCACCCTGCGGCGACATTCTCGGCGGGTCTTTTCACTCTGTGGGTGTTTTCCGAAGCAGCCTTCGGCGCCGGCATCGGATTACTCGTAGCGTTCATCACCGAATCGTTTCTGGTGGGAGCGCAAATGATCGGTTTGCCGGCGGGGTTTTCTTATGCATCCACCATTGATCCATCCACACAGGCGGATTCAACTGTTCTTGCAGTCATGGCACAGACGATAAGCTCGCTTCTCTTCTTCACAATGGGTCTGGACCGCGAGGTTATTCGGATCTTCGCCGGCAGCCTCTCGGCATTTCCTCCGGGCACTTATCAACTCTCCCGCAGCACTGCGGAGACCGTTCTTCGCGCTGGGGGCACGATGTTTTCGAGTGGCTTGAGACTTGCACTGCCTGTAATTGCCGTGCTGATCATGGTAGATATTTCGCTAGCCCTGCTGGGCCGTATCAACTCTCAATTGCAGCTGCATTCCATCGCTTTCCCTGCCAAATTGCTGTTATCCATGGGGATGCTGATCTGGGTTGTCATCCTTATTCCGGCGCTGTTTCGCGGAACAGCCGATGCTGTGTTCGGCGCAGTACGGGCGCTGGCGGTGCGTTAAGCCATGGCCGAGCAAAAGACAGAGAAAGCAACTCAACGCAAAGTCCTGAAGGCGCGAGAGGGCGGGCAGTTTCTTGTCTCGCGCCCATTCATCAGCGCATTGCAGTTTCTTACGTTTCTGGCGCTGCTGCATAGCCAGGCGCACGATTGGTTTCAAACGTTCAGACAGGCTTTTGCCGGCTTCGTGCAACATGAAATGGACCCACGCATCGAGCCCCGAGACCTGCTTCTGGCCGCATTCTCGCTGATGAGAATCACACTTCTTCCAGTCGTCGGAATGGGTGGCATCCTGATCGTCATCGGCGTTGGCATGCAGCTCATGGTGACGAAGTTCGGCTTCAGTGGCAAATCGCTGCTGCCAGATCTAAACCGCCTCAATCCCCTCACCAAGCTGAAGCAACTTCCACGGCAAAACCTTCCGGCGCTGCTCCAGGCATGCGTAATGATCCCGGTTTTTGCCGCCACCCTCTATTATCTGGTTTTCCGAAACATCGAAATATATCTGACGCTCCCGCTGCAAAACCTCGCAATCGGCGTCGCGCAGGTGATCGGATCAGTTGAGTCCCTTCTCTGGAAAGCCGGCGGATTGTTTTTGGTCTTCGGAGTGGTTGACCTGATTCGCGCATCGAGCCGTTACTCCGGTGACCTCAAAATGTCCAAGCAGGAAGTGCGGGATGAGATGAAGGATATCGAAGGCAATCCTCTCATGAAAGGCAGGATGCGCCGTCTTCGAAGGACTCTGGCCCGCCGCAACATGATGAAAGAGGTACCCACTGCGACGGCGGTAATCGTGAACCCAACTCACTATGCAGTGGTTCTGAAGTACGACAGAGAGACTTCCGGCGCACCCAGGGTCGTCGCCAAGGGAAAGAATTATCTTGCCCTTCGAATCCGTCAGAAGGCCCTCGATAGTGGAGTGCCGCTGATTGAGAATCCTCCGCTCGCGCAAAGTCTTTATAAAGCCGTTGATGTCGGACACGAAATCCCCGTAGAACTATACCGGGCCGTGGCCGAGATTCTCGCCTATATTTACCGCATCACGAATGGCAGACGAAATGCATGGTAGGGAGTCAATCCAACGTGACACAAACACAAACTGCACAAGCTGGAAGTGAGCCGCAAAACTGGCTGTCGATTCTGGGCAAGCGATCGAAGGACGTAGCTGTCCCCGTGGCCGTGCTTTGCATCGTTATCGCGCTCATCGCGCCGATGCCAAGCTTCCTTCTCGATACGCTCATTGTCATCGACATCATGACCTCAGTGATTGTGATGATGGTCGCGATGTACATCGTGAAGCCGGTGGAATTCAACAGCTTCCCGACGACCCTGCTCCTGTTAACACTTTTCCGACTGGCGCTTAACGTATCCTCCACGCGCCTGATTCTGATGAACGGGAATAGCGGGACTGCCGCAGCAGGCCGGGTGATTGAAGCTTTTGGGAACTTCGTTGTAGGCGGCAACTACATTATCGGCGCAGTACTGTTTCTTGTGCTGATCGGAATTCAGTATGTCGTGATCAACCACGGAGCGGTGCGCATCTCCGAAGTTACCGCGCGCTTTACACTCGATGCCCTCCCCGGCAAACAGATGTCCATCGACTCAGACCTCAGCTCCGGCCTCATCGATGAGACTGAAGCACGATCGCGTCGAAAGCAGGTTGCGAAAGAGGCCGAATTCTACGGGGCCATGGACGGCGCCTCCCGCTTCACTCAACGAGACGCTGTTGCCAGCATCATGATTACCAGTATCAATATCATTGCTGGTTTTCTGATCGGTGTATTCCAGCACAACATGGATCTGGCTCACGCACTCCAGACTTACACTGTTTTGACGATCGGCGATGGTCTGGTGACAGTGATACCGGCTCTAATGATCTCCGTTTCCGGCGGCCTGATTGTCACTCGCGCGAGTTCGGACGACAGAGTCGGAGCCGATTTTGAGAACCAGCTGCTTCGCAATCCTCAGCCCCTGATGCTTGCCAGCGGTGTGATGGTAGTTCTGTCCCTGTTTCCGGGGCTCCCTATGATTCCTTTTCTCGTGGCTGGCGCGGGCCTGGGCTACGGAGCCTGGAAAATGGAAAAGAGAATCGATTCCGAGAAGCGACAGGAGGCCGCAGCAAAACCAGTCACCAGCAAGGACAATATCGAGTCGTTGCTTAGAGTGGAACTTCTCACAGTTGAGTTGGGGCTGGGTCTGGTGAAGTTCCTCAGTGGTGGTCAGGACTCTCCGTTCCTGAAGCGAATCGCAGGTATTCGAAAACAATTGGCTGGGGACATGGGCTTGCTCCTTGGACCCGTTCGCGTTGTCGATAATGTCGCACTGAAAGCACATGAGTATGTGATTTCATTGAAAGGCGCGGAGATTGGACGCTATGAAATCGTCCCGGGCTGCGAGCTTGCCATACCGATTGAGAAATGCGAAGCTCCAGCGGGTGGGAGGGCCGCAACTGAACCAGCGTTCGGCATGAGCGGATGGTGGATTCCCGCCGAACAGGGCGATGCTGCCAGAAGAAAAGGCTTCACGGTAGTGGACCCGGTCAGCGTAATCGGTACGCACCTTTGCGAACTACTCCGTCGTCATGCGCACGAGTTGTTTACGCGGCAGGACGCGAAGGCATTTCTGGACCGCGTGTCTGCCGAACAGCCGCGGGCAGTCGAGGATCTGGTGCCCAAGCTGCTATCTCTGGCTGCAGTTCAGAAGGTACTTCAGAATCTTCTTCGGGAGAGAGTGTCGATCAGGGACTCCGTAACAATTGTCGAAGCCCTCAGCGAAGCGGCAGTCACGACGCGTAACCCAATTCTGCTCACGGAGTACGTGCGGCAGGCGCTTCGCCGGCTTGTAATCAAACCCTACCTGAATCCAAGCGGAGAAGTTGCGGCTTTTCTGATCGACCCGTCTCTCGAGAGACAGATTGGCGATTCCATCGAGCACGGTGAGAACAACAGTAATCTAACTTTGGCGCCACAGGCAATTCGGGACATTCTCCAGCGCATCAACACGGTTGTTGGGAAACCCGAGACTCCCGTAGTCGCTATCGCCAGCTCCACATGCCGCTACTTCCTTCGGCAGATGGTAGAGCCGACAATTCGCAATCTTTTTTTCATTGCACCCAACGAGCTACCTTTGGAAACTAAAATGCTCTCTCTTGGAGTGATCCAATAGCCATGGCCACCGCGATACGAAGTCCTCAACAATTACTGGTGAAGTCTTACTTTGCTCATTCCGTCCCGGATGCAATTCAGGCAGCGAAGAACGAATTGGGAACCGACGCGATGCTTCTGAACTCGCGCCCCGCACGCCCCGAGGAACGTTATCTTGGCGAGCTGGAAGTCACTTTTGGTAAATATCCGGACAATGAGGTACCTGTTTCCGCAGCGAGAGCGCCGTCCGTGAGCACTCCCGGCAGGATTGACGAACTACTGGATCGAATGGATCACATGTACAGCCTGCTGGCGAAGCAATCCGCTTATGAGCCCACGCTGAGTGGCCGTCCGCATGGAATCGCTTTCGCTCTGACAGAGGCCGGCGTGCATGCCCCGCTTGCTGCCGAGATTGAAGAATCCGTTGGTAAACGCCTGGCTGAAGGCACTGATGCGAGGAATCGTCAAGCGGCACCTACCGCCGAGATGGTACGAATGGAGGTGTCGCGTGAGTTGGAATCGCGCCTCAGGTTCGAGCCACAGATTGGCCGTATCACAGCATTTGTGGGCGCTCCGGGCGTGGGTAAGACCACATCATTGGTGAAACTTGCGGTAATCGCGGGTGTTGCACTGGGACGGCCAGTGCGGATTATTTCCGCTGACACCCAGCGAATTGGGGCCGCAGGCCAGCTTCGTACATATGCCGATATCCTCGGAACTCCTTTCCAGGCCGTGGGAAACCCGGCAGAACTCGCGCATGCTCTGGAGTCGATCCCGGAACAAACTCTGACATTGATCGACACTCCTGGGTTGAGCCCTGCTCTGATGAACGAGATGGGTGGGGAACTTGCAGACTTCCTGTCCGAGCGTCAGGATATTGACACTCAACTGGTTTTGACAGCGACGGCCCATCGAACAGACCTGCTGAGAACGGCGGAGCGCTTCAACTGCTTCCGGCCAGGGCGTCTCATCTTCACTCAGATGGACGAGGCGGGATCACCAGGAGCCATGTACTCCGCAGCCGTGCACCTGCGCAAGCCGCTCTCCTATTTTTGCGGCGGGCAGCTCATCCCTGAAGATATTGGGGACGCGTCTGCCGAAAACCTGGTCGGACCGCTGCTTGCGCAACTGCCGCGATCCGGTGAAGCGAAGAATCTTAGAGGAGCGGTCTGATGGCAACCGCAACATACGCGTCATTAACCGGCGTCGACACCATGTCCTCGATGCGACGAGAGGCATTGGTGATGGAACATCTACCGCAGGTCCGGCTCATCGCTGGCCGGATTCACGACCGCCTGCCAGAAAGCGTTAGCCTGGATGACCTCATTTCGTGCGGGGTGATCGGATTGCTGGCAGCCATTGATAATTACGACCCGTCCCGGAATACTAAGCTGAACACTTATGCCGAACACAAGATTCGGGGCGCAATTCTGGATAGCCTGCGCCAAACCGACTGGGCGCCCCGTGATTTCCGTAAGCGATCACGGCTCATCGAGGCCGCAATTCACGGCCTGAAACAACAGCTCGGGAGAGAACCCGAGGCCGAAGAGATTGCACTCGAATTGGGCGTGGCGCTCGAAGAGTATCAAGAGTGGCTTGCGGACATTCGTTCGCTTGAGATTCAGTCTCTGGAAGTAATGGACGAGCATGAAGAGGGATTCGACCTGCTGCGCGTCATCTGGGATGACGAGGAACAATGGCCGGAGCAGATTGTCATGCGCAAAGAACTTGAAGACATGGTCGCGCGTGCCATTGATGCCATGCCACCGAGAGAAAAGACTGTCCTGAGTCTGTATTATCAGGAAGAATTGACACTTCGCGAGATTGCCGAGGTGCTTGGCGTGCACCTTTCGAGAGTTGGACAATTGCGGACACAGGCGATTCTGCGTCTGCGGACTGTTTTATCAAAAGCAGGACTTCCCCGCGCAGCTGCGGCAAGAAATACCAAATGAAGTGGCAGAGGCCGCCGGGCCGCGCCCTAAATCAGTAAAGAGGATAAATCTATGCTTTATAACTGGATCCCGGATCCCGTAGGCCAGGACTTAATGCTCGCAGTACCCGCAATCGGGGTCATCGCGCTGTGGTTTTCGTCGAGATCGAGCATCAGGAGAGTCGGACGTGGTGTCGATAGCTCCCGGGAGCAGGTGGAAGTTACCTTACAGGGGCTCTCCAATGAAGTGGCGGCTGTACGCACCGTCCTGGAGCGCGAACAGCCCGCTCCGCCGCGGCCGGCAGCTCTCCAGGCGGTTAATCTGACAACGCGGGCACAAATTCTGCGAATGCACAGACGCGGCGATTCTCCCGCAATGATCTCGGGGGTGGTTGGCATGCCGCAAAACGAAGTAGTGCTTTTGCTGAAGCTACAGCAGTTGGCGCGAAGTCAGAATTCGGTCAATCAATCAGCCCGAAACGAAATGCCGGGTGCTGCGCATTCCGTACCGGACCTGTCCGCAATTCTCGGTGTTCCGGAACTATCGTCGTACCGAAGCTAAATCTCCGGAATGCGGTCTGGGCTAGCCGATAACGTTGCAGAACGAGCCGCGAGAAGGGAAGTTGTCGGCCTTGCCGTTACCAGTGATCTGCAGTTCAAATGTGAGTATACGGGCCACATTGTACATGGAATCAACCCTCATAGGGACTCCGCGTATGAATAATTCGACGGGATGCTTCCCCTGGAGTTTGTTTGGCCACTGAACGCGAAAATCGATTGCGCCTTTGCACCGGAGCGGCGACTGTGTCTGAAAGCAAATCGTCTGCTCATTCAGATTCACCATATTTCCAGTACCCCAGCTTATTCCCTCCGGGGACTGCCATGAGAAGAGCACGGAGCGGGACAGAGGCATTCTCGGGTGTGCCCGACGCTCCCGGAACGTTACTGCATTTTGTTCTGACATCGGCCCGCCTCCTTCCTGTACCACTGAGAGTACCGGACAAATCCTGGCACGACAAGCTTTCTGGTACTGGACCCGTGAATGCAACCTAACCGCTTAGTCAGGCGCAGACCTCGGCTCCGGGGAGGAATTTCGCATTGCTTGAGGCGAGTTTTCGCGGCTCAATGGGTTGTGGATTGGCCCCTTGCGCAAGCTTAGAGGGGTTACCTACTACAACTTAAGAGAGTCGCTCAAGCAGATCTACGTCGTCTCCGAGACGGGAAACAGAGTTATCGTTGAGATTCGGGATTTTCGGGAGACTATCAAATATTTCCGGCACGCTGGAAGTGCGGCTCCAACTGACCGCCCCTGGATCGCGCACTTGTCGCCTCTGTACGCCGGGTCTTTCGTCGGTCCGCCGTGCGAAAAACATGATCGCACTCGCGACATTTGTACTTACGTTTAGAGGTAATTCGGGCCAACAGGCGTTCGATACCCGCCAGGTTCCTGATCATCAGATAGTCGGAATGGCATTTGGGACACATGCTTCCTCTCATATCGCCAAAGTGGCGACGTATTCTAATCGCAGCATTTTTGATGCCGCTCTGAGATTGCCGCCCAAAAGTCTGATTTGGATGCAAATCCGCTCGCCCGGCTGATTCGAAGCGTCGTCAGGAACTGGTCACCGTCAATTATTTGACAGACACATATCCCGTCAACTTATTGAAAACACGCACTGTCACAGCGGCTCCCAATTTGCCCTTATTTTATGCATGTCACCCCTCACTCTTCTTACGGGAAACCCGATTCAGTCCATTCTCGGAGTCTTCGGAGTCGGAGGATCGGCAAAAAGCACTAGTGGAAACACCTCGGTGGCCACTGCGCCGAACGCTGGTGCCGGAATGGATAGTGGTCAGCTTTCTCCATTTGCACAGTTAATGAGTACACTCCAACAGGTGCAACAGTCGAGTCCATCGCAATACCAGCAATTGACGCAGCAAATAGCCGCAAACCTGCAATCCGCGGCGCAGACTGCCCAAACTCAGGGAAACGCCACCGCCGCTAATTCACTCAATCAGCTCGCGACGGATTTCACTCAGGCTTCCACTTCAGGTCAACTGCCCAACGCACAAGATTTGGCGGCAGCTATCGGCCATCACCACGGCCACCATCATGGTCATCATGCTGCTTCAACTACTAACACTGCCGACAGCGCTTCCGCTACCTCCGGATCCGCCGGTTCATCGGTGAGCATCACTGACATCACTGGTACGCCGGCAAGCCAAAATCTCAGCAGCCTGATAGCAGCCCTGCAGTCTAATTCCGCACAAAACAGTTCACTGAACCCGATGTCCATCATCTCTAGTACGCTTTCCGGTGCGGGAATCAACATTTAAGGCCGTCTCAGTAATGCCGCAAACACTTAGTCTTTGCATGATCGCGAAGGACGAAGAACGACACCTGCAGACGTGTCTGGACTCCGTGCGCGACCTTGTAGACGAAATTATCGTCGTTGATACGGGATCCACGGACGCAACTCAGGAGATTGCTACCCGCAATGGAGCAACTGTCATACCTTTCGACTTCAGTTATGTGGATTTCTCTTCGGCGCGCAATATCGGCCTGGCAAACGCATCTTGCGCATCGATACTCGTGCTGGATGCGGACGAGACTCTCGACAGCTCCAGCCTTCCTGTCATCAAGGCAATTCTCGGTCACGACAACAATGCCGGCTATTATGCCGCGCGGAGGAATCACGGTGGCGGGGGGCTAAACGAAGCAACCGATCATGTCGTCCGGTTGTTTCCCAATCGACCGGAATATCGTTTCCGAGGGCGTGTCCACGAGACAATCGACGCTGCAATCCTGGCCGGCGGAGGAAGCCTGCGCGTGTCGGATATCCTTATTCATCACAAATTCGCTACCCATCCGGATGTCCGCCAACAGAAGAATCACCGATACATCGAAATCCTCAAGGAAGAACTTGCTTCAGATCCGACTGACAATTCGAGGCTGGATTTCCTCGCGGCCGAGTATCATCAACTCGGGCTTTTCGATGAAGCCACCTGCGTCGCCGAATGCATCGCCCAAGTGAGACCGCAGGATCCGCTTGCTCAGCTGAATGCAGGTATCTATCATTTGGTATTTAAACCCGATCTGGCACAAGCTCGGGCGGATTTCAATCGGGCGCTGGAACTCAGGCCGAATTATCAGGAAGCTTTGTCTTTTCTGCAAACACTCGACGAGCGGGAACAGGGAGGATGCATACGCGGGGAACTTCCAGAATTGCAAACAAGAACATGAATAAAGGAACTTCCCTTCCCTTCCAAATCTTTCACTGTTTTATGCGCTGAAACAAACTCCTGACGTTCCACCTGCTCAAAGTCTCGCTTCTGTCCTCCGGAGAAAACGCCGTGAATGCGTTCCCATCCAGCCGGATGTCTATAGGTTCAATTCGTACTTCAGGTTCGAAGACGGAGGCAGATTCATTTGCGATTTGCGCTTCCGCAACAGGCTGCACGGCATGAGCAGTGGCAACACGTCCAGCGGTTCCGTTGACCAGAGCCAGTAGCGCAGCAGTGATTGAGGAATCGTCAATCTTCCCGAGGCTCCAGGCAACGGCCGCCCGAAAATTAGTTCGCGGGAGCATCGCCAGTCGCCTCATCGTGTCTTTGAGTTCCGGATAATTCGCCATATGCAACCCCACGACAGCGTTGCCCACCACACGACTACTCGGATCCTCAGTACACCTGAGCAACAGTTTCTTCGCCGAATCGCTGCGGACACCCCATAGCCCTTCGATAGCGTTAGCGCGTATTCGGGGATCCCTTCGTTCCAGTTGGCGTTCCACCCACTCGACCCGTTGGATTCGTTTCCCGAGAAACCTGACAGCCCGGGAAGCAATTTTGGGGTCGGCGCTGTTGCGCAGGTGACCCAGCATGCTCACCAGGCGCCGACCCTCGGACACTTCATCCAAAATCTGCAGCGTGCGGAGCGATGAGTCGGTGACGAGGTTAGCCGGATAGTCGGGACTCGGCGTAACGGACAACCGCCGAGCCAGCCTGACATCGAAGAGCGGATCGGCTTTGATCAGCTTCCTGAAAGCCTCAATGGCTATGTCGGAGGGCCAACACGGATCCGCGATCAAACCGCAAATGGGCTTTCCACGCAACGCGAGATGGGCAATGCAAAGTTGTGCGGGAGAGTTCCCATCGCCTCCGAGAATGGGTATTGCCGCCACAGAGAATTCGTTCGGCCAAATTTTCGCCAGACGCCCCAACAGCGGCCTGCAAGATGGATCAGCGTCGAATTCCGCTACAGCGCGCGAGACGAAGCCGCCAATGAGAGCCGTCCTTTCCGGCCTGTTATTTCGGAATGTCTGGGGGTGCATATGCGTAACATCAACTCGCAGTTCCGCTCTGGCTCTCTTCGGCGAAAGACGGCATCAATTCCAGTGGATTCTTCGTCCGCCGTCGGCCTGTCTTTTGTGATCTAAGACACCTCTAACCCTGTGCAGTTTACGGCGATGAGAGGTTATCAATGTTCGCAATCATCGGCATACTGGTTGTTTTCGGCGCAGTCATTGGCGGCTTCCTCCTGGAGCACGGCAAGCTACTCGTGCTCATGCAACCCAATGAACTGATCATTATCGGGGGAGCTGCGATCGGGACGGTTCTGGTGGCGAACCCAATGGCCGTGATCATTAAGGTAGCCAAAAGCGTTATTGGTGTCCTTGCCGGCAACCCATATACAAAAGCCTATTATTTGGAAAGTCTCAAGATGCTGAACGACATCTTTCAGTTCGCCCGTAAGAGCGGCATGGCAAAGCTGGAAGAAGACGTGGAAAACCCGGAGAAGAGCGCCACATTTTCAAAGTACCCGAAAATGCTCAAGGACCACCACATGCTGCATTTCATTTGCGACACGCTGCGCATGGCGGTTTCGGGCGTGGTACCAGCACACGACCTGGACGCAATTCTGGAATGTGATATAGATGTTCACCACCATGAACAGATGGCTCCAGCCAAGGCCCTGTCCACTGTGGCTGATGCCCTACCCGGACTTGGTATTGTGGCTGCGGTGCTCGGCGTCGTGATCACCATGGGTTCGCTGAACGGACCCCCTTCGGAAATTGGTGAGAAAGTGGGAGCGGCACTGGTAGGTACGTTCCTCGGCATTCTTCTTTCTTACGGCGTCGTATCGCCACTGTCGGCAAATATTGAGAAGACTGTGGACGCCAGCACTCAGTTCTATCAGGTGCTGCGCGCGGGTCTGATGGCGTTCTCGAAGGGTATGGCTCCGAGCATTGCGGTGGAATTCGCTCGCAGAGCGATTCCCCATGAAGTTCGGCCAACCTTCAAAGAAATGGAAGCCGCGTGTAAGGGCGGCGGCGCGGCCGCCGCTGCGCCGGCGAAGGCGGCATAGCTATGTCAGGCCCGGTTCAGCCGGTTCAGCCGATTATCATCAAGCGTGTAAAGAAGGGCCACGGAGGCCACCACGGAGGCGCATGGAAGGTTGCTTACGCGGATTTCGTCACGGCGATGATGGCTCTCTTCATGGTCCTTTGGCTGGTAAACAGCAGCGAACCGGTAAAGAAAGCCGTCGCTGGCTATTTCAACGATCCGGCCGGAACAGGCAAAGAGGCGGGCAACGGGCTGCAGGGCGCCGGTAGCGAAACCATTTCGCTTCCAAAAGAGGACATGGGCAAGCTGAAGGAAAAGCTGGAGCAGGCGGTTCAGCAGTCTCAACCCCTGGAGAAAATCAAAGAGCATGTCGTAATGACCGTGACCCCCGAGGGTTTGCGCGTGGAGTTACTGGAGAATTCGACAGGGATGTTCTTTCAGTCCGGAAATGCGGAACCAACGCAGTATGGTAAAGACCTGATGGCATTGCTGGCCACAGAGATCGGTAAGCTGCCGAATTCCGTGACGATGGAGGGCCATACGGATTCAAAGGCCTTCACCGGCCGGTCGGACTATTCCAATTGGGAACTGTCGACTGACCGGGCCAATGCCGCCCGGCGCTGGATGATGGCCCATGGAATTCGGGAAGGCCAGGTCGTTCAGGTGCGCGGATATGCAGATCAGAACCTTCGCAATCCGGGCGACCCCGAAGACGCAACAAATCGCCGCGTGACGCTAATCATTCAAAACAGACCTCAGGCAGGGCAGCAAAAGAATGCCCCGCCCCTGCCGGGCGCGGTTGCTTCATCGGGTTCGCACGCGGTAGTTTTTGGAGCGTCAGGGGGCACGACCGGCACTCCGGGTTCTGCCGCCCACGCGGTCTCGCCGCCCGCCATCGAAGCCAAGCATCGGTAAGGCCCGACATCGTGAGGCCTGGCCGTCTTCTCCGCCAGGTTATACTTGTCGTATAGCTGGTCGTTTCTTTGGTGCTTGTCCTTAATCGCATTGATCCCAGGGCTGCGCGGTAAGAACTGCGGCAGCCCCGTTTTTTTGTGACGGGCAGTTGGCAAAGGGCTGAACTGGCTGTGATTTTTTTAAAGAGGTTTTGTAATGAAAGAAAAAGGTACAGTGAAGTGGTTTAATGCAGCCAAGGGTTTCGGCTTCATCCAGCGCGAGTCGGGCGAAGATGTTTTCGTCCACTTTTCAGCGATTGAGGCGAGCGGTTATCGTTCGCTCGACGAAGGTGCGCGCGTCGAGTTCGAAGTGACCCGTGGACCCAAGGGTCTGCAGGCGTCGAACGTCTCGCCGATCGCGGGCTAGTTCCCCGTGCGGGGCCGGCCTGGTGAATGACTCAGCCAACCAGGCACATCGGGCCGGCTCCGCCACGATAAACGGAAAACGATTACAATAAGCAGAACCGATGAGTAAAGAAGACAGCATAGAAGTACAAGGTACAGTCGTCGAGAAATTCCCCAGCGGTAAATTCAGCGTGCAGCTTGAGCACGAACGTCTCGTCCTGGCGCATCTCGCCGGTCGCCTCCGCCGCAATCGCATCCGCGTTCTTGCCGGCGATAAAGTCACCCTCGAACTTTCCCCTTACGATCTCACCAAGGGCCGTATTACCTTCCGTCACCGGTAGACCCTCTAATGCGGGCAGCCACATTCTGCCTTTGCACGTACCCGGCGTCCGCAAAGGATGCCAACTTAAGCACTTCAGCTTTCCTGTCACATCCAAAACTTGCGCAGCGGAACTACCCGGTGAAGGCATGCTGAATGCGCTTTTCATTTTTGGTACCCGGCCGGAGGCCATCAAGCTCGCGCCTGTTATCCGCCACATGCAGTCTCGTCCGGCGCAATTCCGCGTGCGTGTTGCAGTGACAGCGCAGCATCGTCAGATGCTGGATCAGGCACTTGGCGCATTTCATATCACGCCCGATTACGATCTGAATTTGATGGCTGCAGGGCAGACACTTTCGTCATCGGCGTCCCGCATGCTGGCGGGCCTCGAATCGGTTTGCGTTTCGACCGTACCCAACGCCGTGCGTCACGATGTTGTTTTTGTACAGGGCGACACCAGCAGCACGCTTTTTGGCGCGCTGGCGGCCTTCTACGCGCGGATTCCGGTCGCTCATGTGGAAGCCGGACTGCGGACCCGTGACCTGGCCGAGCCGTTTCCCGAAGAGATGCACCGCGTACTGACGGCGCGCCTCGCCTCGATTCATTTTGCGTCCACGGAAGGAGCGCGGGGGAATCTGATGGCCGAGGGAGTAGAAGCCTCCAGGATCTTTGTGACAGGTAACTCCGGGATCGACGCAGTGCTTGACGTCAGCGCGCGCCTGGCGTCAGGCGAACTACCCACAAACGAATGGAACTTTCCCGCCAAAGGAAAGCATCTGATTGTCGTCACGGCACATCGCCGGGAGAGCTTCGGCGCTGGTTTCGAGAGTATCTGCCGCGCGTTGCGCACGCTCGCGTTGCGCGACGACGCTGAAATCGTCTACCCCGTTCACCGCAATCCGAACGTGCAGGATCCGGTACAGCAGCACCTCGCAGGTGTTCCGAACATTCATTTGCTGGACCCGCTCGATTACGTTCCCTTTGTCGATCTGATGCGCCGCGCGACGGTGCTCTTGACCGATTCGGGCGGCATACAGGAGGAAGGACCGTCCCTGGGCAAGCCTGTGGTGGTGATGCGCGCGAAGACGGAACGACCGGAAGCGATAGAAGCCGGGACCGTGCGACTGGCTGGTACCGATGAAGCCGTAATCGTCCGGGAAGTGGCACGGTTGCTCGACGACGAAGAGTTACGCCACTCAATGTCGCGCGCGCACAATCCTTACGGGGACGGCCATGCGAGCGAGAAAATCGCCGACGCGACCCTTTCATACTTCCGCTAGTATTCTTTGACAGCGCAGTTTAGGGGATGGTTGGCACGCCGTCACTTTAACTGGTACACTAGGGTACGTATTTGACTGTCGCTTCAATTTAGGCCACGCGTTCCCTCGCCCACCCGAATTTCTTCGCTCTCAAATTCAGAAAGAAGACTTAACTAATGAAGAATATTTTTGTGGGAAATCTCAGTTTCGATACCAACGAGCAGACGATCCGTTCACTGTTCGAATCTTATGGAACGGTGGACCGCGTCAGCGTCGTCACCGATCGCGATACAGGCCAGCCCAGAGGCTTCGCCTTTGTGGAAATGAGCAACAACTCAGAAGGCGACCAGGCCATTGCAGCCATAAACGGTCATGAAGTGGGTGGCCGGGCCCTCAACGTCAACGAAGCCCGTCCGAAGGGTGAAGGCGGCGGCGGTGGTGGTTATCGCGGCGGCGGTGGCGGTGGCAACCGGAGCGGTGGCGGTGGCGGCGGATATGGCCGCAAGTCGGGCGGCGGTGGCGGCGGTCGCTACTAGTACTAAATCGGATTTTGAAACGGCCTCTCACGGGGCCGTTTTTTTGTTTGTGGCATTGACGCCCGGTTCTCAATCGCCACCATAGCTTCTTCAACTGTAATATTTCCCCGGCAGTCGAAACCCGCCTTCCTGAGCACCGGCATGAGCAGCGTCATAAGCGTGCCAGCGCTTTCCGATCCAGGGCATGCCCCAGATGACATTCCGCAGTGGCCAATACGGCGATTCCGGACCAGGAATACGCCAGTGGGCAATAGCTTTCCATTTCGTCACCGCTACCTCTTGCTGTCCTTTTTCTGGAGACAAAGCGCATACTCAGTATGAACGACAATGCGCGCGATCACCCTTCACTGAGAGCCAATCTGATCCTCCTGCTGCATTCATAAGATAGGATGGTTACCGCTCGCTATGACGCCCCAGCCCGCTATCAGTACTTTCCGGTTCTGGCGGCATCGCTGGACGCAACTCACGCTCGCCTCGCTGGCAACCGTCATGCTGGCCAACCTGCAGTACGGGTGGACGCTGTTCGTCAACCCAATGCACGACGCGAATAATTGGAGCCGCACCGGTATTCAGGTCGCGTTTACGATTCTGATCTTCGTCAACACCTGGCTGGCTCCGTTCGAAGGGTGGCTGGTGGACCGGTACGGTCCGCGCCCGGTCGTTGTTGCGGGAGGTTTCTTCGCCGCGCTTTCCTGGACGATGAATTCCCATGCACGGTCCCTGGAGGCTCTGTATGGGGCGGCCATCATCGGTGGCCTTGCGCTCGGCTGCGTTTTCGGCACATGCATGGGAACTTCCCTGAAATGGTTCCCCGATAAACGGGGGCTGGCAGCTGGAATGATTGCCGCGGGTTACGGTCTTGGCGCCGCGATTACCTCTGCGCCGCTCTCCACCATGATCCGCGTCAGTGGCTACCGTCACGCGTTTCTTTTTTTTGGACTCCTGCAGGGGATGGCAATCGTGATCCTGGGAGCCTTTTTGATCAAGCCGCCGCTCCGCACCGAAGCGATCGCGAAGCGCACCCACATCTATCACGGCGTAGAACTGCGTCCGGCACAGACCATTCGCACCGGAGTCTTTTGGCTGACGTATGCGGTCTACCTGCTGATCGCTTTCGGGGGCATGGTGATAACCGCGCAGCTCGGGCCGATTGCGCGCGATTTCGGCCTGGAGAAGCAGGCGGTAACATTGTTCGGCATCACCGCGCCTGTCTTGACGCTGGCCATTTCGATCGATAATTTCGCAAACGGCATCACGAGGCCAATTGCCGGCCTGCTCTCCGATTTTATTGGCAGGGAAAACATGATGCTGCTGATGTTCTCTCTGGAAGCGGTTGCCCTGCTGGGTATGGCCCTCGCCGGACGCAACCCTTACGGCTTCCTTGGCTTCGCGGCACTCACGTTTTTGTTCTGGGGTGAGATCTTCGTCATCTTTCCGGCGATTTGCGGAGACAGTTTCGGCATGGAGAACGCCGCGGCAAACAACGGGCTCCTATATACCGCGAAGGGCGCCTCTGCACTTGCGGTACCGCTTGCCAGCATGCTGGTGACGGCGACCGGAACATGGAATAGCGTGTTGCTGACAGCATCATTTTGCAGTCTGCTGGCGGGAGTGGTTGCCAAATTCGTATTGGTGCCGATGCGGAAGCGCATGCGCGACAGAGCGCTGAATACACAAGTGACGGCCGCCTGAAAGCCGGGCATTCCACTACACTGTAAAAATGGCGTGGACCAAACTGGCAACCCTCGGCGAGCTTCCGAACGATACCGTAATCGAGGTGGAGCACGAGGGCAGCCTCTATGCAATCTGCAATGCGGACGGCGAGATTAGGGCAATGTCCGGCGTTTGCCCGCATGAAGGTGGACCGCTGGGTCAGGGAACCGTCATTCGTGGCATGGTGGTCTGCCCGTACCACATGTGGGAATTCGATTCGCGGAGCGGCGCGTGTCTGGTCGATGACCGGATGGGCGTGCCGATCTATCGGGTGAAAGTGGAAGATCGCAATGTTCTGGTGGATCTGCCGGTCGAAAATGCCTGAACTCCCTGAAGTCGAAACCGTTGTTCGCACGCTTCGCCCGGCCGTCGTGGGGCGACGTATTCTCAACGCCGAATTCACTGGCCTGCGCGTGCTGATCGGTTCGGCTCGCAAGACGGCGAACGCCCTCGCGGGAAGGAAGATCGTCGCCGTCGAGCGTCATGGCAAGTTTATTTCGATTCGCCTGGATCGCGGGTTTCTCGTCATCCACCTGGGGATGACGGGGCGTCTTCTGATCGATGGGGCACTTTCCAAATGGACGCACGCCATCTTCACCCTGGATCGTGGATCTCTGCTCTATGAAGATCCCCGCCAATTCGGGCGAATCGAGTACGGCGAGGAACTTCCGGCTCGGGTGGCGGCGCTGGGACCGGAGCCGCTTGAGGTCACGCTCGAAGAGTTCGCACAAAGGTTGAAGCTACGTAGTTCGCCGGTGAAGGCGGTTCTGTTGAATCAGGCAGTTGTGCGCGGTGTCGGAAACATATACGCCGATGAGGCGCTTTTTCGCGCGGGCGTCCATCCGAAACGTGTGGCGGCCTCGCTTCGCGCGGATCGTGTGGAGCGTATTTATCGATCGATGCAACAGGTGTTGACTGAAGCGATCGAGAGTCGCGGCTCCTCGGTTTCGAATTACGTGGATGCGGAAGGTTGCCAGGGAAGTTTTCAAACTGCGCACCGCGTTTACCAGCGTACTGGCGAACCCTGCGTGAACTGCGGCACTGGGATCAAGCGAATTGTGCTGGCGCAACGCGGCACCCACTTTTGTCCAAAGTGTCAAAAATGACTCGCAAAGTCACGCTCTGGCCACTGGTAGGCGCGCTGTACCTGATAGTGGCTGGCGGACCGTTCGGCCTCGAAGACGTAGTTGGCTCTTCCGGATATTTTGGCGCCATTCTCATTCTGCTCATCACTCCGCTGATCTGGAGTCTGCCGACAGCGCTCATGGTGAGTGAACTCTCGAGCGCTATTCCGGAAGACGGCGGCTACTATCGCTGGGTGACGCGTGGCATGGGGCGGTTCTGGGGCTTTCAGGAAGGCTGGCTGTCGCTCACCGGTAGTATTTTCGATATGGCTATTTATCCCACGCTCTTCGTGAGCTACTTAAGCCGTATCGCGCCCGCGATGGTAGCCGGGCATCGCGGCACCATCGTGGGAATCGTAATGATCTCTGCGTGCGCCGTGTGGAACATGATGGGTGCTGGAACCGTGGGCCGCCACTCGCTCGTTATGACGCTGATGTTGCTGGCTCCGTTCGTGTTGCTTTCGCTCTACGCGGCGACGCACATGGGCATTGCCGCGAATCCCGCAGCGGCGCCAATCCGCCACGTGGACGTGCTTGCCGGGCTACTCATCGCCATGTGGAATTACATGGGCTGGGACAACTCCACAACAATCGCTTCAGAAGTGGACAGGCCCCGGAAAACGTATCCATGGGCGATGGCGATTGGCGTAATTCTCGTCGCTCTCACTTACGTACTGCCAATTGGCGCGGTGGCGTTGACGGGCCTCGATCCGAATCGCTGGACCACAGGCGGCTGGCCAGATGTTGCCCGCGCCATCATGCCCGGCAGTTCTATAAAGGAAGTCCTCGCGCTCGCACTGACGGCCGCCGGCATGCTTGGAGCACTCGGCACGCTAAATGCCCTGACCCTTGTCTATTCGCGCTTGCCCGCAGTTATGGCCGAGGACGGCTTCCTGCCACGCGAACTGGCCAGGCGCACTCAACACACTTACGCTCCGTGGGTTTCCATTCTCGTCTGCGCCTCGGCATGGGCGCTCTGCCTTGGGTTGAATTTCTCCAAACTGGTAATGCTCGATGTACTTCTCACCGGCCTCAGCATCCTGCTGGAGTTTGCGGCGCTGATCGCCCTGCGCTTGCGCGAACCGGAACTGCAACGTCCCTATCGTGTACCGGGAGGCATCACCGGTGCGGTCGCGGTCGGCCTGCCGCCACTGGCATTGCTGATTCTCGCCGTGATTCGCAACGACGCGGAACCGGTGGGCCCTCTCAACGCCCTGCAACTCGGGTGTCTGATCATTCTCTCCGGCGTGGCATGTTACTTCGTCGCCGACCGCGCAGGTCATCGGACAACTCATGGGACAAATCGGCCATCATAAGCGCAACGGGCCTGAGGATTCGCTATCGTATTGTTCAGGATGCCCGACAGGCTTAGTCTTCACGCACCGCTGCTGGTAAATACGATCGGCCACTGCGCCGGTGCGCTTGCGTTTGGCATTCTCTTTTACCTTCTTCTGATCGATTGGCGCAGAGCCACGGCGGAGCGCAGCCTGCTGCCTGCTATTGCTGCAGGTCTCGCCCTGCTGTGGAATGTAGGGTCCCTAATAGGCATGGCCACCGCTCCCACCGGTGATCGGATTGCCGACATTATCGTGGCTGGCAGCTTTTCCGTGCTTAGCCTGCTGCCAGCAGTGTTACTGCACATTTCCTTACGGTCACGCCCGCGCTCGCTTTGGATTGCGGGATACATCGTCAGCTCAGTGGCGATCGGTCTTCACATTGGCGACCTGGTCACCGGCGCGCCCCGTTTCCATTACGCGGCGATCCTGGTGGTCACTATCGGATTCGCTGCGCTCACCACTGCTTCCATCGTGCAGGAGTTCCTGAGCGGAGCACGCGATGGCGGTGGTAAACGCCTTGCTGGCGCCATGGTGTTGTTCCTGTTCGCGATTTCGTTCGCACACCTGGGATCTTCGCACGACATCAAAGCCTGGTCGGGCGAAGCGGCGCTCCATCATGCAGGAATCCCTCTGGCGCTCTTCGTGCTGCTGCAGGATTACCGCTTTCTGCTGCTCGACGCCTTCATCCGGTTTCTGGTGAATGGAATACTCGCGGCGCTGGCAGTATGGGTTTCCATCCGCGCGGAAGCAACGTTTGGATTGGTGGAGAGGGCTTCGCATGACCCTTTCGTCGCGGGGCTGGTGTTCACAGCCGCCTGCCTGC
>CAIKAS010000241.1 GCA_903825445.1 uncultured Acidobacteriia bacterium
CGCCACGAGTGCGGAAAACGCCATCAACACGGCGCCTGCAACATGGTCGCCGCGCATGCCGCGGGTGCGCGCGCCGTCGGCCTCACAGGCATCGATTCCGGCCTCGCCACAGCCAATCAACTAGATCCCGAACTAGGCTGGGTAGGCCGTGTCACGTCCTCCGACCCCGCCTTGCTCGAAACTCTCACCAAATCCGGATACATGCCAGTAGTCGCGTGCGTCGCAGGCGGAGCAAATGGCGAAGTCTACAACGTGAATGGCGATTCCATGGCCGTAGCGGTAGCCTCAGCCTGGAAGGCCGACCGGCTAGTCTTCCTGACCGACGTCCCCGGTGTCCTCGATGCCACAAAGACGATCCTGCCCGTGCTGACCATAGCGGATTGCCGCCAGCTGATTTCCGAGGGTGTCGCCACCGGAGGCATGCAAGCCAAGCTCGACGCCGCCACCAACGCTGTCTCCAACGGTGTCGCCGAAGTGCGCATCGTCCGCGGCTCGGATTCGGATATCGTCAGCCGCGTCTTCGCCGGGGAAAACATCGGCACGAGCATAGTTTCTGGAGACGCCGCTGGAGTCACAGCAGGAGTCAAACAATGATCAGCGCACTCCGGCCCGATCTCACGGTGGAGCACGCCACCGTGTCGAATAAAGACATCGAGGTAAGAAAGGCCTCTATGCAGGACATCCCTGCCCTGCTTGAGCTCATCAACGGTTACGCTGCAAAAGGCATCATGCTTTCCCGCACCGAATTCGAGCTGTCCGAAAACATGCGCGACTTCATGGTCGCCTACGATGGAAAAGTCCTCGCCGGTTGCGGCGCCATGCACTTCTACTCGCCGCAGATGGGCGAAGTCCGTTCTCTGGCGGTGGCTGAATCGCATAAGAAGCACGGCATCGGCCGGCTGCTCGTGGATGCACTTGTCTATGAAGCGAAACTCTACGGTCTCGACGCCGTGTTCGCCTTCACCTATGTCGAGGAATTCTTCGCCAAGGCCGGTTTCCACATTGTGGAACGCGGCGAACTTCCGCTGAAAGCGTGGAAAGACTGCCTGCGGTGTCCCAAGTTCCAGGCGTGCGATGAGATAGCCGTGGTGCGCGTCCTGCGCCCCCAGCGCTGGGAGCAAAAGCACCAGCTTCCGCCTGTGATTGGGGTCGAGGATGGCAGTGCGGTACTGCTGCCGATTCTGCGAAACTGATGCCATGGATCCGAAACTCAGAGCGTGGTGGTCACACCGACAAGGTCTCGATGGCAGGCTGGCCGGCCTGTCCGCTGCCGAAGTTCTGAGTCAAACCGGATGGTCGCGATCAGTGGGCGGGGCGAGTCCTTACCTCACATTGTTTGCCCGGGCCGGCCTGCGCCGCGCCGAAGTTGACACTGAACTCGCCAAGGTCCGCATCCATGAATTGCCCAGCGCGCGCGGCTGCACTTACGTCGTGCCGGCCGACGATTTTGCACTCGGTTTGAAAGTTGGACAGAGTTTCGCGTCGAAGACGGAAGTCGCCACTGCTCGCAAATTGGGCGTCACCGATGCCGAGATCGCCAAACTGAGAGCCGCGATTCTGAAGGCGCTCGAAGCCGAACCCCTGGACCCCGAGGCTCTCCGGACGAAAGTCGGTAACGCGGCCCGCAACCTCGGCCCCGAGGGACAGAAGAAGGGCCTCACCACCACACTGCCTCTGGCGCTCGGCCTGCTCCAGGCGGATGGCGAAATCCGCCGCTTACCGATGAACGGCCGCATCGACCAGCAACGCTATAAGTACGCCGCCTGGAAGCCGAATCCATTGGCCAGGTGGAAGCTCGATGCCGACGCATCTTTCGTCGAGCTAGCCCGCCAATACTACAAGTGGATCGGCATCGCCTCCGTCGCCGAGTTCCAGTGGTTCTCCGGTCTCGGCGTCAAAGCCGCGAAGCTCGCTACCGATCGGCTGAAGCTCGTCCCCGTTCAGGGAGATCTGGTCGCACTCCCCGAAGACGCTGCCGAGTTCGCCAAATTTCAGGTGCCGAAAAAGCCGCACTACGTGCTGACTGGCCTCCTCGACAACATCGCTCACTTGCGCCGGGGCACATCAAGTCTCATCTCGGCCGAAGATGCCGAAGGTGTACTCGCGCCGAATATGAGCGCAGTGATGGAGCTTTCGAGCCACTTCATTCTGGACCGGGGCCGCATCGTAGGCCGCTGGGATTTCGACATCGAAACCGGCACCATCGCCTGGCAATCCTTTGTAAAGAAGGATCGCGCACTCGAAGACGCCGTCGCCCTCATGGAGACCTTCATCCGGGAAGATCTCGGCGATGCCCGCACCTTCAGTCTCGATAGCCCGAAATCGCGAGTGACCCGCATCGCCGAGCTCCGCAAAGGCGCGCGAAGCTGATGTCGACCGCGTTCCTTGCCGATCCGATCGCCAAAGAACACGACACCAGGCCAGGCCATCCCGAACGCCCCGCCCGTTGGGATGCGGCCATCCGAGGCCTCAACGGCGCTCCGCTCTCCACGCTCCCTGCGCGGGAAGCCACCAGAGATGAACTGAAATTTTGCCACACTCCGGGCTACATCGACATTGCCAGGCGAGACGTCGAATCGGGTCGGAAATCGCTCTCCACCGGCGATACCGATGTCTGTCTCCGTTCTTACGAGGTAGCGCTGCGCGCCGTCGGCACCTGCCTGAACGCCGTCGACCTTGTCATGAAGGGCACAGCCGACAACGCATTTTGCATCGTGCGCCCGCCCGGGCATCATGCCTCCGCCGACTGCGGCATGGGCTTCTGCCTGTTCAACAACATCGCCATTGCGGCGCGATATGCAAAGAATACTTATGGAGCCGAGCGGGTCCTGATTGCCGATTGGGACGTGCATCACGGCAACGGCACGCAGGATATTTTCTACGACGATCCCTCCGTGTTCTTCTTCAGCACGCACCAATCGCCCTGGTATCCGGGCACTGGTTCCGTACGCGAAACGGGGGAATACGAAGGGCAAGGCGCAACCATGAACTGCCCGTTCCCATCCGGCGCGGGACGCGATGAAATCCTCGGCGCTTTCCGCACCAGGCTGCTGCCAGCCATGCGGGAATTCCGCCCTGATCTGGTCATGATCTCCGCGGGCTTCGACTCCCGCGCTGGCGACCCGCTCGGCCAGTTCCGCCTGACCGACGCCGACTTCGTCGAACTCACTTCCCTGCTCCAGGAGATTGCCGACCAGCACAGCAACGGTCGACTGGTCTCCGTGCTGGAAGGCGGTTACAGTTTGGACGGACTCACCCGTGCCGTAGCCGCCCACACGCAGGCGCTCACCGGGACAAAAACGCCGTGATTCCAGCCACTCCAGCCGCGCCCGCCGCAACACAGAGTTGCGCCGTCTCGCCGGTGATGCCACCCAGCGCAATGACCGGAATTCCCGACTGCGCGGCGATTTCGCGCAACACGTCCAGCCCCAGCGGTGTTCTGCTAACCGTCTTCGAAAGCGGCGAGAAAATCGGCGCCAGCACCGCAAAATCCGCGCCCTCTTCCCCTGCCCTGCGGACGGCGTCGCCATCATGACACGCCACGGTGATGACAAAATCAGGCGGGGCAATTCGCCGAATCACCTCCGGGGATACGCTGCCATCGCGCAGATGAACACCCGCCGCGCCGCACGCGATAGCCACGTCCGTCCGATCGTTCACCAGCACTCGTGGCCCGCCCTCGCGCATGACGCTTCGGACATACCGGGCAAAGTCAGCCGTGGTCAGTTGCGGTTCCCGAACCTGCAGGAAATCGGCATCCGGCAGACGCGCGGACATTTTCCCGGAGCCGTCTGAGATGGCAATCCTAATCATGTCTCGCGTGGGCTTCCTGCGCATGTCGGACCAGATCCTTCAGGTTGTACCCGGCATTGGCGATGGCAATCGCGCCACCGATCAAACCTGGCAGCGTGAGAAATCCGAACATGATCTCAGCCAGAATCTTCGCGTCCGGAGCCTCGGTGAAAAAATGCCGAAGGGCGTAGATCGCACTCGCTTGAAACGCGCCGACCGCCGCAGGCGCGGTTGGCACCAGCGTTCCGACATTTTTCACGACAAGCAAGAACGACATCTGGCCAAAGTTGAAATAGAACTTATCCGCGCGAGTGATCGTCCAGACGGCGCACACCTGCATCACCCAGTAGATGCCCGTAGTCGCCATCACGGTTCGCAGCTCTTGCCAGTTGCCCAGCTTGTGAATCTCATCCAGGAAATGTGCAAATCGCGCCCCCCGTTTGCTGTTGGTGATGAAGTTGTGCGCGTCCTGCTTGTAGAAGAGCACGAACAACAACAGCAGCGCCAAACCGGTGACCACCGCGGCGTAGACCGCCATTACGCTCGTCACCGCGCCGACTCCTTCCACCAGCCAGGAGGTCGCAAAGTAGAGGATCACAATCCACAATCCGTCCATCACGCGCAAAACGATCGACGACGTGATCACCAGCGGAAGGTGTATGTCGCACTTATAAGAAAGGAGGAAACACCGGACCGCTTCTCCGGCACGCGCCGGCAGCAGATCGTTGCTGAACATGCCGGCGAAAACCGATTGGACGCACGCTCCATAGGTTGGCTCGTGGGCCGGCTTCAGCAGTTCTTTCCATCGCCAGGCATCCAGCATGAAAGAGGCAACTTCGATGGTCACCGCGATGACCAGCCACCACCAATCCATCGTGCGAAAGTGCTCGCCAAGCTGAGCGAAAGGAAAGCGGGCAAACGCCCACCAGAGAGACGCGAGCGAAATCGAGTACCCTATTGCGGGAATAAGCCAGCTGGAAATCTTTCGCCGTGCCTTCGGTGTTTCAACCGTTTCCATGGCGTTCTTTCACGTCCACATGATATCCCGCGCGTGTCATCGATGACGGTACGCCCGCAAGAGCTTTTGTCCGGACCAGAATACAGTTCCGAAGAAAACAGCGAGGCTGATGGCGATCACGGTGATCCTGCGTTGGATGGGAACTCCGGAGGTCATCAGGCCAGCATCCCGCTCCACGTCCATTTTCAGGTCAACCGAAACAGCGATTGGCGGCGCACCCTGGTCATTCCGGATCAGGACGCGGTAGCTCCCGGGCGCTTCAATCATCCGCGCGAAACTGCCGGAACTTCCGTCTGCTGTCGAGGCCAGGGTCTCGTACCTGCGATGCCTGGCAAACCGCACAAACTGGTCGTCCGACAGAAGTTCGACGTGGACGGTGGGGCTACCGTTCAGAACCTCGAAATGGCAATCGACCAGGGTGGGACGCTTGACCGTTACCGGAACCCAGCGGTAATCCTGGAGCACGAACACCTGACCCGGGTCACCCGGAGGCTCCGCGTTGGGAACGATCGGAGCCGCGCACAGCAGTCCGATGCCGAACAATATACCCAGGGCCGCAGGTCTCAGACAGCTTCCTTGCTTTTTTCCGTGTAAGGCTGTTTGAGGTACTTCGAGGCCTCGTCCTGCGCACCCTGCGTGTTGTCACGCGTCCTCTGCGCCTGCGTGTATTCGTTGACGGCGCGTTCGCGCTGCCCGGTAATATCGAACACCTTGCCCAGATAAATGTGCGCCCATACTTCTACCCACTTCGGGTTGTTGTCGCCATTCAGCGCCTCACGAAATTCGTTCGCCGCCGATTGGTAGTTGTGCTGGAGGAAGAACACCTCGCCTACGCGGTAATGCGCCATCGAGCTCGTCTTCTGCGTGTCCAGCGCGCGCTGGTACTGCTTCAGCGCTTCGGCAAATTCGGCGATCTGAACGAATTGCTCGCCCTTGCGGATCGCCACATCCACGCGCATCTGCGGATCCATGTGCAGCACCTTATTTCCCTGATCGATGGTCACGCTCTTCGGCTTGCCAAATGTCTCCACCGAAAACTCAGAAGACGTCCCCATCACGTCGACGCGTTTGACTTCCGGGTTACCTTCCGTTTCGATCTTCAGATCCACCGGCATACGGAAGGTGTCCAGATCCTGGGAAATCTTCCCCTGAACCCGGAAGCCCTTCTGAGTACGGAAAATCGTATACTCCAGCTTGAATTCAGGCGCGCTGCTGTTCTCTACCCACTGGATAAAGAAATACCGCAGTTCCTCACCCATCACGCCTTCGCAGGCGCCACGGAAATCCGCCGTCGTCGCCGACTTCCACGCGTACTGGCTCAGGAAGGCTTTCAGGCCGGCGAAAAACTTATCATCGCCCATAGTGCTGCGCAGCATCCCCATCACAACCGCACCTTTGCTCGCGCTCAGCGCCCAGTATTCCGGCGAATAATCTTCCAGACGCGATGTCTGAATAAGCGGCACATCGTCCACGGTCAGCGACGTCACTTCTGTATCGTGCATGCGCTGCTCCATCGCGGCCGCGCCTTTATCGTGCTCAGTCCAGAGTGCTTCCGAGTAAAGCGCCATGCCATTTTCCAGCCAGATATGGTTCCGATTGACGGGGGAGACATCTATCTCCCACCACTGGCGAGCAATCGAATTGGCCAGCACGTTGACGTTCACATCTTTCGCGATGGCGCGAGGCGCGAGAAAGATTACTCCCGGAGCCGCGTAACCGTTCGGCGCTCCATCCGCGGTTTCAACCATCGTCAGATTCGCATACGGAGCCAGGCCGTACAGATCCGTGAAATGCGCCACCATCTGCGCCGTTGTCGATCCGTAGGCGTTCGCGAATTCCGTCTGAGCTCCACGGAACCAAAGCGTGGTCGTGCTGCCATCCGTGGAATTCTTCACCGGATCGCCCTTGACGATCGCAATATCGCCCGGGAACGAAGGCTTGGTGAACTCCCACGTGAAAATCATTCCACCACCGGTGTCGGGTTTCGAACTGCCCATGCCACTCCCGATCACCTGATAGCCCTGTGGCACGGTGATGTTCATGGTCGACGTGAATCGATCCGAGGTGTAGCCGTTGATTGGAAACCAACGCGAAGGGTAGAGCAGAAAGCCGTAATCGCTTTGGATGGCGGCGAACTTGATCCCGTAGATCGGCGATTCCTCGTCGCCCGAAAGGCGGCCATCGTAGGTGAACGTGAGGGAAGTCATCTGGCCCTTGGGCAGGATGCCGGGAAATGTCACCCGCACGCTGTTGTCAGCCGGAGTACGGGCCGAACTCAGCACGTTGCCGCGGGCGTCGGTGATCTGCGAAATGTTCAGGTTGTTATTGAGTTCGAACGTGACGGAATTCGCCTGATCGTCAAGCGAGACGAAACGGACCACCACGTGCGCATTGATCGTTTGGGTGGAGGGGTTGATCTGCGCGTCGATCGTGTAGCCGTCCACGTCGATGTTGGCGGGCTGCGCGCCGTTACTGCGTTGCCCATAGGCAACAGATGTGACGAGCAGGCAGCTAAACGCCACCAGGACTTTTCTCACAAACACCTCCCCATTACTTTCTCCACTTCATCGGCCGCCAACTGAATCGCATCCGTACCACCGGCCAGGCTGCCGGCTACCTTCGCCAGCTCTTCTTTCATTTTCGCTCTATTCGGGCTGCCGTCAAGTAACGGCCTCGCTTCGGCTGCGATTCGCTCGCCGGTCATGTCATCCTGGATCAGTTCCGGCACAATCTTTCGGCCCGCGATTAAATTCACCATAGAGAAAAACGGGACCTTCACCAGCGGCTTTCCGATCGCGTACGTTAGCGCCGTCACCTTGTAAAACGTCACCATCGGCGCGCCGAGCAACGCCGCCTCCACCGTCACCGTACCGCTCGCCGCCAGCGCCAGATCGCAGTGCGCCAGGGCATTCCACGAGTCGCCTTCAATCGCCCGAATGGGGCTGCCTTTCAGCGGCTCCTCAAAGACCGCCGTCCCGCAGTGCGGCGAGGCCACCAGCAGGAAACTCAGCGGCTGTTC
This sequence comes from uncultured Acidobacteriia bacterium, assembly GCA_903825445.1. Taxonomy (GTDB): domain Bacteria; phylum Acidobacteriota; class Terriglobia; order Bryobacterales; family Bryobacteraceae; genus BOG-234. The sequence continues at coordinate 7,830 of CAIKAS010000241.1, forward strand.
CGTCGACAGCAGTTCGGCCGCCTGCACGAGCGGCGGAATATGACGAAGCACTTCGCCTGGACGGCTACCCGGCAACACCACGATTAAAGGACGGTCGAGCGGGATATTGTGTTTCCTAAAAAACTCTTCCCGTGACAGCGTCGGCTGCACCCGTCCCGCCAGCGGATGGCCGATGTAGGTCACCGGCACGTTCCGCTCCCGGAAGAAGGCCTCTTCGAAGGGGAAAATACAGAGCAACTGGTCGATGATCCGGCGCATCGTTTTCACCCGGTGTTCGCGCCAAGCCCAGACCTGAGGCGCCACCAGATAGACCACAGGTATTCCCTGCCGTTTCAGTTTCTTAGCCACCCGAAAGTGGAAGTCCGGCGCGTCCGTCAGGATGGCCAGAGTCGGCCTTTCACTTCGTGCGGCGCCTATCAGTTCCCGAAACCGCCGCCAGATGCGGGGAAGGTGGCCCAGAACCTCCACAATTCCAACTACGGCGAGGTCTTCCATCCGGATGATCGGCCGCAGTCCTGCCGCCCTTAGATGCGGACCCGCGCAGCCGAAAAAGTCTGTTTCGGGCCACCGACGCCGCAATTCAGTCAGCAGCAGCCCAGCGTAATAGTCCCCGGACGCCTCGCCTGCGGAAATCAACACGGACCTGGGAGCTAGAGACAAACCACCAGATTAGCGTTACCTTGTCCACGGACCGATGTCCGTCCTGTTACAATCAGTCGTTCCCGTTCTTGCGTCAATCCCTAAACATGTCTTCCGAAAACGGCCATTCCCGAGATACTCACGCCCGGGACACAATCGATGAACTGGCGCGGCGTTTGAAGCCGCAACTCACTCCGATCAACAAGCAATTCTCCTGGTACTCCATGACCCCGGTAGCGGAGGAGGATCAGCGCCCTTACCTGCAGGACCCGATCGATTCCCTGCCCCCTGTGGTTCGCACGCTGCTGCCGAAAATCGGCGTGGTGCTGGCTCCGTATCTGGAGAAAGGCACGGGTAGAACGGCCACGGTGGTGACGGAGACGAAACCGCCCGAGGCGAAGTTGGCGCTCTCTGCTCACGTGGAAGGCAAAGACCAAGTGACTTTGTTTTTCACCGTCAAGGGCGAGCAAGTCGCCGACTACCATTACTTCTTCTACGACGAGATTGCGACGCTGGTATCCCATCGCTGGTCGAAGCAGGCGTCCGATGCGTGGAATGGTTTGCTTCGCGAAGAACTCAGCAACGAAATGCACGGTGAAGTGGACGAGCGCAGCTGGCGTCTCAAGCAGGCGCTGCTCCGCCGCCCGATGAATGCCCGCCGCGATGGCAAGCCGTTTCGCGACTACGCGCGCCGGTCGTTTGAAGACACGATGACGCTCTACCTGCACGGTATTTGTTGCGACATCGACGTGGATACAGGGCCGCGCCAGCTTCCGAGCCGCTGCCTGC
>CAIKAS010000242.1 GCA_903825445.1 uncultured Acidobacteriia bacterium
CTCGCGCATTTCGTGAAACAGCTGGTGTCGATAGCCCAGTGTTTCTTTGTCGCCAGGCGAAAGGTTGCAACAATCGCAGTATCAGCAGCGCCGCCAGTTCCGCCGCATCTTCCGGAACGCCGGCGCGAAATATTAGCGGTGCGCGCATCCGGGCCAGCAACAGGGGCGGCGTTTCCCATCCCGCAGGCTGGAACAGCCCCACTCGATCCGGTGGCTCCGCGTATCTGCTTTCTTAGCCGACTCAACCCAACAGATCCACTCGTTGCGCGCCAGCGGCGTAATATCCTCCCACGTTGCCAACGCTTCCTGGTCGGATATAAGTGCTTTTCTCAAATCCGCCGGCAGTTCATGAACCACACCGCTCGAAATCTTTCTTTGCGCCACCAATTATCCTTTCGTATCCGAGTGTATCTGTGTGCATCCGTGGCCAAAGGTTTTATCGGATCTCTACCTTCGTGCTCGCAGCCGCAAGTTTCCCTTCCAGTGTTTCCTGCGCCACGGCGCGCGCCACGTAATGCCCCGGAGCCGCCTCAATCGTCATCGCCGTCGTGAACCCGGTCTTCGCAAACTGTGCCAGCGTCGCATCCCGGAATGAAAATTGCAACTCGCTCTTTTTCCCGGCAACGACGTTGCCACTGTCGTCGAGGAGCACACCAATGATATTAAGTTTTTCCGTGTGCCTTCCATTCCACGCCATGAAATGCATGTGTGCGATGTCCAGACTTACCACCACCGTCATGCCCGGCTTGCCCTGCCACTGCTCCCAGCGGAACGAAACGGGAAACTCCGTCAGAGCGTTGGACGCTGTTACTTCATTGTCGATTCCGGAAGTTTTCTCCACGGCCTGCGGAGTCGCCGCATAGCCCAACCGCGCCTGCACCGAATAGCGATTTGACCCCGCCAGTTGCACTCTCAGCCCGTGAAAACGCCCGTCCATCGGGCCCGATGGCGTGAAGCTGATCGCGTAGATGGTTTCCGGCGCCGTTCCCAGGTCGCGGAAGCCCGTCTTCAGATCGTTGCTGTTGTGAAAAAAGCTCCCTCCAGTGCCGGAGGCCAGCACGGCAGCGCCTTCGTAAGCAATGTTGCCCGACATGCTGAAAGACAAACCGTTTGCGTCGAGAGCGTTAATCACTACCTCTGAGTGGCGCGCCTTGTCCATCACGCGATCAAGGTGCGTTTCCTGACCGCCAGCGAGAAATCCCGCGGAGGTAAGAATCACGATCCGCTGCCCCGGCAATTTCGCCATGCCATCCACCAGACCATCGATCACTCCCACCGTCTCTCCGGCAATATCCCTCGCGCGCGACCAGATCGTCTCAGCCTTTGCCACAATCTCACCCTCGTGACACGGATTGTTATAACAGGCCTGGCACTCCGCCATCTTCGCCTCAAGTACCTGATTCCCCGGATCCATGCGGGCGGCTATCTGGTAAGCCTCATAGGGGCGTATCAGCGGGCACCGCGTCATATCGGCGGCAGCCCGCTGCGGAGTAGCCGTTAGTTTTTCGATTTGCCCCAGCAGCGTCGGCACATCGGAACTGAAGTCATATTTTCCGGAGTGCGATGTAGTAATGATCGCCGCCCGATCGCCGGGCGAAAGGCCCGCTCTGACAAATTGCTCAGCCGCATCTTTCGTACGCTTGAGCGCGTCGGACTGAAGATGCAAATCGTCGAAACAGAGCGCGATGAAACGCGGGTTGCCGGCCGGGTCGGAACGTTCCGCCCCCGAATTCCGAACCGAGAATCCAGTGATGGTCTGCAGCTTGCCATCGTCATAGACTTTGAACGCATCCCGTGTCAGCCCCGGCACCGTTCGGCCACCCTGGTCGCGGACCACCGCCGGAACTTCCACCACCCGAACTTCCGTGCGCAGCGTGACCGGCGAAGCGGGAATGTACGGGACGGTTTGCGAATGGATCTCATCGGACGGAACCGATTGCGCCATCGCCATCGCGAAAAAGGCCAGCCCCGCCACCACCGGCAGCAGAAAAGGATGCGGGGAGTTCAACGATGCGCGATCCTGCATCGGTTTCAATTGTATCGCCCCCCGGAAGCATCAAAAC
>CAIKAS010000243.1 GCA_903825445.1 uncultured Acidobacteriia bacterium
CCAGTTCCCGATTTTACACAATGGAATGGACCAACCATTTCTTTGCCTAAACTATACAAAAATCATACGCTTCACTCGGTGCATTGCGATACATTGAAGGTTGCGCATTTCGCTCTTCATTACCTGCTATAACGACGCCCTGTTTCCGAAGACGGGGCAGGCGGTGGTCACCGTGCTGGAAAGACTGGGGCATACAGTCGAGTTTCGCCAGACGCAGACCTGTTGCGGCCAGATGCACTACAACAGCGGGTACCGTGGAGACGCATTTCCGCTGATGGAAAAGTTCCTCGAAGATTTTGGCGGCGAGGACGGCGCGGAGACGATCTGCGTTCCTTCGGCATCGTGCGTAGCAATGATCCGGGAACATTATCCGGTAATGGCGGCAGATAGCGGAAACGCCGAGACCATTCGGCAGGTGCAGGCCCTTCTTCCCCGCGTCTTTGAGTTTTCGGAACTGTTGGTGGACAAACTCGGAGTGGAAGATACTGGCGCGTATTTCCCACACCGGGTGACGTTGCATACCTCGTGCCATGCGCTGCGGTCGCTGCACGTGGGAGATAAGCCGGAGAGGTTACTGCGCAAAGTGCGGGGGCTGACGTACGTGCCGCTCGAAGATTCCGACCAGTGCTGCGGTTTTGGCGGAACTTTCTCAGTGAAGAATTCGGATGTCTCAAGCGCGATGGCGGCCGACAAGGCTCGCTGCATTCTGAATACGAAGGCGGCCTACTGCGCAGCGCTGGATAACTCCTGCCTGATGCAGATCGGCGGCACACTCAGTCGCATGCACGAGGGCCCGCAGACCGTGCATCTGGCGGAGATACTGGCGTCTTCGGACCAGGGGGCCCGACCTTGAGCGTCCGGGTGGGTGAAGCGGCAGGCGCGCCGGAATTTGCCGTAGCGGCGAAGCACTTAATGCAGAATGAGCAGTTGCGCCGAAACGTGCGCAACGCGACCGGAATTATCCGTGGCAAGCGCGCCAATGTTGTGGGCGAAACACCTGACTGGCAGGAACTGCGCGACACCGCCCACGCTATCAAAGATCACACGCTGCGCCATCTGAGCGATTACCTGGAGCAGTTCGAAGCCAACTGCACACGCGCAGGCGGCAAGGTTCACTGGGCGCGCGACGCGGATGAAGCAAACGCGATCACTATCGGGATTATTCAGGCGCAGAACGAGAAGGAAGTCATCAAGGTCAAGACGATGACGACCGATGAAATCGGCATGAACAAGGCACTCGAGGCGGTGGGTATTACGCCGTACGAGACCGACCTCGCTGATTTGATTGTGCAACTGGGTGAGGATAAGCCGTCGCATATCGTGGTTCCCGCGCTCCATCGCAACAAGATGGAAATCCGCGAATTGTTTATGCGGACCATGGGGCTTTCGGAACTGGGCACCAACGCGGAAGATATCGCCGAAGCTGCGCGCGTTTATTTGCGCGAGAAGTTTCTGCGGGTTCCGGTGGCCATCAGCGGCGCAAACTTCGCAGTGGCGGAGACGGGTTCTATTTGCGTGGTGGAATCGGAAGGCAACGGGCGCATGTGCGTTTCGCTGCCGCGCGTACTGATCAGCGTCGTGGGAATCGAGAAGATCATCCCAACGTTCGAAGACCTGGGAGTTTTTCTGCAGTTGCTGTCGCGGTCGGCTACGGGCGAACGCATGAACCCGTACAATTCCATCTGGACCGGCGCGACGCCGGGCGACGGACCCCAGGAATTCCACGTGATTTTGCTCGACAATGGGCGCACAAAGATACTGGCGGATGAGGTATCGCGCGAGACGCTGGACTGCATCCGTTGCGGCGCCTGTCTCAATGCGTGCCCAGTCTACCGGCAGACTGGCGGACACGCGTACGGATCAATTTACGCCGGCCCTATCGGGGCGATTCTCACACCTCAGTTGCAATCGATGGAACATTCGCAAACGCTGCCTTTTGCGTCGTCTTTATGTGGGGCCTGTTATGAAGTATGTCCGGTTAAGATCAATATTCCGGAGATTCTGATTCATCTGCGGAACAAGATTGTCGAGAGCGGCCATGCCCCGGGGATGGAAGGCATTGGCATGAAGGCGGCAGCGTGGGCGATGTCGGACGCGGCGAACCTCTCCACGGCGCGGGCGATGGGACGGATTGCGCAGATACCCTTTACGAAGAACGGCACAATTCATAACCTGCCTGGCATGATGGCGGGCTGGACTGCCACGCGCGATATGCCCTCGATTCCGGCGGAATCGTTCCGGCAGTGGTGGGCCAAGCGCGGCAAGGAGAACCGGGCATGAGTTCGTTCCCTGCGGCGCGCGCAGACATCCTGCAAAGAATTCGGATAGCGGTGGGGGGCAATTCCGCGTCTCGCGAAAGCGAATACCTAGCGATTGCCCGCAATTACCGGCATCAGGGGCAAGCGACCAGGGAAGACGTGCTGCAATTGCTCGCAAGCCGGCTGCACGATTACGATGCGGGCGTTTACCGCTGCACATCGGCCGAGATTGCGCAGACGGTCGCGACCGCCATGAAAGGGCGCGGCAAGACGAGTCTGTTGCGACCGGAACAATTGGCAGACGAGTGGCTGCCTGACGCGATGACGTTCCCGAAAGTGGATGGCCTGCCGTATGAAGACATCGACCGTGGCGAGGGAGTCATTACGGATTGCGTAGCGGCTATCGCTTTCACCGGAACCATCATCCTGCGACACGGCGTGGCAGAGGGACGCAGAGCTCTAACGCTGATTCCGGATTACCATCTGTGCGTGGTATTCGCGGATCAGGTGGTGGAGACTGTGCCGGAAGGCTTCGCTCGGCTGAAAGGCATGGAGTCGCTGCCGATAACAACGGTATCGGGACCCTCGGCGACGGCGGACATCGAAATGAACCGGGTGAAGGGCGTACACGGGCCCCGGTTTCTTGATGTGATTTTGGTGGGCTGAGCAGCCTCTGGTCCGTGCTTCCGCCAGAATGGTGAGACTCAGAAATCCAGACTATCCACGTTATTCTTATCGATCACCAGTGGCGCACCCAGAATAATTTCGTCGCCACGCACTTCGATCTTGCCGAGCCGCCCGCCATCCATCGACGTCATGCCTGGCGTTAGCTTGCCGGTTACGGCCTGAGTGCTCGCCAGCACGGACAAATAGCCCAGATCGTGGGTATTCCACAGAGCGATCATAGGTACAACGCCGTCGTGGATATATGTCTTGCAGATGCTGGGCAGGGACAGACCGATCACCGACACGTCTTTGCGCCCTGCCTGCTTCACGGCTTCAGCCGCACCCGGCACGGCTGGCGCAGAAATCGCGATCACGAGTTTCACGTTTGGATAAACCTTGAGCAGCGTCTGGGTTTCAGAGAAGGCCTTGTCTCGATCGTCGTCGCTGGGTCGGATGGCTACCAGGTTGAGGCCGGGATAAGTCGCCAAACGCTTGCGGATGAAAGAAATCCATTCGTTCTGGTTAGTCGCAGTCAGTGCTCCGGTGACAATCGCGAAGTCGCCTGAGCCACCCATAATCCTGGCGGCCGCGTCGGTGAGCGTATTCGCAATACCCTCCGAAGTCGCCTGATTCACCAGAAAATCGCGAGCGTCTTTTTCGGAATCGGCGTCAAATGTGAGCACTTTAATGCCTTTTTCGCGAGCTTTTCTCAATACAGTGGAAATGCCGCCCTTGTTTTCGACAGCAACTGCGATGGCGTCCACTTTGCGCGTGATCCAGTTTTCCACCATTTCATTTTGCTTGGCGGCGTCGAGGCCTGTCGGGCCGTCCCATATCATTTCGACGCCGAGTTCCTTCGCGGCTTCTTCGGCGCCCGAACGCACGCTGACGAAGTAGGGATCGCCTTTGGCCTTCGGCATCACCGCAATCACAGGTTTGTGGCCGACGGCAGATGTCGCCGGAGCGGCGGACGCGGAATGGCCTGACCCTGTGGCGAGCGACCGTACGAGCCAGACGTTCGTGCCAGCGACAATGAGCGCGCCCGCAAGCACTGCTCCACAAAGAATTGCTACCTGGCTGTTCTTCACTTCCTCATTCTCCTCATTGGGTTCGCTCCGCCGCTGGGCCGGGGCGACAGATCGCTGCCGAAGCCGCCTGCGATCGTAGCTGATGATCAATACCAGAAGCGTGCCGGTCAGAACACCGGTCAGTTCCGATGGCAGCGCGGCCAGATGCAGGCCGTTCTGCAATACCGACAGGAAAAACAAACCAGCTAGCGTTCCCCAGAGGGTTCCCCGCCCTCCGAACACGCTGGTACCACCCAACACAACCGCCGTGATGGCATCCAGTTCGTACCCTGTCCCGGCCGACGCTTTCGCCTGCCCAAGATGCGCTACATAGATTACCGCAGCCATGCTCGAGACCAGGCCCGAGAGCAGATAAACCAAGCCAATTCGCTTCGCCACCGGGATGCCTGCGTAGCGTGCGCCGGGGGCTCCGAAGCCGATGGCATAGAGTCCGCGCCCGATGGTGGACCGATGGAGCAGAAGGGCATACGCGACGGCGACCAGCACGAATAACGGCAACTGCACGGGAACGACACCCCAGAAATAGCCCTGGCCCAGATAGAGAAACGATGACGGAAAGTCGGTGTAGTTCACCGCACCGCGGGTGATGCCTTCGGCGATGCCGCGATAGAGCGAGAACGTACCGAGGGTGACGATAAGCGGCGGCAGTTTCCATCGACCGACGAGAGCGGCATTGAGTCCGCCGCCCGCGCATCCAGCCAGAAGCGCGAGCAGGACGGCCACGGGGATCGGCAGGTGCAGTTCCCGCGATGCGGTGCCGAAAACGACAGCTGCCAGCCCCATCATGGAGCCAACTGAAAGATCGATACCGCCAGTGACGATCACGGGTGTCAGGGCAATGGCCAGCAAGCCGAGTTCGACGCTGAAGCGGACCACTTCGAAGAAGTTGTCCTGCGTGAAAAAGTTCTGCGCGGTGAGGGAGAAGATGGTGATCTCGGCAAGAAGTGCGACCATCAGGACCCATTCGCCATTGGGGAAGGCGCGGGCGATTCGGTGCCGGACGTCACTCATGCGCCATCCCCCGACGCTATGCGGCGTTCCGCGCGTTCGCGGACCGCTTCGACCACGACGGCCACCAGAATAATGGCGCCCTGAAGCGCGCGTTCCCAATAAGCACTGACGCCAAGAAATGTCAATGCGGGGCCGATGGCGCCGAGCAGAATCACGCCCAGGACGGTTCCTGCTACGCTGCCAGAGCCGCCTGTGACGGCCGTGCCGCCAACAACTACGGCAGCGATCACCTTCATCTCCAGACCGAGTCCGGCGTTGCTCGGAATCTGATTAAAGCGAACCGAATTCAGCACCGCCGCGATTCCGGTGAGCGCACCAGTAACGGCAAAGACTCCGTATGTATACAAGTTCGTGTCGATACCTGACAGGCGTGCAGCCTCCATATTCGAGCCCGTGGCGTAGATCGCCCGACCGGCACGAAGATTGCGCAGTCCCCAACCCGCGGCCGCGACGAACGACACCGTCGTAACGGCGATCAGGATTGGATACGAACCTTGAGAAAGCCCCAGCCACTGGAAGCCTGGCGGGAGATCCGACACCCATGCACCCTGCGTAGCCCAGCGAAGACCGTCGCGCAGCGCCACCATAGTTGCGAGGGTCGCAACGATAGACGGGACGCGCACGTAGGCGACAAGCGCGCCGTTGATACTGCCCATGACCGCGCCCGCCACCACTGCGCAGATACCAGCCACCAGCACGGGCATTCCTGCTTTCGACAACACCCCTGCGACGATTCCGCAAACCGCAAACATTGAACCAACTGAGATATCGATTTGGCCGGTGAGAATCACCATGTTCATGCCGAGAGCGATCAGCAGAACGGGTATATTGGCGAGGAAAAGATCGGCCAGGTTCTCGCCCGAGAAATAGCCGGGCGCGAACACGGCCATCACCAGGCACAGAACCACGATGGACACTGCCACCGACAGTTCCCTGCCGTATCGCCGCATCATGCTTTGTGCCCCAATGCCTGGTTACCCAGAGCTAAAGACAGGATCTTTTCCTGTGTTGCCTCGGCTCGGCTCAGTTCACCGGCAACCTTGCCCTCATGCATGACGACGATGCGGTCGCTCATTCCCAACACTTCGGGGAGTTCCGAGGAAATCATCACGATCGCCATGCCGCTCGCAGCGAGTTCCGTCATGATGCCGTGGATTTCCGATTTTGAACCTACGTCCACACCCTGCGTTGGCTCGTCGAGAATGAGCACCTTCGGCTTCGTCGCAAGCCAGCGAGCAAGCGCGACTTTCTGCTGGTTGCCGCCGGAGAGAGTTCCGGCTGGCGCATCCACTGAAGGGGTCTTCACGCGCAAATCTTCCACGTATCTCGCGGCGAGCGCGCGTTCAGCGGCGTTGTCGATCAGTCCGTTATTCGAGACGCGGTCAAGGCAGGCAAGCGTCACGTTGGCTGCAATCGGCAGGTCCAGCACAACACCATGCTGACGGCGATCTTCCGGAACATAGCCGATGCCGTTAGCTATGGCATCGGCGGGTGACGCGATGTTGGCTTCTTTGCCGCGGATGAGGATATCGCCGGAATCGGCCGGAGTCAGCCCAAACACTATTTCTGCAAGTTCCGTGCGCCCGGACCCAACTAGCCCGGCGATGCCGAGAATCTCACCTTGTCGGACCTGCAGCGACACACCCCACACGCCAGCATCGCGGCTGGTCAGGTTGCGAAGTTCCAGCGCCACGCCACCCTGCGCGACGGCCCGCTTGGGATAGACAGCCGCCACGTCCCGACCCACCATCATGCCGATCAGCTGCTCGCGGCTCACTTCGCTGGCGTTGCGTGTGCCGATGGTTTCGCCATCGCGCAGCACTGTGATTCGGTCGGCGATGGCAGAGATTTCTTCCAGCCTGTGTGAAATGTAAACGATACCTGCACCAGCAGTCTTCAAGACGCCGATGGCATGAAACAGGCTGGCGACCTCGGTATCGGTGAGGGACGCGGTCGGCTCGTCCATGATGACTACTCGCGCGGAGGCTCCGAGGGCTTTCGCGATCTCCACGATCTGCTGCTCCGGCATGCTGAGCGTGGAGACCAGACGATCCGTATCGATGGTCGCGCCTGCCCGGGCAATCATCTCTTGCGCTCGACGATCCCGGGCCTGCCAATCGACGGTGCGCCGGTCACCGGTCTCGAGCGCCATAGCGATATTCTCCGAAACGCTCAGGTGAGGGAATAAAGCGGGTTGCTGATAGATTGCAGCAATTCCAAGAGACCTTGCAACGCCGGGACTGTTATGCGCAACAACTTCTCCGGCGACCTTAAGCGTGCCTGAATCGGCCGCAACGGCGCCCGTCATCACTTTGATCAGCGTCGATTTACCGGCTCCGTTTTCGCCAATCAGCGCGTGAACCTCGCCCGGGCGCAGATCGAACGATACACGGCGTAGCGCACGCACCGCACCGAAAGACTTCGTAATCCCGGCAGCTTCAATCAGTGGCGATGTCACGCGCCCCCCGCCTTGCAACAGTCGTCATTGCGAACGCGGCCACAGACCATCAGATCCCCGTTGCGGAGTAATCTTCAAACCTCACAGCAGCCCGATCCCACGCGGCCGTGTCACGCGGCTCATAAGCGTCGAGCGGGAAGGAACGCTCGATAATCGCGCGCATCTCTTCGAGCGAACCAGCGGCGCCAGTGGCAAGCATCTGAACGCCGATATTGCCGAGAACCGCCGCTTCCGTGGGACCGGCAAACACGGGTTTGCCAGTGGCATCCGCCGTGAACTGATTTAACAGACGACTCTTCGAACCACCGCCTATCACGCGGATGGATTCGGTTTGCTGTCCGGTAACGCTGGCCATATTTCGGAGGATGACGCGGTATTTCAGCGACAGGCTTTCGAGAATGGCCCGCGTGTACCCGCCGGGACTGTCGGGGCATGGCTGATCGGTCTTGCGACAGAATTCGTCGATGGCAGCGGGCATGTCCGCAGGGCTCAGGAACAAACCACTATCCGGATTCACAATACTTCGGAACGGCGCAGCTTTGGCCGCCTCGTCGGTCAGTTGCGCGTAATCGTATTCATGACCGGCAGCGATCCAGGCGCGGCGGCAGCACTGCAGCATCCACAGACCCATCACGTTTTTCAGCAACCGCGTAGTGCCACAAACACCGCCCTCATTGGTGAAATTGAATCGCATGGCGTCATCGCTCAAAATGGGCGCGGCCAGTTCGGTGCCTATCAAACTCCACGTACCAGAACTGATGAACGCCGCGTTTCCCCGCGCGGTAATGGCTGCAACGGCCGACGCCGTGTCGTGGGTACCCGGGGCAATCACGGGCGTGCCGTTCAGCGCTGCGTTGCGCGAAATGCCGGGCAGAAGGTGACCCACAACAGTGCCAGGTTCGACGATCTCGGCGGGAAGCCGCGAGGGCAGGCCGAGCTGTTCAAGAAGATCGACCGCCCATTTGCGTGTCACGGGATTCATGAACTGCGTCGTACTGGCATCGGTGTACTCACAGACCGCATTGCCGGTCATCCAGTAATTGAAAAGGTCCGGCATCATGATCATTTTTTCGGCGGCGGCGAGGATGAAAGGCGTGTCGCGCTGCGCCGCGAAAAACTGATACAGAGTATTGATCGCCATCAGCTGGATGCCGGTAGCGCGATAGATATCGGCGCGTGAGACTCGCGCAACGACTTCCTCGAAGGCACTCAGACTGCGCGGGTCGCGGTAGTGATATGGGTTCTGCAGCAGTTCTCCGCGCTGTCCGAGCAACGCGTAATCTACGCCCCATGTATCCACGCCGATGCCCGCCAGTCGAGGCGCATCCACGGAAGCAAGAGCCTTCCGCATTTCGAACCAGATTCGCGGCGCATCCCAGTGCATCGAAGGGAGTTTCCCGCCGTATTCGACCGGTTCGTTCGCGAAGCGGTGGATCTCGCGGATATCGAGTTTACCTGCATGCA
>CAIKAS010000244.1 GCA_903825445.1 uncultured Acidobacteriia bacterium
AACTTGTTCAGTTCCGAATCGACGTTGATGTCGAGCTCTTTGCCTTTTTGGACCAGGAGCAGGTCGTCAATCTTGCTTCGAAGATCGTCGGCGTAAGCTTTCTCAAGTATCTGCTGGGCATTCGGGCCGGAAATGCCCTGTACCTTCGCAGCCTTATCGATCATCTCTTTCGATTTGGCCAAATCGCCGCGGGTGATGATGTCGCCGTTCACTTTGGCGACAATCTCCTCGACGACCTTAGGCGGATCGGGACGGTCGGCGGCAAGCGCAAACGATGCGGTCGCGAGCAGGGCGACGAGTGCCGGGGTAAATCGACGGCGCGGCGCAACAGAAGCAGACATCAGGTTCGCCAGGGAGGCGCGCCGGGGCCGGAATCGAGTGGACATATGTAGTTATTATGCCAAACCCCGACGCGGGGTTTCGCCTATTTGCTTTTTCACGCAAAAAAACCTCACATGGGGGAGCAAAACGCGGTTATGATCGATACGAATGAGATTCGAGCGAGAGATTTTGGCTTGGCGGCTCAGGGCCCGGACACCGTTTCGAGCAATGCGTTCGCCGAAGACTCTCCTGCTCAGAGCGGTGGCATTGGGGCTTATCTTACTGTTGATGGGAGGCGTCGGGCAGGCTCCTTTATATGGGTGGGCAAAAGCGGCGAGGGCAAAGTCAACGGTTGCCCCCGGCACGACATTGCTCGATATCAACCATGCGACTGCGGAGGAACTGAAGGCGCTGCCCGGCATCGGCGACGCCTACGCGGATAAGATCGTCAAGAACAGGCCGTACGCGAACAAGACCCAACTCTCCAGCAAAGGAGTGCTATCTGCCGCCACATACGCAAGAATCAAGTCGCTCATTATCGCGAAGCAGTAATGGGACGGGGCGGCAGGGTTTTGGTGGGCTGCGCCCGCCGGGCGGTCCCTTTGTGCTGTTGCTGCTGCTCACGGTTCTGGCGGTGGCAGGAGGCGGGCCGGGGTTTCGGACACAGCATTTACTGGAAGACCATTTCGCCAGGTACGGTACGCAGTTCGGTCAAATCAATATTCAGCAATATCTGCATCTGGCGCAGCAGTTGAGAGACGCCACCCCGGGCAAGAATGTTCTGGCTTCTAAACGGCCGGATGGCGGCGGGTCGAAATTCGACCTGAAAAAAGGCTGGTTTGTGGCGTTCGATGCCGACGGGACGCTGCGGACGTTTTTTGTGCCGAAGGATGGAGTTCGGTACTTTGACCGTCAACAGAAGAGTAATTTACCGCCGGAGTAGCTATGCATTGTCTGTGGGGTGACGCGTGAAGATTGCCCTTCTCGCTTTTGTCCTTTACTTTCCGTCTGGCGAAGGGTCTGACGATTGTGGTTCCGGCCCCGCAGCCCCGATTTTTTCCGACATGTGCGCGGCTCTGTGTTAAAGTTCTGAGTAATATGGCATCACGCAGCGTCAATAAAGTCATCCTGGTCGGCCATCTTGGGCGGGATGCGGAAACCAAATTCACCCCTGGCGGAACGGCGGTCACCAAATTCTCCGTTGCCACAAGCCGGCGGTGGAAAGACAAACAGTCCGGCGAATGGAAAGAAGAGACGGACTGGACCAACGTCACCCTGTGGCAGGCGGAAAACCTGGCCAATTACCTTACCAAGGGCAAGCAGGTGTACGTTGAGGGCCGCATTCATACGCGCAGCTATGACGATAAGGACGGCAAGAAGGTCTATGCCACCGAAGTGGTCGCGGACGACGTGATCCTGCTGGGCGGGCGGGGTGAAGGCGGCGGTGGCGGAGGCCGTGGCGGCGACGAATTCTCGCAGCAGCCGGTATCCATGCCACGAAGCGCACAGGGCGGAGGCGGTGGAAGGCAGCCCGCTGCTCCTCAGGAAGACTACGGGCAGGGCATTACCGACGACGACGTTCCTTTCTAATCCCGAAAGGCAATTTAGCCGCCGATGCACGCCGATAGACGCCGATAGATTTCGGTCCAACAGGCGGGTGTTTCCGCCGTCCTCGCCATGCCGAATCACCGACAAGTTACGTTTGAATTGCTCGCCGAGTGCCCGGAAACGCGCGCTCGCGCGGGCATTTTGCATACGGAACACGGCGATATCCCGACCCCGGTTTTCATGCCGGTTGGCACACAGGCCACCGTCAAGGGCCTGACTCAGCGCGACCTTTGGGAAGAAATCCGTACGCCGATCATCCTGGCGAACACGTATCATCTTTTTCTTCGACCCGGTCATGAGCTTATCCGGAAGATGGGCGGTTTGCATAAATTCATGTCCTGGCCCGGGGCAATCCTGACCGATTCCGGCGGATTCCAGGTCTTCAGCCTTTCAGAACTCCGGAAGATCACGGAAACCGGCGTGACGTTCCAATCGCATCTGAACGGCGATACGCACCAGTTCACGCCCGCTTCCACGGTGGACGTGCAAATGGCGTTCGGCTCAGACATTATGATGGTGCTCGACGAGTGCCCGCCCTATCCGGTGAGCCACGAGGCGGCACGGGCCTCTATGAACCGGACGATTCGCTGGGCGAGCGAGGCGTTCGCGCATTACAGACAGCGGATCGCGGATTCGCCCACGCGCCATGCGCTGTTTCCGATCGTACAAGGGTCGATGTTCGCCGATCTGCGCCGCGACTGCGCCGAACGGATGCTGGAACTGGACGCCGACGGTTACGCGCTCGGCGGGCTATCGGTGGGAGAACCAAGGCCGCTAAGTATGGAAATGGTGGAGGCGAGCGAACCTCTGCTCCCGAAAGACCGACCGAGGTATGCGATGGGGGTGGGGATGCCGGACGAGTTGCCGGAGTACGTGGCGCGCGGGATCGACATGATGGATTGCGTGCTGCCGTCCAGAAATGCAAGAAACGGCGGAATTTTCACGTCAGAAGGCCGGGTAGTCATCAAACACGCGCGATATAAAGATGACCCAGGCCCTCTCGACCCCAACTGCAGCTGCTACACATGTAAGAATTACTCCCGGGCATATCTGCGGCACCTGTTTCAGGCGGGCGAGATCCTTTTTTCGGCGCTTGCGACGCGCCACAATATTACGCGTTACCTTGACATCATGGGGGAGATCAGGCAGTCTATCCTATTGGGTCGTTTTCCACAGTACCTGAAGACCGTTCGCCAGCGGAGCGAACAGATTAGCTGATATTGAGGTCTGTTCGGCAGTTCATCCGTTAGAAACCAGAGACATTCAAAGTGCTTTTTTCCCTCATCCTGCAACAACAGGCATTCGACTTTCGATTGCTTCTGCCCTACGTCCTGATCGCGCTCGTTTTTTACTTCATGCTCTTCATGCCGATGCAGAAGCAGAAGAAGCGTCAGGCGGAGATGCTGAAGAACCTCAAAAGCGGCGATGTCGTCACCACGACAGGCGGAATTACCGGCACGATCGTTTCGGCGGATGAAGACACGATAGTATTAAGGGTCAAGCCGGATAACGTCAAGCTCCAGTTCGCACGGTCGGCCGTGGGTGCTTTGGTAGTGCCGGAAGACAAAAAATAGAAAGAACAGCATGCAACGCAATCTACTGATCAAGGCCGCAGTCATTGTGGCCACCGTTCTCGCCTGCATATTCGGCGTCATCGGATTCCCCACCTCTCTCAAGCAAGCCGAGGACAACGCGGGCAAACGCATCCATCTGGGGCTCGACCTCAAAGGCGGTACGCACCTGGTAATGCAGGTGCACGTGCAGGATGCTGCGAAGACCGTCGCCGATTCAACGATCGAATCGCTCCGTACGGAAGCTCGTACCCGTAATATCGTGATCGATGGTTACGACCGTAACGATCCGAAGCTTCTGAAGGACACGGATTCGATCCAGATCACCATCCACGGAGTGGATCAGACCAAGACCTCAGCGTTCCGCTCCATGGTGGCCGATAAGGCGCCAGACTGGATTCTGACGCCCGTCAACAGCACGGACTACGTCCTGAAGATGAAGCCTACGGCGCTGCTGGAGCTGAAGCGCAGCACTGTGGAGCAGTCGCTCGGAACGATTGATCGCCGCGTGAATGCGCTGGGACTGGCGGAAACGACGGTTCAGCAGCATGGCGAAACCAACGACGCCGAGATCCTGGTGGAGCTTCCGGGCGTGGACGATCCGGCTCACGTGAAGGAAATCATCGGCGCCACGGCGCAGTTGAAGATCGTATCGGAAAAAGAAGGCCCGTTCCAGACCGAAGCAGCGGCACTTTCGGCAAAGAGCGGCATTTTGCCTCTTGGTACCGAATTGCGCGAATGGCCGGGACATGGCTGGTACATCATCAATCGCGCCCCGGTGATCACCGGCACGGACGTCCGCAGCGCGCGCGCTGGTCAGGACACGGATTCGCCCGGCCGCTGGGAAACCGCTTTCACCCTCTCACAGGATGGCGGCGACCGATTTGAGAAATTCACTGCCGCCAACGTAGGCAACAATCTTGCGGTACTTCTGGATACGCAGATTCGCAGCGTGGCTGTTATTCAAAGTTCAATCCGTGATTCCGGTCGCATTAATGGACTTTCGACCGAACAGGAGTCCAGCGATCTGGCTCTTGTCCTTAAAACGGGCGCACTGCCCGCCACTATTGAGATTCTGAACGAAAATACAGTTGGTCCGTCGCTCGGTTCGGACTCGATCCACGAGGGCATTTACGCAGGTATTGCGGGCCTGATGGCCGTGGTGGTCGTGATGTTGATTTATTACAAGAAAGCCGGCATCAACGCCGTACTGGCGTTATTGCTTAATACGATTCTGCTGATTGCCGCCCTGGCTTACTTTAGCGCCACGCTGACGCTGCCGGGGATCGCGGGTATCATTCTTACGGTCGGCATGGCGGTAGATTCCAACGTGCTGATTTTCGAGCGTATCCGCGAAGAGTTGCGGGCAGGTAAGACGATTCCCGCAGCGATTTCGGCGGGCTTTGGAAAGGCCTGGTGGACGATCGTGGACACCCACGTGACCACCATTGTTTCGTGCCTCTTCCTCTTCCTCTTCGGTACGGGCCCGGTGAAGGGCTTCGCTGTCACGCTGGTGATCGGTCTTTTCGCCAATGTTTTCACGGCGGTTTGGGTCTCGCGCGTGATCTTCGATTGGGAGACCAGCGGCAAGGAACTGACGGAACTCAGTATCTGACGTTTATACCGGGTGGCGGCTCCAGGAGGCGACTTCCGGGGCGTTCGTCGCCGGATTTTAGGCCCGGCATGCCGGGTGTGATAAGTTTTTGAATTCGTTTGATCGAAAGTCGGTCAAAGTAAGGAACATTCTGGCGGTGGCCGGTGTCATACGGTTTGGCATGTACTGAACCAGGCGTATGCGGGCCCGACCGCTGGGCGGGCAGTGATAGATGGAATTATTTAAACAGACAAATTTTGATTTTTTACGGTGGAAATGGCACTTTATCGGAGCCTCGCTCGTTCTCAGCGTAGCCGGTATAGCGAGCCTGGCGCTTCACAACGGGCCAAAACTCGGGATTGAGTTTAAAGGGGGAATGGAGATCACGGTTGGTTTCGCTTCGGAGCCGAATGTCGAAAAAATTCGCTCGGCCCTGACCTCCGCGCTCTCCAGTGCGCCCACGGTGCAAACGGTCGCAGGCGTCAATGGTGGCAACAACGGCATATTGATCGGTACTGAAGGCGGCGAATCGCAACTGCTTGAAAAGAACCGCGCCATCGTGCTCGATACGCTTGAGAAGACATTCGGGCAACCGGGAAGCGGGAAGCTCGACCTCAATAATGCCAGCGCCGGGAAGCTGGCTGATCGTCTTCGTGACCCGCTGCAAAAGGCGGGGGTGCAACTCTCCGATCCCCAGGTTGCGGATCTTGCAAAAGCTATTACGGCCAAACGCGATGGCCTGAGTGGTGTGATTACAAATCTTGACCAACTTCGCGGACTCGATGGCTTGACACCACAGGTGTTGACGGTTTTAAATCAGGAATGCTATCTCGCGCCGTACAACGTGCGCGACATTCAGATAGTTGGCCCCAAAGTTGGGGATGAACTTCGTCAACAGGCCATTAATGCCACGCTGCTTGCTTTGGCCGGAATGCTGGTTTACATCTGGTTCCGGTTCGAATGGATCTATGGTGTGGGAGCGGTTATCGCCTGCCTCCATGACACCATCATTACGATCGGCCTCTTTTCACTGTTTGACAAAGAGATCACACTGACTGTGATCGCGGCTCTGTTGACCCTTGTCGGTTATTCCATGAACGATACGATCGTCATCTTCGATCGTATTCGTGAGAACAACAGACTGAACAATCGCGAGCAGCTGGGTGATTTGATCAACCGCAGCGTCAACCAGACGTTGAGTCGAACTGTGATGACCTCGGGCCTGACTTTCCTTGCCGTGGTTGCGCTGTTCCTCTTTGGTGGCCCGGTACTTCATGGGTTCGCATTTGCTCTGGTCGTTGGTATCCTGATCGGAACGTATTCGTCGGTGTTCGTCGCGAGTCCGATCGTTCTGTTCTGGCACAATTTTGCGGATGCGCGGAAGAAGACTGCGCCCGTAGTCGCCGCGCCGAAGCCGGCGGATGAAGTTCGCAATAAGCAGTTGAAGAAGGTTCGCTAAGCTCCGGCGCTTTCGTGGCGCGGGCCGTCGAACACTCTCTGGCTGGACCAATATACGGCCTCTGTTTGGCCATGTAACGCCGAGTACTGCGTTGAATGAAAAATGCTTGACACGCGGCAAACTGTCCATATAGACTTGGCAGACTGAAGCGTGCACAAGGTTGACAGGCGCTATGGATTGCCGGAAAATGGCAGGCGCCGGTTATTGTTTTGACAGACGTGACGTCGGAGAATTTCCGTCGTACTCAGGAGAAAGAGGGAACCATGTTTGAACAGACGTTCGTCGATGGCGTGGGAAGAACAAAACGACCATACACAATTCTGTTGTCTCTTGCCATACAGGTTGTAATGATCGGTGTTCTTGTAATCATCCCGCTGATCTATTTCGACGCTTTGCCTGGCGCGTCGCTTTCAGCCTCGCTGGTAGCACCGCCCCCGCCGCCGCCCCCGCCACCACAAGTCGTGAAGGTTGCGCACACGGCGCCCAAGCAGTTCATTGCGAATCAGTTGATGGCGCCGAAATCGGTACCGAGCAAGATTCTCATGGTTACGGAAGAAGAAGCGCCGTTGTCGTCCGGCGTTGTCGGCGGAATTCCGGGCGGTATGCCTGGCGGCGGCGGCGGAGTTCTGGGCGGAATCATTGGCGGCCTGCCCGCCGCCGCGCCTCCTCCTCCCCCCAAGGCAGCTCCGCCACCACCGAAACCGGTGGGTCCGCAGAGAATAGGTGGTAACGTTCAGGCCGCAAATCTCATCAATGCAGTGAAGCCTGTTTATCCGCCTTTGGCAAAGATGGCTCGCCAGCAGGGAACTGTGAAGTTCGAAGCGACCATTTCGAAGGAAGGCACCATCGAAGATCTCAAGCTGGTGAGCGGTCCCCCGCTCCTTGTTCCGGCGGCGATGGAAGCAGTGAAGCAGTGGCGCTACAAGCCGACGCTGCTGAACGGCGACGCGGTGGAAGTTTTGACCACCATCGACGTGAACTTCAGTTTGAGTAACTAAACGCTTTACGGCGCAGGTGCGGTCTCAGGATCGTCACGAGTCGGGATTTTGCTGGTAGTACAGTTTTGCTGGTGGTTCGGTAATACGTTTAGCTCGCTAAATTAAATCAACTCGCAGGAGAAGAAAACAGATGCTTTTACAGATGCAGGTACGGGCGTTCATGCTGTTGCAGGAAGCCGGGGCGCCGGGATGGGATTTCCGCCACCTCTGGACCCAGATGGGCGGATTGGCCAAGGCCGTCGTTATTATCATGTTCATGATGTCGGCATGGTCGATTGGCGTTATGATCGACCGCGTGATGGCATTCAATGCCGCACGCAAGCAGAGCCGTCAGTTTGCGCCAGCCGTTGCAGGCGCGCTGCGTGAAGGCAAACTTGATGAAGCCATCAAGGTAGCCGACCGCTACAAGAAGAGCCACCTCGCCAAGGTTGTGGTGGCTGGTTTGCAGGAATTCCAGGCACATCAGGGCAGCAGCCAGATTTCTGGTGAAGAAATCGAAGCTTCCCGCCGCGCTCTGGAGCGTTCAGAAGCAATCGTACACGCTGAACTGAAGCGTGGCGTTTCGGCGCTGGCCACCATCGGTTCCACGGCTCCGTTCGTGGGTCTGTTCGGTACGGTCGTCGGTATCATCAACGCGTTCAAGACGATGGCCGCGCAGAAGACGCCCGGTATCGGCGCGATCGCCGGTGGTATTTCGGAAGCGCTTGTGACCACCGCTATCGGTCTGTTCGTGGCCGTTCCCGCCGTCTGGATGTTCAACTACTTCACGGGCCGCGTCGATGCTTTTGACGTGGAAATGGGCAACTCGAGCTCCGAGTTGGTCGACTACTTCGTGAAGCGCGCTGAAGCCAGATCCGGCGCACGCAAGTAATCGTTCGGCAACAATAGTCGCATCAGCAAACCAGCGAGTTGATAGGAGTAATCGCGGCGGCAGGCAAGACACCAATGCCACCGCCGCGGTCATCTCCGCCAGGTCTGCGGATTCGAGTGCGGTACAGAACACAGGTTCAGGGATTGAAGTCAGGAGATAGCGAATGAAACTAAAGAAGGCTCCGCCTCCGGTATCGGATATCAACGTAACGCCCATGGTCGACGTGATGCTCGTTGTGCTGATCATCTTCATGGTCATCACGCCAATGCTCAACAAAGGCGCGAATATCGAACTGCCGAAGGCGCGTAACCCCATCGCCCTGCCGGATGCCGACAAGGAAGACGCAGTGAAAGTGTCCGTTACCCGCGACGGGCAGGTTTTTCTCAGCCCCGGTCTCGAGCGCGTCAATGCGGAAGATCTTGCGCCGAAGGTGCGCGATCTCCTGCAGAATAAGATCGGCCCCGAAAGAACGGTTTACCTCCGCGCGGATGGCCGCGCCAAGTACGAAAAAGTGGAAGATGTCGTCGACAACCTGCGCTCCGGCGGGGTGGACGATTTAGGTTTGTTGACGGAGCAAGACCTCACAGGTAAGAAATAAGCGGCAAAGCTTTACGCCGCGCGGCGCAGGTCGCGAACTGGCCAGCCTGGCATTTTGCCGGCGGGCGGTAATAACAGACGGAATCGGAATCTTAAAGGAGCTACTTCTATGGCAATGGCAGTTGGCGGGTCCGGAGGCGGGCCAAAGGGCGATATCAACATGACGCCCATGATCGATATTCTGCTGGTTCTGCTGATTATCTTCATGGCGATTTCTCCGGTGACGCCGCACGGCCTGGATGCGCTGGCGCCTCAGCCGCCACCCCCGAATTCACCGCCGCAGCCGGATGACCGGACGGTGGTACTCGTCATCGACAAGGCCGGCAAGGTCAAAATCAATGACGATGATGCCGACTGGAACACCCTTGAGAGCCGCCTCGTGGACATCTTTAAGATGCGTGCCGAGAAGGTCGCATTCGTGAAGGGCGATCCGGATCTTGATTTCCAGGTTATCGCGCGGGCCATCGATATTGCCCACGCAGCGGGCGTCGATAAAGTCGGACTGATGACTCCGAAGGTGGAGGCTGGCCAGTAATGCGCCTTAGTCTGGGGGGAATCTTGCCGGCAAATTTGCGCGGCGTTTTGAATGTATCGCTTTGTGCAGCAGCGCTGATCATGGCTTTGACCACAGCGGGCTGCGCGAAGCTGAAGGCGCGCGATCACCTGAATCAGGGTGTCAACGCCTTCAAGACGGGCAATTACTCGACGGCTGCCGATGAGTTTCGTCTGGCGATTGACGCCGATCCCACGTTTGGCGTAGCTCGCCTGTATCTTGCCACGGCTTACGAACAGCAGTTCGTGCCGGGTACTGAAACCGATGAGAACAAGAAGTTCTGGACGGCCGCCATGGACGAATTCAACAGCGTTCTCAAAGATGAGCCGGGCAATCTTCTCGCTACCCAGTCAGTCGCCAACCTGTACTATCAGGTGAAGGACATGAACAACGCGGCGGAGTGGAACAAGAAAGTAGTCGCGATTGATCCAAAAAACAAGGAAGCTTACTACACCTTGGGTGTTATCGCGTGGCTCAATTTTCTTCCAGAGGATCGCGCGGCGCGTAACACGCTCCTCATGAAACCCGAGGAACCTGCTCCGCTGAAGCCCGACGCAAAGGGTAAGACCCTTAAGGCCGATTTGAAGGCGAAGTTCTGGCAGCCATTGACCGACGGAATCGAATATGAAAAGAAGGCGCTGGCGGTAGATCCTCAGTACGAGAATGCGATGTCTTACATGAATCTCCTGATTCGCTTCCGGGCGGATCTTGAGGACACTAAAGAGGCCTATGCCGCCGACGTGAAGGAAGCGGACGACTGGATGCAGAAGGCGCTCGAAACAACGAAGGCAAAAGCTGCCAAGAAGGCAGAAGCTCTGGCCAACGGAGCGTCCCCGGACGCACAATAGCAGCACAGCTTATTTCGCAAGCATTTGAACGGGGTGGCGGACAGAGTCCTGCCACCCCGTTTTACGTGCGCCCACTCATTGGGAATTAAAGGCTGTCGGCGTGACTGAACTAAAATAGTAAAGTGCAGCCAGTCCTCCGGTCTCCAGACGGCCAAGTCCCGGTGACGGGGCCTGAGATCGCGCCGGAACCAATACCATCTCCAGAAGTCGCCGCGCCTGGCGGCGAACCCGAATTTGAACGGTTGCTGGCCACTGTCCGCGAGGCACGGCCGAAAGACGATCTCAGTGGTATTGAGAAAGCATGGCGATTCGCCGCGAAGCACCACGCCGGGCAGAAGCGCGCGTCGGGAGAGGCCTATCTTTCCCATCCGCTGGCCGTTGCGCAGATGCTGGCGGAGATGCGGATGGACCCTGTCACCATCCAGACTGGCCTTCTGCACGACATCGTGGAAGACACCATCGTCTCTTCCGACGAGCTTCGCAAGATGTTCGGCGAAGAAGTAGCCGCTTGCGTGGACGGCGTCACCAAGCTCAACAAGATCGATTTCACGTCTGCGGAGGATCGCCAGTCGGAGAACTATCGCAAGATGCTTCTCGCGATGGTGAAAGACATTCGCGTCATCATCGTCAAGCTTGCCGACCGTTTGCACAACATGCGCACGCTCGGCGCGCTACCGCCTGAACGGCGCGAACGCATAGCACGGGAGACGCTCGATATTTATGCGCCTATCGCCCACCGGCTTGGGATGGGAAAGATCCGCGGCGAACTGGAAGACCTGTCTTTCGTGCATGTGGAGCCGGAGATGGCAGCCGAGATTTCACGTACTATCGAAGGGCAGCGCGCCGATAACGAGATTTACCTGGAGAAGATGCGCTCCACCGTCGAGGCGGAACTGCGTCGCGAAGGGATTCCGGCCCGCGTACAAGGCCGCGTGAAGCGGGCGTTTTCCGTCTACCAGAAACTCAAGCGTCAAAAGATCACGCTCGATCAGGTTTACGACCTGATGGGCCTGCGAATTGTGACCGATTCAGTGAAGAACTGCTACGGCGCGCTGGGCATCATCCACAATGACTGGCGCCCTGTTCCCGGTCGCATCAAAGACTTCATCGCGATTCCCCGCCCGAATCTGTATCAATCCCTGCATACTTCCGTGGTGGGCCCGGAGGGGCGGCATTTCGAGATTCAGATCCGAACCGAGGAAATGCACCGAATTGCGGAGGAAGGTATCGCCGCGCACTGGAAGTACAAGGAAGGGCGGCGGGGGGTACAGGACGACCAGCGGGTTGCATGGCTGCGCCAATTGGTGGAATGGCAGCAGGACATGCGGAATCCGGGCGATTTCGATTCCACACTGCGCCTGGATCTCTATTCGGAAGAAGTTTATTGTTTCACGCCCAAGGGCAGGATCGTTGCGCTACCGGCGGGAGCCTCACCCGTCGATTTCGCTTACGCGGTTCACTCGGAAGTAGGCAACACCTGCACTGGCGCAAAAGTCAACGGGCGCATCGTGCAATTGAAGTACGCACTGCGTAACGGGGATGTGGTGGATGTTCTGACCACCCCCGGGCATCAGCCCAGCAAAGACTGGCTGAGCATTGTCAAGACATCGCGCGCGCGAAACCGCATCAAGCACGTGATCAACGCGGGCGAGCGCGAACGTGCCATTGAAATCGGCCAAAAGTACCTGGAAAAAGAGGCGCGGCGTCTGGGCACCCAGATGGCGAAAATCCGCGATGCCGCACTGGATCGCGTCGCGAACGAATATGGCCTCAGCAACGCCGAAGATCTCTACGCGGCACTGGGCTACGGCAAGTATTCGGCGCGCCAGGTTCTTCAAAAGGCCGTGCCGGAACTGGTGCCGGAAGAGGGCGCGGCCACGGGCGCGCCCTCGCCGGTAGCAGAGCCTGTCGCACCTGCGAAACGTGAGGGATCGCCCCGCCCTGATGCGGCGGGTGGCACTGACGACGGCGCAATCAAAGTCCACGGCATCGACGACTTAATGGTTTATCGGGCCAAATGCTGCAACCCGATCCGGGGCGACGCCATTGTCGGTTACGTGACGCGCGGCAAAGGTGTCGCTGTACACACGCGGCTGTGTCCCAACGTGCAGAATTTGATGTACGATTCCGAACGGAAGATCGACGTGGAGTGGACGCGCAACGTGGAGGAGACATTCCCGGTGCGGGTCGTGGTGCACACGGACGACAGGCCAGGACTGCTCCACCAGATCACCTCGGCGCTGGCTGACGAAAAAATCAATGTTCGGAGCCTCGAGGCCCGCACGGACTACAGTCAAAACACCGACGCCGCCATCGTCGAAATGACGGTGGAAGTGCGTGATAAGAAGCATCTCGAAAAACTCTGTACCGCGATGCGCAGAATCTCTGGCATACGCGACGTAGAGCGCACGCATCAAACTTAAATACCCCTGCTTGAAATGACAACACTTACCACCGACCCTGAACACATCGCAGTGTCCAAATCCCGCGGCATCGATATTGACTGGAAGGACGGTCATCACAGTTCGTATCCGGTCGAGTACCTGCGAGACTGGTGCCCCTGCGCAACCTGCACGGGTTCGCATGGCACTGAGCCGCGCAAGAAAACCACCGAAGCGCCATCCAATCCGTTTCAAATGTATACGCCGCGGCTTAAGATGAATACAATCGAGCAATCCGGGAATTATGCTCTGCATATCGCTTGGAACGACGGACATTCATCGGGAATCTATTCATGGGACCATTTGCGCCGCATTTGCCCGTGCGACGCCTGCAAGGCGCAGCGGAGCGCAAAATGACCAGCGGGAGTCCTGGGGGATGCGTGCAACACAGGGAGCCCCATGTCTAAACGCATAGCTGTGGTGGAAGACGAAGCGGAACTCGCATCGCTCATTGAGTACAATCTGACCAGGTCCGGATTTCAGCCGAAAGTCTTCGGCGGAGAAGACGGCACGCTCGCCGCCCTTGCGCAATTCCAGCCTGACCTGATCGTACTCGACGTAATGCTACCGGGGCATGACGGATTTGAACTTTGCCGGCGCATTCGGGCGGGAGGTCCGATGGCGCGTGTCCCCGTCCTTTTTCTCACAGCCCGTTCCGACGAAGTCGACCGCGTTCTGGGTCTTGAAATCGGCGGCGACGACTACATTACGAAACCCTTCAGTCCGCGTGAACTCGTCGCCCGCATTAAGGCACATCTGCGGCGTCTCGAAACCGAGTCGGCACCCGAATCCACCGAAGTCCATCTTGGCCCGTTCCGCGTGGATCAAGCGGCACGCCGCGTTTATCAGAATGGCAAGGAAGTGGAAGTCACCTCCACCGAATTCAAACTGCTTGAATTCTTTATCACGCATCCCGGGCACGCGTTTTCGCGCGACCAACTGCTCAGGCAGGTTTGGGGCGAACAGCATTTTGTCACTCCGCGCACGGTGGATGTCCATGTCCGCAGACTGCGGGAGCAAATCGAAGTCAAACCCGACGAACCCGTCTTCCTCGCAACTGTCCGCGGATTTGGCTACCGGTTCGAAGTGGCGTGACAGCGCGCATATTTTTTAAGCTAACGGCCGGAACCGCCTGTCTGCTGACGGTGGCGCTGCTGACCGCCGATCTGATGGCGTCGCGCGCGGCCGAAAGATTTTTTACCGACCAGCTCCGCGATTCGCTGGTGAGGCAGGGCAGGGCCATATTACAGGCCGGTCCCATTCAGCCGGGCACCGGCGTGGCGCCATCCGCCGAGAGAATCCGTGCACTGAGTGTGGCGAGCGGTGCGCGCATCACCCTGGTGGCGCGCGATGGCCGGGTACTTGCCGATTCCGAAGCCGACCCCGGGCACATGGAAAACCATGGCGAACGCCCAGAGATCAGGGCCGCGCTGCAGGGCAGAACTGGTTCCGACACGCGGCGCAGTGCGACGCTCGGCATCGATTTCCTCTATGTGGCTATTCCGGTCATTCCCGCCACGGAGACTCCCCACCGCGATAACGTAGCGGCGCTCCGTATGGCTGTTCCTCTTAGCGCCGTGCGCATCCAGGTGGCCACCATTCGTCTGCGCATCCTGGAAAGCGCCATGGTCGCGCTGTTGGCTGCTGTGTTGCTCGCCATGATCGTCGCCCGGCGGCTGGCACGGCGGTTGAGTGCCATCATTGGCCAGGCGGGTGAACTCGCCAACGCAAATTATCGCGCGCGACTTCCGGAGGGACGCGGCGAACTGGGGTTGCTCAGCCGCAAGCTCAACGAAACCGGGGATAAGCTGGAACGCACTGTTCTACAGCTCCAAACGGAACATAGCGAACTGGAGCGGCTGGAACGCATACGCAAAGATTTTGTTATCAACGTGTCGCACGAGTTGCGTACACCGCTTGCTTCCATCCAGGGCTACACCGAAACTCTGCTTGACGGCGCCATTCACGATCCAGAGCATAACGTCCGGTTCCTGAGTATCATTCGGCACAACGCGGAGAGGCTGACGCGCCTGACGGCCGACCTGCTTACTCTTTCGCGGCTCGAACTCAGAACTCAGGAAATGCGTGTGGCCTCGTTTCGCGTCAACGACCTCCTGGCAGATGTGGTGGACACGATCCGGCCCATCGCGGGGAAGAAACAAATCGTGCTGCACCATGAACCGGGTCCGGCGGAATGCGAAGTCTTCTGCGATCCGGAGGCGTTTTATCAGATTCTGAGTAACTTGCTGGATAACGCTGTCAAGTACAGTCCCGAAGGTGGATCGATCACGGCGGGTTCCCGGCCGGTAACCCGGGCGGACGGGACGGCGTGGATCGAATTCTTTGTTCGCGATACCGGAATTGGCATTCCGGAAAGCGAACAATCCCGCTTGTTTGAACGGTTCTATCGGGTCGATAAAGCCAGGAGCCGTGAACTTGGCGGCACGGGCTTGGGTCTGGCGATCGTCAAGCATCTGGTTCGCGCACATTCCGGTGAGATCCGGCTGGAGAGCAAGTCGGGTGAAGGCGCTACCTTTTTCTTTACTCTTCCGGTAGAGCACGCTCAGCTCCACGCTGAAGAAACCTACCCATCCACGGCGGATAACCTGTAACAAACCGGACAGAGTAACTTCACTCACCGTTTACGCCCTCTTAACCCATTTGTAACCATTATCCCCGTACGCTGGAGGTGCAGGGACAGCGTTGTATCGGGTTCTTGCGGTTATTCGCTCGAAGCAGTGAAAGAGGCGGCCTGTGGCAAAAAAGATACTCCTGATCGAAGACGACAGCGATTTGTTTTCCCTGTTGAAGTACAACCTGGAAAAGGAAGGCTTCGCGTTTGCGGGTTCGCAGACGGGCCGCGGCGCACTTGATCTGTGCCGCCGGGTCCGGCCGGACCTCGTCCTTCTCGACATTATGCTGCCCGATTCAGATGGGTTGGATATCTGCAAAGGGATCCGGAATGATGTGCAGCTCGCGCAGACTCCGATCATCTTCTTAACCGCACGTGCCTCCGAAACCGACCGAATCGTTGGCCTCGAACTCGGCGCCAACGACTACATTGTGAAACCATTTTTCGTCCGGGAAGTGATCGCGCGCATCAAGCTGCAATTCCGCGGCAATCATGCCCCTTCGCGCACGCTGAAGGCTGGCGGAATTGAACTGGATCGCAGCAGTTGCAAGGTGACGCTGCACGGCGAAGCGCTAACCCTGACGGCGACGGAGTTCAGGTTGCTGGAGTTTCTGATGAGCCGTCCCGGCGTAGTCTTCAGTCGTGAGCAGTTGCTGAACGGAGTCTGGGGTCAGGATCGGGCTGTAACTGACAGAACGGTCGACGTATATGTGCTCCGGCTGCGGCAGAAGATCGAAGCCGATGCGGCTGCCCCGCGCCTGATTCATTCAGTCCGCGGATTCGGCTATTCCTTC
This sequence comes from uncultured Acidobacteriia bacterium, assembly GCA_903825445.1. GTDB lineage: Bacteria > Acidobacteriota > Terriglobia > Bryobacterales > Bryobacteraceae > BOG-234. The sequence goes on from CAIKAS010000244.1 coordinate 16,288, forward strand.
GAACCGCGCGGCGCGAGCACGCCGGAATCGATCGTTCATCACGAAGCGCGTCTGGCCAGTTAGGCGGCGAACGGCGCTCCGCACGCGATGACGATGAGTTGATCGCCGCCTATACGTCGCTGTAAGGTTCTGCGTGATACTCTGTGCGCGTGGCCACCGATCTGATCGAGATTGACCCGCTGGAACCTTCGCCCGACGCGCTGGATCGCGCAGAGGCGGCGATTCGCCTCGGGCAGATAGTCGCCATCCCCACCGATGCTCTGTACGCTCTGGTGGCCGATCCCTTCGACCTGCGCGCAGTACGGCAGGTTTATCATGCCAAAGGCAGGGAGAACCAGCGTCCTCTGCCGCTTTTCGTACGCGATGCCCTCATGGTTGAAGAACTGGTTCGGGAAGCTTCTCCACAGTTCAGCATTCTTGCCCGGCGTTTCTGGCCCGGGCCGCTTACGATAATCATGTCGGCCTCTGCTACCGTGCCGTTGCGCGCCACGGGTAACACAGGGAGACTGGCCGTCCGGCAGGCACGTTCCCGGCTGGTGGACGAACTCCTGGCGCGACTCAATCAGCCCCTGATCGCCACCAGTGCAAATATCTCGGGGCGCCCTACGTGCCGGAGCGGTATCGAAGTCTTTGGCGTTATGGACGGGCGGGTGGACCTGGTGCTGGATGGCGGACCCAGTAGCGGCGTAGGTGCCACCACGGTAGACATTACTCAGCCGCGCTGGCAGATCATCCGAGAGGGCGCGATCTCGTCCAACGACATCGCCGAGTGTCTGGCATCGGGCGATTAGAAACTTGCTAACCGTTTTCCCGCTGCACGCACCCGGGGACGCGCTGTTTGCCCGGGAACTCTGCACATTTCTCGAATCGGGATGCGACCTTGCCTGCGCGGCCGAGGATGCCGTCATCAAGCCGGGTCGGGATCTTTTCTCTACTGCCGAGTTGGGACAATCCGCCGATGTTCTGATCCTGCTGCTCTCGAACGCTTCGAATCCGCGTGCGTGGCCTCGCGAGATATGGGAGCGGCTATGGGTAACCGATCCGGCGGAAGCCGGAACGCAGGTGGCGGTATTCCAGCTTGAGGAGTGTAGATTTCCCGACGTGCTTAAGAAGGGCTCGCGCTATTTCAATGCGGCGGCAGATGGCGGTGGGGCTGCCGTCCGTCTCCTCGCGATGCGAAGATTAAAGCGCTGGCTCCGCGGTGTTCAAACGGGCGCGCCGCCCGCCATGCAGTTTTCCCCTGATCTCGAAATCCTGTACAGCGCGTTGGCTGACGGTCCGGGCATGTTTACCGCATCCGGTAAGCTGGCGGAACGTTTCGCGCACGAAGCCGCTCGGGATTTCGACGCCGTTCTGTGGGTGCCGTCGCATGGCAGGACGCTGACTCAAATTACCGGTGACCTGGGATCGCAACTGCAGATAACACTCGAAGACAGGCCAACCGAAAGTCAAGAAAGTATCCGCGAGTTGCTGGCTGCCAGACGATGTCTGGTGATCTTCGACGCCCCGCAGGTTGCAGTCGATGTTCTGTTGCCTTCAGGCCGCTCTTCTGTCCTCTTCACCACCGAACCCGTACAGGTTGTCAACGAACGTTCCAGTCTCGTCGCTGCCCGTGGGCTATTTAGCGCAGCAAGATTCGCCGAAGCCTACGAGATGTATTACGAACTGCTCAACGCCGGTGCGGACGCGGACACTTGCGCCCGCGATCTGATCTGGATCTGCGAACGGTGGGATCGCACAGAGGAAGCGAACACGCTGCGCTTCCATCTGGGGCCTTCGCCTTCGCAGCAACTGCGCCTGTTCTGACTAATTCAGCTTTTCCGGAGCAGAGCCCAACTTAACGGTCACTTTACTCGTTCGCCCGTCACGATAGACCGTCAGCTGTAGCGATTCGCCGCCGTGCTTTTGGATCATCGTCCGCGTCAGGGCATCTTCACGGTCCACGGGCTTGCCGTCGATGGCAATAATGAAGTCACCGCCAATCCCCAATCGGTTGAATCCGACGATCACTGCCCGCGTTGCTCCGCGCAGGCCTGCGGCCGCTGCGGGCGAACCATCCTCCACCTGCTGAATTAACAAACCGCCTGACGAGGGCAACTGCAGCGCATCGTCAAACTGCCAGCCTTCCGGAATGTAGACCGTCTGGCCGACGCCCAGCACGGCGCGCGAAATATGGCCGGTGGCGCGATACTCTTCCAGCATCACTTTGACGCGGGCGATCGGCATGGCGAAGCCGATTCCAATACTGCCCGCCTGGCCGCTGGCGGTCTGGGAGCCCAAAATCGCAGTATTAACGCCGATCACGTTGCCACTTGAATCGAGCAGCGGGCCACCACTGTTGCCGGGGTTAATCGCGGCATCCGTTTGTATCAGCCCCTCCAGTTCCACGCCGTCTTCGTTCTGCAACTGGCGCCCCAATGAACTGACAATCCCTGTGGTCAACGTCCCGCCGAATCCGAATGGATTGCCGATGGCCAACACTTTCTGGCCTACCTGAATCTTGTCGGAATCACCCAGCGGGAGAGCGGACAGCTTGTGACCTGCGTTGATTTTCAGAATCGCAAGATCGTCACGGCTGTCGATCCCGACGATCTCGGCATCGTACTGCTTCTGGTCCGCGAGTGTGACATGCAGCTTCGTAGAACCGGCGATTACGTGCTTGTTGGTGACAATCTCGCCGTCTTCGTTGATGATGAAACCAGAACCCATGCCGCTGACGGGGTACGTCCTGAAAAACATATCGCGCTGAATCACCACGCTGGTGATGTTGACTGTCGCCAGGTGCGCCGTCTTGTAGATGTCGATGTTGTTCTGCTCGTCAGCGCCAAAGCCCGCACCGTGTGCGGTCACCGGGTCCGACCACAGCTTGCCGCTCGATGAAATGGGCCGCAACATCCGCTCGACACTCCAGTTGCCATGGGATGTCACCAGCCAGAAAGCTCCCACCAGGAGCAGTGTCAAAACGAGTGCGCGTGGTCTCATGCCGCCAGTTTCCTCAATTCCTCAAACACCATTTTAGTTTGACGCAGCGTTTCTTCCTTCGTGCCGCCGGTATCGATCACATAATCGGCCCTGGCGAGCTTGTCCTCCGCAGGCAACTGGTGCTCCAGCCGGGCGCGCACAGAGGCTTCGGTCACGCCGGGCCGCTCCAGCGCCCGCGCCAGTTGCTGCGCCGGTGTGCAGTTGACGACGACCATCTTGCTCATCCCCGGTAACCCGCCCGATTCCAACAAAATGGCGGCCACGTATACGACGACGGCATGGGGGCATTTCAAAGCGATCTGTTCGATCATCCGTCGCGAACGCTCCCGAACGGCCGGATGTACAATGGCGGTCAGCTTCGCCAGTTCCTCGGGCTTACCAAACACCGCCCTCGCCAGCTTCGCCCGGTCGGCGTCGCCAAAGGCGGCCACTACTTGAGCATGAGCCTCGCCGCCGGGCGCGATCACCTGATGACCCAGTTCGTCGGCCTCAATTACATGCGCACCCAGATCCCGGAGCGCCTGGGCGACAAAGCTCTTGCCGCACGCCATACCGCCGGTGAGGCCTGCAATCAGCACAGCCGCCCCTGTGGCCGCAAGGCCCAGATACTCACAGCCCAACCCGCCGTTCCGCCGCCTCAATCGTGTTCCGCATCAGCAGGGCAATCGTAAGTGGTCCCACGCCGCCGGGCACCGGTGTGTAGGCTGAGGCCACGCGCGCCATGTCGCCGGGATGCACGTCGCCGACCAGCAAACTTCCGCGCTTGTCAAAATCGGCCAGCTTCGCGGCATCAAAGACGCGCTCGGCTTCTTCGCGGGTACGCACGGTATTCATGCCGACGTCGATTACCACTGCGCCGGGCTGGATGTAATCCGTCGTAATCATCGCAGTGCGTCCAATGGCGGCCACCAAAATCTCCGCGGCGCGGCACATTGCGGGGAGATCGCGTGTCCGCGAATGGCAAATCGTGACGGTCGCGTTTTCCTGCAGCAACAACATCGCCATCGGCTTGCCAACAATGTCGCTGCGACCCACTACAACGGCATTCCGTCCGGCGATAGGAATTTCGTAGCGCTTCAAAATCTCAATCACGCCCGAAGGCGTACAAGGACGCAGCCCAGGACGCCCCGTAGAGAGCAAGCCTACATTGTACGGATGGAAGCCATCCACGTCTTTCTCCGGGGCCACCGATAACAGAGCTTTCTGCGAATCGATATGAGCGGGCAGCGGCAACTGAATCAGGATGCCATCGATATCGCCGCGCGCATTCAGTTCGGCGATAATCGCGAGGAGGCCCTCAGTGGTGAGCGACGCATCCCGCGTGATTGTTTCGTGATGAAGTCCCACTTCCTCGGCTGTCTTCGTTTTGTTGCGGACGTAGACTGCGGAAGCGGAATTATCTCCCACAAGGACGACAGCCAGACCCGGCGCCCTGCCAGCTTTTGCGATGAAGCGCGTCACGCGCGGACGGCATTCGGCCTTGATCTGGTCTCGGACCAGGTTTCCATTCAGAATTTGAGCCACGAATTCAGGGTAGCGAACTATGCTGCGGGTTGCAGCAATGACTGCACTTTCTCTTCCACCATTGCGTGGATTTTCGCTTCCCCCATGAAGTTCTTCACCATCGAGGGCAGTTCGCATTCCACTGTCACGTCGGTGTCGCCCACTGCGACGGTTCCCGCCATGGGTACCTCAATGAACCCTACTTTGCCCGTGAAAGAAAAACTCAGCACAGCGCCATCCCAGGACTTCTTTTTGTCGACGATTTCGACATTCTTGTTGCCGCCCCCGGCGAGCAATTGATCTGCGGCCTTGTCGAGTTTGGGTATAACTTCCTGTTGCGTTGAGTGATGGGGCACCACTACCGTCATGCGAGATTCCTCTTTAACTGACCGCACGCGGCATAGATATCCAGTCCACGCGGTCTGCGAATAAAACACGGAACAGCTTTACGTATGATTTCCTGGAACGAAGCTACTTGTTCCGGCAGCGGCGTCTCAAATGGAATCCCTGGACCCGGATTGAGCGCTATCAGGTTCACCTTGCAGTTGATGTTTGCCAACAGGCGCACTACGCGGCGCGCATCGGCATCGGTATCGTTCACGCCTTTCAGCAGTACGTATTCAAACGTGAGGCGTTCCCAGCTTCGCAGAGGATAGGCCTTGCACGCGGCCATAAGATCGTTCAAATGCCACTTCCGCGTGATTGGCATCAGCGCCTGCCGCTGTTCTTCGGTGGAGGCATTCAGCGAAATCGCCAGCTTGGGCCGCACCTCCGCCTGGCCAAGTTCTTCGATTTTCGGAATGATGCCAGAGGTGGATATCGTTATCCGCCGCTCGCTCATGCCAACCGCTTCCGGATCGGTAAGAATCCGGGTGGCTTTCAGGACGTTGGGCAGATTCAACAGGGGTTCGCCCATGCCCATCATCACGATATTGAAGCGCTTGTTGTTCGCGAGCAGGCCGTTGTCGCGCGCGACATACAGCACCTGGCCGACGATTTCACCGGCCGTCAGAGACCGCTCCAGACCCATCAGCGCCGTCATGCAGAACTTGCAATCCACGGGGCAGCCGACCTGGCTGGAAATGCACACCGTATCGCGATCCTCTTCGGGCATGAGCACCGTTTCCACAGTGCGGCCGTCCTGAAGGCGCAGCAGGTACCGCCGTGTGCCATCTGCCGATTGGTAGATTTGATCTGCCACCGGCAGGCCCAGTTCGGCATGCTCCGCGAGTTCCGTGCGTAGTTTCACCGGCAGCGTGGAGATCTGTACCAGATCGCCGACCTTCTGGTTATAGATGGCGCGATAGACCTGTGCGGCGCGAAAAGCCGGCTGGCCGGGCGGAAGGACTTGCCGGAGCTCGCTAAGTTCCATTCCTACAAGAGCTTGCGGCATTAGCTTCAGGTTAGCATGCGACGAGCCCGAGCAGTCGGTTCGGCCAAATCGGCTGTGGTACAAACGAATCAGGTCCACCCCAAACGTTGCCCCTCACTCCAGTGCTCAAAGTTCCGGCCATCCCGTCTTCGCCCGAACGCGATATTCGCACGACGACGCTTTCGAACGGCGTGAAGGTCATCACCGAAACCATGCCTCATGTGCGCTCGGTGTCCGCGGGTGTATGGGTCGGTTCCGGGTCGCGTCGCGAAACTCAGGAGCAAAACGGCGTATCTCACTTTATTGAACACATGCTGTTCAAGGGGACAGAGACACGTTCCGCCGAAGATATTGCGCGTTCAGTCGATTCGCTCGGTGGCAATCTCGATGCTTTTACAGCGAAGGAGATGACCTGCTTCAATACCAAAGTCCTCGATGAGCATCTGCCCGTTGCGATGGATGTGTTGTGCGATCTCGTTCTGAATCCCCGCTTCGACCAGGACGACATCGATAAGGAAAAAGGTGTTGTGCTCGAAGAGATCAAGATGGATGCGGATAGCCCTGACTATCTGGTCCACGAGGTCTTCTCGTCGAACTTCTGGAAAGATCATTCGCTCGGCCGCCCCATCCTTGGCACCCGCGAAACGGTCAAAGCGCTGACGCGCGATGTCATCCACGACTATTACCGGACCGTGTACACCCCGGACAATCTCCTGGTAACGGCGGCGGGCAATCTGACTCACGAACATTTGGTGTCGCTGGCGAGCGAACGTTTCGAACGCTTGAAACTCGCCGGTTCCCCCCCCGCGCCATCAGCGCCGGCAACTCACGCCCGCGTGGCATTGCGTTCGAAGAAGGAACTGGAACAGGTGCACCTTTGTCTGGGCGTGCCGTGCTATCCGATTGCGCATGAGGACAGGTTCCACTGCTACGTGCTGAATACGGTGCTGGGCGGTGGTATGAGTTCGCGGTTGTTTCAGAACATCCGCGAGAAGCAGGGCCTCGCGTATTCCGTTTATTCCGACCTCAACCCTTACACTGACACTGGTTGCATGATGGTCTGCGCCGGCACGTCCGTCGAATCGGTCCGTAAACTCGTGGATTCCGTACTGAAAGAGTTTATTGAACTCAAGCAGAATCCGGTGCCAGACGAAGAACTGCGCCGCGCGAAGGATCACCTGAAAGGTTCGTTGATGCTGAGCCTCGAATCGACCTCGAGCCGCATGTCAAATCTTGCCCGGCAGGAGATGCACTTCAAGCGCTTCTTCTCGCTCGATGAGTTGGTGGAAAGCATTGAAAAGGTCACCGCCGCCGACGTGCAACACGTCGCGCAGACATTCTTCGAGCCGAAGCAAATTGCGCTGACCGTACTGGGTAATCTGGACGGCCTGAAGATTGGCCGCGAAGATCTGGTTTGTTAGTCCCAACCCCGGGAACGCCGAGCGTTAATTCCCGCTGACTTTTCGTCCCAGCCGAATCACCAGAATCAGCGCGAACACCGCACAGGTCCCCAGCATCGCCGTCAGCGGGATGACACGGAGACCTGTCATTCCTGCCAGATGCCCAAGCACGAATGCAGCGAAGATCCCTCCCGACATTGCGAACAAAAACAACCCGCTGAAATATCCGGGATGATACCCGGTAAACCGCGGGGCAATTCGTTCCGAAGCGAGCGGGTAAATCGCCGAAAAGCCGGCGCCCATCAGCAGGATCCCGATCACCACACCGCCGCGTGTGCCCGACGCGGCCAGCGCCGTCCCGCCAAACAGCGCGCAAAAAGCGCTGATACCCAGCAATCTTCCGTGCGGCATTACCTTGACCAGGACCGATGCGCCAATCCTCCCAGCAGTTAGCGCCATCCAGTACAGCGCGAGCAGCATCACGGCCCTCGCCGGGCTCATCCCCAGCCGGTCGATCAGGTACACAGGCAGCCAGCCTGCAATCGACCACTCGTTGGCAAACTGAAAGAATAAGAGAAAGCCAAACAGAATCGCCAGCACGGTGCGACGATCACGTGTCGCCAGTTCATCAGTAGGAGCCACCTGATTCTTGTTTAAGGTTGCCGGTATCCGGCTGAAACCGACGGCTGCAACGAGTGGCAGTAGAGAGCTTATGGCCAGCCAGCGCATGGCATCGGTATCTCCGATTGTGTCGCCGCCAAAACATTCGGTCATCAGCAGGGATGCCAATACACTTCCGGCCCCAAAATAGATTCCGCCCCGTAGAGTCACGCCGGCGGGGTCGGCCTCCCAGGAGGGTCCGATTACTTCGAAGATCGCGCTGCTTACCAGCCCGGAGGCCGCACCCGTCACAAACATCGCAAGCATCTGATACCAGAACTGTGCGGGCGGCGCCGCGATTGCCAGCATTAACAGCGCCACGGTCGCGGTAAAACAGCCTCCCGTCAGTAGCCGGTTCGCCTGCCACTTGCCGGCCATCTTACGCGCCAGCAACATGCTCCCGGCCATGCCTGCTCCAAGCGCCAGGAAGTAGTTGCCCGCCATTCCGAAATCGGGATGTATGTGGTATCCCCAAAGCGGCAGAAGGCCGCCGGGTAGCGCCAACAGGAACCCCGATATAAAAAAGGCGCGCAACACGCCCGCTCTTTCCACCATTGCATGATATCGGGTTCGGGGTCCCCCTGCCGGGTTGTACGGTACCCGTGTAGAATCTTATGGAGCCGTCCACTCCCCACACTATGAATGTTCCGCTGACCACCATCCGTTGCCTGCAGCGCGCCGCCGATCTTTTCGGTCCCAAAACCGGAGTTGTCTGCGGGCAAAAGCGCTTCACTTACACTGAAACGGCATTCCGGTGCGGACGCCTTGCTTCGTCGCTGATTCGCCAGGGTGTGGTTGGCGGCGACCGAGTGGCTTATCTCAGTTACAACACCCACCAGTTGCTCGAGGGCTACTATGGTGCGCCCATCGCCCGCGCCATCGTCATGCCGCTGAACGTACGTCTCACGCAAATGGAACTTGCTGACATCGTTCGCCATGCGGCGCCAAAGCTCCTTTTTTTCGAGGCCGAGTTTGCCGCTACCGCCGAACATCTCCGTTCGAAGCTCCCAGGCCTTCGCATAGTCAATCTGGACGCCGACTACGAAGCTTTCATTGCCGATGGCGATCCCATCTGCCCCGACGTTTATTCGTATGACGAAAACACCATCGCCGAACTCTTCTATACCAGCGGCAGCACAGGCACTCCAAAGGGCGTCATGCTCTCACATCGAACTCTTTACCTCCACGCGCTTGGCTGCATTGGCAGTTTAGATCTCGACGCCGCCGGTGTGGAACTCCACACCATACCGCTGTTCCATGCCAACGGTTGGGGACGTCCGCAGTCGTCAACCATGATTGGAATGAAACAGGTCATGGTGCGCCGCTTCGATCCTGCCGGCGTCTGTCGCCTGATTCAGGACGAGGGCGCCACATCGATGTCGATCGTACCGACGATGGCTAACGCGCTGCTGGCGTTCGAGGGCCGCGGCGCGTTCGATCTTTCGTCGATGGCCCGGATTTTCATCGGTGGCGCTGCTGCGTCACCAGCCATGATCGAGAAACTGGAAGGCGCTTTCCACTGCGATGTTGTCGCGGGCTACGGCCTTACGGAAACCAGCCCGGTCGCCACCAGTTCCCGCCGTAAGTCGACCGTTGTTTATGCGAACGACGAAGACCGCTGGAACCACCACTCAGTAGCCGGCTGGCCCATAATCGGTTCCGAAGTGCGCGTGGTGAATGCGGAGATGAAAGGTGTTCTCCGCGACCTGTCTGCCGTGGGCGAAGTCGTCATCCGCGGCGACGTTGTGATGGACGGCTACTACCTCGAGCCTGAAGCCACCAGCGCCGTCATGACAGATGGCTGGCTCCATACCGGCGACATGGCCGTCTGGGACGCCGAGAATTACATCCACATCGTTGATCGCAAAAAAGACATCATTATCAGTGGCGGAGAGAACATCTCGTCGATAGAGGTAGAGAAGGCCATCGCGTTACACCCGGCCGTTTCAGAAACGGCTGTGGTTAGTGCGCCTAACGAGCGATGGGGAGAGATTCCGGTAGCGTTCGTGGTCACAAAACCCGGCGCTGAGCTTGCCGATACCGAACTTCGCGAGTTCCTGACGCCCCGCCTCGCGAAATTTAAAGTGCCGCATCGATTCATCATACGGTCCGAACCCCTGCCCAAGGGCGGAACGGGGAAAATTCTGAAGCGAGAACTTCGCGAGCCTTTCTGGCAAGGGCATAACACGCGCGTTCAGGGCTAATGCCCGCGGCCCGTAACGCCTACAATAAGACCAAGACCTGATGCCGGAGAAACTCGAGACCCTCCTGACTGAGCAACCGAACCCTGCCTCCGCGCGCATCGATCAGTTGTCCACCCTCGAAATGCTCCAGGTGATTAACGCCGAAGATCGTCTTGTTGCCGATTCCGTCAGTCCCGAACTTCCGCGCATTGCCCAGGCGGTCGATTCCATTGTTCGTGTTTTTCAGAATGGTGGACGGCTCTTCTACATTGGCGCAGGCACCAGCGGTCGGCTCGGCGTGCTGGATGCTTCAGAATGCCCGCCGACTTTCAACGTATCGCCTGAATTAGTCCAGGGCATCATTGCCGGAGGCGAATCCGCGCTCTCCCGCGCTACGGAAACCACTGAGGACGATCCTGCTATCGGTGTCCGCGACCTGCTCTTCCGGGGCTTTACGGCGACGGATGTGCTTTGCGGCATTGCCGCCAGCGGGCGCACGCCGTATGTCCTCGGAGCCGTTGACGAAGCCAATCGGCTCGGCGCTGTGACGATTGGTGTGAGTTGCACACCAGACTCTGAACTTTCCCGCCACGTGAATATCGCGATTACGCCGACGCCGGGACCCGAGGTTATCGCGGGGTCCACGCGTCTGAAAGCCGGCACCGCCACCAAGCTGGTTCTGAATATGCTCACCACCGGAGCGTTCATTCGAATGGGCTACGTGCGGGGCAATCTGATGGTGAATGTACAGCCGAAAAACGCGAAACTGCTGGATCGCTCGTTGCGTATTATTCGCTCTGCCACCGGCGCGTCAAAGGAACAAGCGGCCGCGGCGCTCGAAGCTGCCGGCAACAATGTGCGTGCCGCCATCGAAATCATCCTCGCCTAAAAATTCAAGCGGCTAAACTACACTGGAACTTAAACCCAAATGGACAAATTCGTCATCGAAGGCGGCACGCCGCTGCACGGCACCATCCCCACCAGCGGGTCGAAGAACTCGGCGCTTCCCGCGCTTGCTGCCGCTCTTCTCACTGAAGACAAGGTCGTCCTGAAGAGAGTCCCGCGTGTCCGCGACATTCGTACCATGGAGCGGTTGCTCCAGGATATCGGCTCGTGGATTACTGTTGAAGAGGAAACGGTCACCCTCGAAACTCCGCGCATCCTCTCACCTGAAGCGCCGTACGAACTGGTCAAGACCATGCGTGCGTCCAGTCTCGTTCTCGGCCCTCTGGTCGCTCGCGCCGGTCGTGCCCGCGTGTCGCTGCCAGGTGGATGCGCGATTGGCGCGCGCCCCATTGATCAGCATCTTTCCGGTCTCCAGTTGCTCGGCGCCACCATTTCTCAGGAACATGGTTACGTAGAAGCCGCCGCTCCGAACGGACTGAAGGGCACACGCATCGTTTTCGACCGCATCACTGTCACGGGTACGGAAGACATCCTGATGGCTGCCGTTCTCGCGGATGGCGAGACCGTGATCGAGAATGCAGCCCGCGAGCCCGAAGTCGTCGACCTCGCTAACCTGCTGCTCAAAATGGGTGCGAAGATTGAAGGTGCAGGCACCAGCGTCATCCGCATTGAAGGGGTGGCAAAGCTTCACGGTGCGGAACATGAGATCATCGCTGACCGCATCGAAGCCGGAACGTTCGTTCTTGCCGGGGCCATCACTGGTGGTGACCTCACCGTCACTGGCTGTATTGCGGACCATCTCGGCGCCCTTACAGTCAAACTCGCCAAAGCCGGAATTCGCGTTCTTCAGCCGGACGACCACACGCTCCACGTGCTGCCTGGCGGCGGCATTCATGCTGTCGATATGTCCACCGAAGAATATCCGGGGTTTGCTACCGATCTGCAGGCGCAGTACATGGCGCTCATGACGCAGGCCGATGGCATTTCCATCGTGAAGGAAACCATCTTCGAAAATCGCTTCATGCACGCGCAGGAACTGATGCGCATGGGTGCGAACATACGCCTGGACGGGCGTGAAGCCATCGTAGCTGGTCGCAGCCGTCTGAGTGGTGCCGGTGTGATCGCTTCCGATCTGCGCGCCAGTGCCTCCCTGGTGCTGGCAGCATTGATAGCAAAGGGCGAAACCGTGATCGACCGCGTCTATCATATTGATCGCGGCTACGAGAATATTGAAGGCAAACTGGCGTCGGTCGGCGCCAATATCAGAAGGGTGGAATAGATCCGCATGACACATGCTCCAGGCTTCCTGAAACTTGTTAATGACGCTAAGGCGAACATCAAAGAAACCGACGTTGCAGGTTACAAGGAAATGCTCGCACGCGGCGAAACGCCGATCCTCGTCGACACCCGTGAGGATAACGAATTCGCCGACGGTCATGTCAAGGGCGCAGTGCATCTGAGTCGCGGTATTATCGAACGCGATATTGAAGGGAAATACCCGGACAAGGCTACCCCGCTGGTCCTTTACTGTGGCGGCGGCTTCCGCTCGGCGCTGGTGGCCGAGAACCTGGGCAAGATGGGATACAGCAATGCCATCTCGCTCGATGGCGGCTGGAAGGCGCTGAAAGTCTCCGGTCTCGAACTGGAATAGGGCCAGAGACAGCGCAGGCTCCCGGGTGTCATCCGCTTTCTTTTCTGATCTTTAGCCAGATCCGGCACCCTCCTGGAGCAGCCATGGGATACTAGTTATCAGTTCATACAATCATGTGGCCGTTGGAAAAGGTATGGGAAGAACGTAACCGCACGCCCGTACTCATTGCGAGCGCCGGTATCATTCTTCTGGTCGCCGTCGCTGACTGGTGGACTAAGCCCTTCGTCGCGTTCGGTGTTCTCTACTTGTTTCCCATCATGCTCGCGGCGCGGTTCCTCCCGCGGTGGGTCATTGCGCTGCTTGGTGTCGCCTGCGCCGTTCTAAGCGAGGTTTTCAGTTCGCTGGACCGCTCCACTGTTCGTCTCGGCTTCGAAACTCTGGCGCTTGCCGGTTGCGGGCTCTTTGTCTCGGAGTTGCTTCGTAACCGCCGGTTGACGCTCCAGGGGCAGGAACGGCTCAAGGCGCTCGTCGAGACCAGCCCCGCCGCGATTGTCACGGTGGACGAGCACGGAATCATCGAATTGGCTAATCATGCCGCGGTCGACCTGATGATGCCCCGGGAAGGTCAGTTGATCGGCGACCCCATTTCCGCGTATCTGCCTGAGCTGCACCATGCCCTCCGCTGGGAGGAAGCGCCTCAGTTCCGAGCCACCATGCAATGTCGGGGTCATCGGGCCACCGGCGAATCATTTACCGCGGATGTCTGGTTCTCTACGTACAAAGAAGGCCGTCAGCCAAAACTTGCGGCCATCATCGCCGACGTTACCGAGGAAGCGGTCAATATCGATGTCACCGGTGCGGACCATCTTGAACGCACGCCTCTCAACGAGCGGGAACTCGGAGTCCTGCGTCTTGTGGTACAAGGTCTCGCCAACAAGGAAATTGCCGCGTGGCTCTCCATTTCGGAAAGCACCGTTAAGAACACTCTTCAACAGTTGTTCGCCAAAACCAATGTGCGCACCCGCGCGCGCCTGGTTCGCGAGGCTCTTGAGCAGTATCGGGACTTGCTGTAGCCGCCCTCCTGTTGCCTTCTTGCACTAATAACCCTGCATCGGAAGCGGGCATAACCGATTCGTCCAAATGCTATCGACGGATTTTTACGCAATGAGTTTTTTAGATTCGCCATATCGAAAAGCCCCGGACGCTTTCATGCTTCATTCATAAAATCGCCGTAACTATTACTTTTCTCTCGTGCCTTTCCCCCGACCTGTTTATCGGTTCCGTTAGCAACATTTATTTCACTCCAAATCGGCCAAAAGATAATCGAATGGCCATTCGATTAAACGCAAGATCCATGGAATCCTTATCGTTCCGCGCGGTACAGTCGAAGTTCCGGACGCGTCTGTCGATTTTAACGACCGAGCGCAAAAGCATAAAATACTTATGAAGAGTCCCCCTCTCACATCAGAACCCTGCCTTTCAGCAGAGCCCAAATGGCTCGTGCGCCTGGCGGTTCTCTTGGCGGGAATACCTGTCGCACTCTCGGCACAGACCGCCTTAACCTGGCAACAGATTAAGGACAAGTTTGAGACAGCCAATCCCACCCTCAAAGCTGCACAGATGACCATCGACGAATCAAGGGCGGCCGAAATAAGCGCTTACCTTCGCCCGAATCCAACGGCAACTGGTCTCCTCGATCAAATCAGTCCATTCGCCCCGCAGCAAAACGGATATCGCCCTCTCGCAAACCTGCAGCCCTACGCTCAGTTGAGTTATCTGCACGAGCGGGAACAGAAACGCGAACTACGCCTCGAAACTGCAAAGAAATCCACCGAGGTCACCGTCTCCGCCTACTCGGATCAGGAACGGGGACTTGTCTTCAATCTGCGAGCGGCCTATGTGCAGGTCTTGCAGGCAAAGGCATTTCTGCAGAACGCGAAAGAAAACCTTGAATATTGGGACAAGGAACTGGACATCAGCCGCAAGCGTTTCGACGCCGGCGATTTGGCGCAGGTCGATCTGAATCGTCTGATTTTGGTCAGGCCACAATTTGAATCCGATTTTGAAACGGCCACCGTAAATCTCCGCACAGCGAAAATTCAGCTGCTGCAGTTACTAAACGACAAAACTCCCATCGAGCAGTTCGACGTGACAGGCGCCTACGACTACACCGACACTCTTATGACGATGGAAGAATACCGCAACGTTGCAACTGCCGCGCGGCCCGATCTGCGCGAAGCCTTGCAAAGCGTGGATCTGGCGAGGCTCAACCACAAGCTGGCAGTTTCAAACGGTTCTACCGATCCTACCTTCAGTTTCGACTTCGCGCGTAACCCGCCAATCCCGTCCTATTTCGGCATGAGCGTATCCATACCACTCCGCATTTTTGACCGTAATCAGGGCGAAAAAGCCCGGACGCAAATCGACATCAGCCGAAACGAAAAACTTGTGGATGCAGCGCAGGCGCAGGTTTTCAGTGACGTCGATTCCGCCTACGTCACATTAGTGGGCGCGCTCAATCTTCTGCGTCCCTACAAGACTCAGTATCTGGATCTGGCAGGCAAGACCCGGGACATGATCCAGTTCTCCTACCAGAACGGCGGCGCGTCGCTGCTGGATTATCTGGACGCTGAAAAATCCTACCGCGACGTCCGCCTGGCATATCTGAATCTGATTGGCTCTTATTTAACCGCCGCCGCGCAAATGAATATGGCCGTTGGCCGTGAGGTTTTGCAATGATCAATCGCTCTCTTATTCTCCAAACAACGCTCTGTGTGTGCCTGAGTCTGTTTCTCGCCAGTTGCGAAAAGAAAGCGGAGGGGCAGGACAAGGCCGCCAGCGGCACCGGCACGGGCCCGCAAGCCACTACGGTCGAGCCCGACCTCGATGCCAACAATTTTCAGGCTGACCATCCCGAACAGTTTCCTCTGGTCACGGCAGCCGAACATGTCGCAGCGGCCGAATTGAACGTGACCGGCGTCGTCAACGCCGACGTGTCGCGCCAGGTGCCGGTGCCCTCGCTCGCTACAGGACGCGTCGTGGAGGTCGATGCGCGGCTTGGTGACGAAGTGAAGAAGGGCCAACTCCTCTTTAAGGTCCGCAGCATGGATATTTCCGGGGCCTATTCCGACTACCGCCAGGCCGTGAAAAACGAGCAGTTGTCAAAGTTGCAACTGGACCGAGCCAACCTTCTCTTTGCTAACGGCGCCTATCCAAAGAGTGTTGTCGAAATAGCCCAAAATGCGGAAGACGATAACCTCGTGATTCTGGAGACTGCGAAGGAACATCTCGACCAGCTCGGAGTCGATCCCGCCAACCCCAGCGGCATCGTCGCCGTCTACTCCCCGGTCGCGGGAACCATTACCGATCAGGAAATCACCAACCAAACCGGAGTTCAGGCCCTGACCCCGCCATACCCGTTCACGGTTTCCGACACCTCACACGTCTGGGTTGTTTGCGACGTCTGGGAAAACAACATGGCGCAGGTAAGGATTGGCGAGGAAGCAGACATTCATCTAACCGCCTACCCGGACCGCCTCTTCAAAGGCAAGATCAGCAATATTCTGCCCGTGATCGATCCCACAATTCGCACGGCCAAGGTCCGCATCGAAGTGGAGAATCCAGGGATTATGCGTCTTGGCATGTTCGTCACCGCAACATTCCACGGAGACACTTTGGAGCATCGTGCCATGGTCCCGGCCAGCGCAATTCTTCATCTTCACGACCGCGAATGGGTCTATACGCCTGGTGATTCCAAACACTTCCGCCGTATAGAGGTCGTCGGCGGCGCCATGCTGCCCAACAACATGCAGGAGGTTGTCAGCGGAATCAAGCCGGGAATACAGGTCGTGTCGAACGCCCTTGTATTACAGAACACGGTGGAGCAGTAGATGATCAGAAAGGCCGTCGATTTTGCACTGAATAACCGCATTCTTGTCATTGCGGCTGCGCTCTTGCTGTTTGGCTGGGGTGCCATATCATTCCATCAGCTCCCGGTCGAAGCCTATCCGGACGTTGCCGACAACTACGTCGAGGTCATTACGCAGTGGCCCGGTATCTCTGCGGAACAAATTGAACAGCAGGTAACCATTCCGCTTGAAAATGGAATGAACGGAATCCCCGGCATTGTCCATATGAGGTCGTTTTCCCTCTTTGGCCTCTCGGATATCAAACTGATCTTCGATGACGTCGAAGATAACAACTGGAACCGCGAACGCGCGCTGGAGCGTCTCGCGCAGGTTACGTTACCGGCTGGTGTCGTCCCGCAGATGGGGACCGACTGGAGCCCGGTCGGTCAAATTTACTTTTTCACGCTGCACAGCACTAACCCGCAATACGACGTAATGGATCTCAAGTCCATCGAAGACTGGGTTATCGAAAAGAATTTCAAAGCTGTAAAAAATGTTGTGGACGTGGCCAGTTTCGGTGGCCCCACCAGAGAGTACCAGGTTCGTCTCGACCCTGAAAAATTGATCTCCTACGGGCTAAGCATCGCCCAAATAGAGCAACAGCTCACGAACAACAACGCGAATTCCGGTGGCAGTTTCATTGAAGCCGGCCTCCAGCAGATCAACGTGCAGGAAGTTGGTCTCGTGCGGTCAGTGGACGACATCAGGAACACCGTCATCTCCACAAAGAACGGTACGCCGATTCGCATCAAGGATATCGCCGTCGTCGCTCAGGGTCCAAAGATCCGGCTCGGTCAGTTTGCGCGCGCCATCCGTCACGATGACGGCAAACTCATCGATAACGACGACGTCGTCTCGGGGATCGTCCTCCTGCGGAAGGGTTCTGATGCCGAAGGCGCTTTGGAAGGAATCCACGATAAGGTAAAAGAATTAAACGAGCTGATCTTGCCCGCGGGCGTCAAAGTCGTTCCGTTTATTGATCGCAGCGAACTCGTACATCTGACCACGCACACGGTTCTGCACAACCTGACTGAAGGCATCGTTCTGGTTGTGGTTATCCTGTTCCTTTTTCTCGGAAACGTGCGAGGTTCGATTATCGTTGCACTCACGATCCCGTTCTCTCTGCTCTTCGCAGCAACGTTCCTCAAACTGAAAGGCATTCCGGCCAATCTGTTGTCCCTTGGTGCGCTGGATTTCGGCATGGTGGTGGACGGAGCCGTCGTCATGGTGGAAAACATCGTTCGTCACCTTGGACGCGGCTCGGAGGATGGCAAGACGCCACGTGGGCAGATTTTCGATGCCACCCACGAAGTCCAGCGCCCTGTATTCTTTGCCATCGCCATCATTGTCACCGCGTATCTGCCCATCTTTACCCTGGAACGCGTCGAGGGCCGGCTCTTCAAGCCCATGGCGTGGACCGTCGCATTTGCCCTTGCCGGCGCGCTGGTTTACTCAATTCTGATCGCACCGGTTCTGGCAAGCTATTTTTACCCCAAAGGGACCAAAGAGTGGCACAACCCCGTCATTGCATGGCTCACCAGAGGTTACAGCAAGGCGCTGCACCAGGCAATTCACTACCGGTACGTCACGGTTGGCATTGGTCTTGCCAGCATCCTCGCGATCGTATTACTTTTGAGGGGCGGTGCGGTCGGATCGGAATTCTTGCCGCACTTGGATGAAGGCGCGCTCTGGGTCCGCGGTACGTTCGCTCCCAGCACAGGCCCCAGCGAAGGTATCCGAGTCTCTAACGAGGGACGTATTGTTCTGTGTTCGTTTCCAGAAGTACTCCAGTGCACGAGCCAGGTCGGGCGTCCCGACGACGGCACTGACACAACCGGGTTTTTCAACACAGAGTACTTCATCGATCTGAAACCCAAAGAACAGTGGCGCCCCGATTTCCACCAAAATAAGGAAGAAGTCATCGCGGCACTGGACAAGGAAGTCGAAAAAATTCCCGGCGCAATCTGGAACTTCTCCCAGCCAATCGAAGACAACATGGAAGAAGCGGTTAGCGGCGTGAAGGGTGAACTCGCCACCAAGGTTTACGGCGAAGATCTGAAAACGCTGGAAGAAAAGGCTGACCAGCTGGTCGCGGTGATGGGCAAGATCAGGGGTATCACGGACCTGGGAGTGTTTCGTGTGCTTGGCCAGCCGAACGAAAACTACATCGTGGATCGGACGCAGGCGGCGCGTTATCAAATCAATGTTGCCGATATCCAGGATGCCATCCAAACCGCCGTGGGCGGAAACGCTCTCACGCAGGTCTTGCAGGGTGAACGCAGATACGACCTTGTTCTGCGTTATCTCCCGGAATATCGCGATACGAAGGAAGCGATTGCCAAAATCCGCCTGCTCTCCCCTTCGGGCGAAAGGGTTTCGCTGGCGCAACTCTGCACGATCAGGGCGGAAGATGGCGCATCGGAAATCTATCGTGAAGGTAATCAGCGATACATCGCGATCAAGTACAGTGTGCGCGGTCGCGACCTTGGTGGAGCCGTCGAAGAGGCGATCAGGACAGTCACCGAGAAGGTGCCGATGCCTCGCGGGTACCACTTGAAGTGGGAAGGTGAGTACGAAAGCCAGCAGCGCGCTGCGGCACGACTGGCGATTATCGTTCCCCTGACCATTCTGTTAATCTTCTTCATCCTGTATACAATGTTTCACTCGTTCAAGTGGGCAGCGCTGATCATGGTCAACGTGGTCGTGGCGTTTATCGGCGGCGTGCTCGCGCTTATCATTACTCACACAAACTTCAGTGTGTCGTCCGGTGTCGGTGTACTGGCGCTGTTCGGCGTGTCGGTACAAACCGGCGTCATCATGCTTGAATACATTAATCAGATGCGCGCACGCGGCCATACGGTCGAGGATGCGGCGGTGCAGGGCGCAGTGCTCAGGCTTCGTCCGATTATGATGACAATGCTGGTTGCCACGCTCGGTCTCCTTCCCGCCGCTCTTTCGCACGGAATCGGGTCGGATTCGCAGCGGCCTTTCGCGATTGTCATTGTTGGTGGTCTAATCTCGGCGCTGGTCATGAGTATCTTCCTGCTCCCGACCGTGTATGTCTGGGTCGCAAGGGAAGACGACGTGCTGCCCAAGCCGGTGGCGGACTTCGACGAACACGCATGAGGCGAACATATGGCACGGCCAACCAAAGGAACAGGGTCGTCGTTTCACGGCGAAGCAGGTCCGTCGAAGTCGATGCCTCTCCCGCGATGGATCACGATTCCGTTCATTCTGATCATCGGGCTGATTCTGTGGGTGGGAGTCTTGTCGGACGAATCGGGGCACCTGACAGTGCCGGGTATCGGATCGATAGTGTATGTTGCAGCGGTGATCTGCATAGCAGCGGTGTTGGCGTACTTAGATCGGGACGGACCAGGGCGCAAGGGGAAATGACGATACAGGAAAGCCGTATATGAAACGAACTCTCACGCTGATCATTGGGATGGGTTGTCTGCTCCTGACAGGCCTGCTGCGGGCCAATGACGAAGTTCCCCAGAAGGTTCGGTCGTCCAAAACGGAGCATGCTGACCTGGCGGCGGGTGGAACACTGCACTTGAAGAACTCGACTGGTGAAGTCACCGTGGAAGGCTGGGATCAGCCAGGCGTGGAGATCACGACGATCAAATCGACGAAGCTGTCGTATACAACGGCGGCACCGGAACGCGTGAAGGCGGCACACGATCTGGAGAACGTCAAAGTCACAGTGGCGAAGCAGGGTGATGAACTGGTGGTGACGACGGAATACCCGCGAGACCGGCGATATCTGCCGCGTCCGTCGGTTGGTTACAGAGATTTCAATCTCGAGTATCAGATCAAGGTTCCGCGCGATGCGAAGATCATCGTGGATCACGACGAGGGCGAAGTGCACTTCGACGACCTGACGGGCGACATTTCGGCGACGACGAATCAGGGTCTGATCACGCTGCGGCTTGCCGCAACTGCCCAGTATTCAATCGACGCGAAGACGCGGATCGGCGACGTGGATTCGGATATAGCTGGAACCACGACGCGCAAGCACTTCGGTCATGAGTTCATGCAGACCGCGCAGGCACCGCGCAAGCTGTACCTCAGAAACGGATACGGCGACATCATCATCCTGCGATTGCGGAAACCATCCGGTTTATAGGCTCGCCAACATCCCGCACCACAAAAAAGGGCGACGCTTTCGCGTCGCCCTTTGCCAGTTGTACCTGAATGTGACTTACTTCGCAGGAGCCGCAGTACCCGCGGGCCTTGCCGGAGGCGCGGCGGGTTTCGTTGCCGCCGGAGCAGACGCAGTCGGAGCCGCAGCAGTACCGCCCGCTGCATTCATCTTGTCGTAGAGCGCGATGACGTCACGCGTGATATCCGGGGCGCTGGCGCAGCAGACCAGGTTGTTGGGCTGGCTGCTGAGATCGAACACGATCATGATCTGGTTGTCTTGCGAATACTTGGTCACTGCCTGTACCACCTTGCCGCCCACCAGTTGCAGCATCTTCTGCTGATCCGCTTCGCTGTCGGCCTGCGCATCGTCGGTATCACGCTGCAGCGCCGTCTTGAGGCGGGTAATTTCAGCTTCCAGAGACGCCTTCGCCTCGTCGCTGATTGTGTTCTGCGTCTTCTTCAGCTGATCCTGCTTGGTCTGAATATCCTGAGCGCGTTTTTGGAATTCCTGTTCTTTCGGGCCGTACTTCTTCTGGAGTTCCGCAATCTGGGCCTGGCCTTCTTTCGTATTGGCGATGGCGGCCTGCATGTCGATTACAGCCATTTTGGTCGCCTGGCCCCACAGGCCTGCGCCAGAAAGGAGCAGCATGGCCGGGGCAAGCAGAAACTTCATTTGTGTTTTCATCTCAATTCCTTTTCTTCAATCGTTATTTTGCGGGCGCAGCCGTCTTCGGCGCAGGGGTAGTGGCCTTCGGCGCGGATGTCGTGGCTGCCGGAGTCTTCGGTGCCGCCGTTGGCGTTGCTGCTGCGGCGGGTGTGCCGGAAGTCTTCTCGTACGCCGTCACCACGGCTCCGGTGATGTTGATGGAGCCATCCGCGTAGACCAGATTATTTGGACTGGCGCTTGTGTCCACGACGAACGTCAGCTGGTTGGCCGTCGCATAAGCGTTAATTACCTGCTGCAGCTTCGGCATGATGGCGCCAAGTTGCTTGTTCTCTTCGTCCTGCAGGTCCTGTTGCGCATCTTCCTGCTTGCGTTTCAGCGCGTTGGCCATCGATTCGATCTCGGCCTGCGCCGCCGTGATGGCCGACTGGCTCATCGTGTTTCGGCCCTTCGTGAAGGCATCCTGCTTCGCGGTGATGTCCTTCTGCAGCTTATCCAGATCCGCCTTAACTGGGGAGAATTTGGCGTCAATTGCCGCTGCCGCCTTCTTACCGTCCGAAGTTGCAAGCAGCGCTTTCTGCATGTCGACGATGGCAATCTTCTGCGCATGCGCGACTCCACCTCCCAGCGCAACGGCCAGCGCGGAAACGGCAATCATCTTTTGGCACAGCATTCTGGCCGGTATTCTCAGTTTCAACCATTACTCCTTTGGGGTTCCCTACATTTTACCGTTACGCGCATGCCCGTCAGAAGGTCCGGCCAATGGTGAAACGGAAACTGTTCTTCTTCTCGTCGTCGGGATAAGCCGGCGAATAAGAATTGATCGCGTTCGCAACCGTGGTGCTGTTTGGCATTGTGGAGGGGTCGAACACGATCGGCGACCGCAGCGTCTGTTCCACTACCGTTGGGTTATAGCACCAGTACAGCCTGAAGGGAGCCTGCACGATCGGGAGCAGGACCGAAAGCTCCAGACCGGCGGAAGAACGAATCGCCTGCGTCCCCGGTGCGATCAGAACCTGATCGGTAAACCCCGCCGAGGGATATTGCAGATTGAGGTTATTCACTTCGTCCGAATTCACCTTCAGCTGACTCTTGTACATGATCTTGTTCATGCCGACATCCACAAACGGCGACAGAGTCAGCGGGCCAAACAGCGGAATACGATATTCAAGATTCACCAGCGCCTGCGTATCGCCTCCTGGCGTAATGATCTGGTAGACAGGGATGTTCTGCGTAACGCTTGTCGAGGTCAGATATCCATTGATCAGGGTCTTTTCCGAACGTTGCGATCCGTCCGGATTCAGCACGGGAATGCTGGCGGTGCTGGGGAGATACGCGATTGGCGTGATCTGGAAGAACTGAAAACCACGGACGTCGTTTTCCCCACCCATGAACGAACGGGCGAAAGGAGGAATTACCTTGCCGCCGTAGCCAATCTCAGTCGAACCCATTACGTGAACCGCAATGACATTGTTCTTCCAGTGCGGGCTTCTGTGGTAATACTGCATGTCGAACGTGGGCTTAATCATATTCACGTTGGCATGCAGAACGCTGCCAGTGACTTCAAGAGATGCGAATATGCTCTTTCCCGCGGTCGGGTTCAGGTAGCTGTTGCGGGAGTTGTAGTTGTAGGACGGAATGATTTTCGCGGTTTTGATTCCGCTGAGAGAATTGGGTCCGGCGACGCCTTCGAAATTGATATACGTGAAGTAATTCTGCGCGCCGGTGGATTTGGTGACGATGCTTGAATCGTCGTAACCGATCGATAGGCCAAGTCGCGCGAAACTGCGCTTCAGCGGGTAGCTGAACGACAATGCAACGCCCTTGGAATCCTGAACGTAATTCAGCACGTTAGCGCTGCCCAGAGAGTTGTAGAACGCCGTGACGTTCTGACCTGAAAGAATCGATTCCTGCTGTCCCTGGTTATACGCGTAACGGCGCAGATAAACCTGAATGCCCATCTGGAACGGCCGATCGAACAGATACGGCTCGGTGAAGCCAGCCGAAACGTTCGTGGTGAGCGTGCCAACCTGACCGCCCAGGCTCAGAGTCTCTCCCAATCCCAGAAAGTTGTTCGTGGAGTAGTTGAGTCCCACGAACGAGCCTGAGATGCCTGATACACCGCCATTCAGGCTGATGGAGTTCTTACCGCGTTCCTTTACCTTCAGGGTGATATCCACCGTATTAGATCCGGCATTGCGCTTCAGATCGTACGATTCCTTTTCCTTCAGTGCTTCGAAATACCCGAGCTGGTTGAGACGCAGGATGCTCATGTCCCACAACTGCTCGTTATAAATATCGCCTTCGTCCAGCAGCAACTGGCGACGGATAACTTTATCGCGCGTAGTGGTGTTGCCGGTGAAGTCGATGCGACGGATGAAGAATTGCTTGCCTTCATCCACGTTCATCGTCACTACGATCTTGTCGGTGTTGGGAACCGGCACAACCTCCGGCTCGCCGACGTAATCGATATAGCCGTACTGTGCGTACAACTTGGTCAGATTCTTGATGCCGTTGCGCAGCTTTTCGGTGGAAAATGCCGTTCCCGGCTTCATGCCGAAGTAGAAAGAGAGGAAGTCGGTGGAGCGGAACAGTTTGACGCCGGTAAAGTCGATCTTGCTGAGGTAAAACTTACGGCCCTCTTCCACGGGAATCGTGATGTCTTCTGCGCTGCCGAGATGATTTTCCTTGATGATCGGAACGTGGAACTGACCATGCGGCCCGCCAGTAACGCGCAACTTGAGCGTTGGATCCAGTACTTTAGCTTCGAAGAAGCCAGCCTTCTGATAAGCGTCGCGAATGCGTTCCCGATCCTCTTCCAGCTTGGCTTCATCGTAGGTCTTCGAGAACATTTCCTCGAACCAGATGGAGTGCGGAATACCGATTGGTTTCAGGTTCTTCATCGCGTCAACCACTTCGCGGCGTGAAAACGCCTTGTTTCCCGTGATTGTGATCAGTCCGACATCCACCTTCGGGCCTTCGTCCACTACAAACGCCACTTCCATCGAAGACGGCGGAATCTGGTGCAGTTCCGGCGTTACAGTGGCGAACTGATGGCCTCTCTCGCCCAGGAGCTCCTTAATAACGATAGCCGCATGGTTGATTACATTCGGGTCGTACATCGACTCCTGCACCATGCCGACCTTACGTTCTTTCAGCCTGTCGAGCACGTCTGAAATCGACGCGGATTTCAATCCGGGGTATGTGATGTTGCGGACCATCCGGCGCTCCGTAAGTACGAAGCGAACGATCAGGCCGCCCAGGTCGCCTTTTTCCGTTTCGAGGCGGATATCGTCGAAGCGGTTGGTATTCCAGAGCGCCATGAAGTCGCGGCGCATGGTTTCTTCGTTGTAAATGTCGCCTTTTCGGCTGAAAATCATGGCGCGCAGAGTATCCTGCGGCACGCGGCGCGAACCGCGGAATTCGATGGCCTCGATGACATCCGGCGCAAGGGTCTGGCCACCCGGTGCCGGCGTAGCCGGAGTTGCCACGGGATTTTCGAACTGTGGCGACTGCACCTTCGTCGGGGCTGTCTGATTGGCGGGCTGTGCAGCGGGAGTACTGCCGGGCGCGGGAGTCGCGGGCGTGGCTGGACTCGACTGCGGAATGTTCTCGAAAGGATTATTCTGCTGAGCCGGTCTTGGCTGCGACTGGCCGGTCTGGGGCGGATTGCCTTGCTGAGCGAGCATCACCGACCCGGCAGCTAACACACTGCCCAGACAGGCCAATACCCGGATCAGGCGCTGAGGCCTGAGTGAAATCATGTAAACGGTATTCCTTCCCATTTTGATACGAGTTCTATAGGGACGCACCATAGCCGCGCCACGTTCCGCATATGCACGTACGAGCGCACTAAGGCGAATACTACATTCTAGCGGACTTCCTTCGATGGCTCAATGTGACCCCACCGCACAGGTGCCGTTCACACGGCACTTACCCGAAGCGTCGGGCAAGTCGTATTCGCTCATTATTCGCCCGGGGCATCCGGGCCTTGGCTTTGGCCGTCCCGTCCAGCCCATAGCGGCGCTCTCCGGACATGCGCGGACGTTGGCCGCCTGATGCGACAATTGACGATGTGTTCCTCAAAAAAAGACTCGCCTGCCTGATCCCTGGCAGGTGGCTTGGGGCCGCAGGCCGTACCGATCTGGCCATGGCGGGCCCCGGTAATACCAGAAGCACGGATAGCAATGGATAACCGACGTATGTGCCCGAACTGCCGGGCGTTTATTACCGCAGCTGACCGGACATGTCCTTACTGCGGCAATCAGGTCGGCCCCCGCGCCATAGATTTGCGTTCTCCCGCGAATTTTCTTGGTGGTTTGATTCCGCCCTCCTATTTCACGGCGGTGCTGATTCTTCTGATCAACCTTGCCCTATTTGTCGCTACCTGCTGGCTCAGCGGCAGTTTCATGGGCGATGTGAATGCCCGCGCGCTATGGGCGCTTGGGGCCAAATTGGGTTACAGTGTTTTTGTCCAGCATGAATACTGGCGTCTGGTCACCGCCGGGTTCCTTCACGGCAGCCTCCTGCACATCGCCTTTAACAGTTGGGCATTGTACGTCCTCTGCCCGCAGGTGGAGGAGTTTTACGGGACATCGCGACTAATAGTGGTTTACTTTGTCGCCACGGTCTGCGGGTTCTATCTAAGCGCCCGGATGAATCCCGGAATCTCCATCGGCGCCTCGGCCGGAATTATGGGACTCATCGGCGCGATGGTCGCATTTGGCGCGGTGAACCAATCGTCACTGGGGCGGGCGATACGGAATAACTACCTGGGCCTGCTGGGAATCAACCTGGCCCTGGGTTTCATGCGAGGCTCTAACGTCGATAACTGGGCGCACATCGGCGGATTCGCCGGTGGCTTTGCCGTTGCGTACATTGCAGGCACGCCCATCCGTTCTTCGCAGACAAAGGAGGCCATTTGGCGTCTCGCCGCAGCAGCCTCTCTCATGCTGACCGCCTACTGTTTCTGGCTGATGTATCGCAACTTTCCGACGCCGGAAGAGCTGCGGGAGTTGCTCCAGTCCGGCGGCGTGGGTTAGCTGCCTCTAGCCCAGCATTTGAATCAGCGCCTGAATATAGCCGAAGGCAAACGCGAAGGCCTGTGCGCCCCCGGTATCCCCGGGAATCTGCGGGACATGATCCGGCATCAGCATATACGGATAGCTGACTTCCTGGTAGGTCTTGATCGCGTCGATCATGTTGACGCTGCCGGCATCCGGGAAAGTCTCCTGAAAATCGCCGAACCCGCCGTGGATATTTCGGAAGTGGACGTTGAAGATCTTTTTCCGCGATCCGAAATACCGAATCAGGTCGTGGATCTCTTTGTTAGGATCCTTCAGCATCTCCGAAACCGTGCCCTGGCAAAAGTTCAGTCCGTGATACGGGCTCTCGTGCATGGCAATGAACTTTTTCAGGCCGTCGGGTGACCCCAGAACGGTATGCACGCCGCGGTATCCCTCCGCTTCCGGCATGCCTGGATCGTGTGGATGGCAGGCCATGCGAACTTTCTCTTCGGTTGCCACGGGCACCACTCGCTCAAGGAAATAGTCGATCCGCTCCCAATACTGGTCCGCACTGACGGGACCAGCTTCGGTGAGCTTATCCTTCTCCGTCAGTTGGGCCACGGCCTTCGCGTAATTCCAGGTGCTGTAACTGCTCTCGCCACGTCCGGGCGTGCGGCCAATGCGCACCACGCCCAGAATGCTCATGTTGTACTTAATCGCCGGAATGCCAGCCTTTGCGCAATTGCGGATCATCTGCTGGATCTGCTCAATCTGACGATCGCGCATCGGGCTCTGCCCCAGCATAATCGCGCCCATCTGAGCGGCGGAGATATAGGCCGAAGGCAGCGGAATAGGCACCATGTCGAGCGTGATCCCGTGTTTCTCCACTCTCTCCCTCAGCCGCGTCAGGCCTTCCACCGACCACTTTTCGTCGAGCGACGGCGAGATATCCGCGCTGCAGATATTCTTGATCCCGAACGAAGACATCACGGTCAGAACCTCGTCTTTATCGGAGTGCTGCGTGCCGATCTTCATCGTCGCCTTGCGTGGCGGATCGGAAGCCGCTTGCGCTGAAGCAGCCCGTTGAGCGAGGGCGGCCGGGGCCAGGGCGAGTGCGCCGCCTGCCGTTTGGAAAAATCTTCGTCGATCCATAGCTAAAAGACAGCTTACCTCTTGCCAGGGGGTAGTGGGGTGCGTCATATTGAAATCAGGCCCCGAATAAGCCGTGTCAACGGCATCATTTGAAATGTAGAGCGCAGCCAAATCTCCGGTTTCCGCTTGCCCGCAAGCAATGTTTGCCCTGAACACCGGGCTGACCGTTGAAACGGGTGCGTTTCGGGCGTCGTAAAGGCATTTCGCGCGTGGCATTTGGCGCGCAACAGGCAGACGACCATGACGGCGGAAACCAACGACATCCTGTTCTTTACTGAACTCACCGGCCTCCCCGTCTTCGATCTGAAACACCGCAGAATCGGGCATGTGCGCGATGCCGCCATCGTTCCCCTGATCCATCCCTCGCGCATTGACCGTATCCTCGTCGGTGCGGGCGCGTCCTGGCTCTCCGTCCGTTACGATCAGATTGCCAGCATTTCCCTTCACGGCATCCAGCTCTCGAACGAAAAGCTCTACCCCTACCATTCCGACGAGTACATGCTGCGTATCCAGCGCGATTTGCTTGACCAGCAGATTATCGACGTCAACGGCCGCAAGGTAGTCCGCGTCAACGACGTTACGTTTGAAATCCGCCGCGATGAGCGCGAGTCGCTCTCGGTTCTCGAAGTGGATGTCGGTGTTCGCAGTATCTTCCGCCGCCTGATGCAGGGTGTGTTGCCCTCTCGTGTCGTCCGGAAGATGCAGATGTCTATTCCTCCGAACTCCATCCGCTGGGATTTCTGCAATATTGTGGAAGCCGACCCGCAACGCCGGTTGCGGCTGAATATCTCCCACGACAAACTGGAGACCATGCACCCGGCCGACCTGGCCGACATCGTGGAAGAGTTGTCGCCCGCCGATCGGGAAGCCATCATTGGAACGATCGATAGCGAAGTGGCAGCCGAGGCGCTGTCCGAAATCGATCCGAAGATGCAGGCCAGCATCCTCGAAGCTCTGGAGCCTGAGGTCGCCGCCGATATCGTCGACGAAATGGCTCCCGATCAGGCAGCAGACGCACTGGGGGAACTGGAGGACGAGACCTCCGCCGAGATTTTGGAAGAGATGGAGATCGAGCCCGTATCGGACGTCAAAGAACTGCTTGAATACGACGAAGACACAGCCGGCGGCATGATGAACACCGAAGCAATTGTATTGCCTGGCGACACCACCCTTTCTCAGGCTATGGACCAGCTAAAGGAGCACGAGGATCTTCTCGAGAATACCCATGTTCTCTTCCTTTCGGACGCTGCCGGTCGCGTCACGGCCACCGTACCTCTCGCCCGCTTGTTTCTGGCGGCCGGAGACACACGGCTCATGGATCTCGCTTCTGGACGTTTGATCTCCACCCGCCCGCAAGAGAAGCAGAAACGTGTGACGGAGCTGTTTGACAAATACTATTTGCTGGCCTTGCCGGTGCTGGAAGACGATGGGTCGCTCGCGGGAGTGATTACTGCGGACGACGTGATCTCCGTTCTGAGGAAGAAGTAAAGTGACGGGTTTCGTAAGCCGCTGGCGGCGGCACCTCCTCGTGTTTTTCGCAGTCCTCGGTCCGGGTTTCATCACCGCCATGGTGGACAACGATTCCGGCGGCATTCTGACGTATTCCGCAGCCGGTGCGCGCTGGGGCTATCTGCCGCTTTGGACATTGGCACCCATTACGCTGGCGCTCATCGTCTCCCAGGAAATGTGTTCGCGTATGGGTGCGGTCACAGGTAAAGGGCTTTCCGATCTCATTCGCGAGGAATTTGGCCTGCGCATCACCTTCGGCATCATGGCCCTGTTGGTCATCGCCAATCTGACGAATGTGATGGCGGAGTTCGCCGGCGTTGCGATTTCACTCGACCTCTTTGGCGTCAGCAAATTCATCTCTGTTCCGATCGTAGCCGGCTTCGTCTGGTTCCTGGCCGTCAAAGGGAATTACTCGCGTGTCGAAAAAATCTTCCTGTTTTCCTGCTCCATTTTTGTGGTCTATATCATCGCCGGAATCCTGATCAAGCCCGATTGGAAACAGGCGATGATCTACAGCGTCAAGCCGAAACTGATGCTCGACAAAGACTACATCAAGATGCTGATCGCCATGGTGGGGACGACCATTGCGCCCTGGATGCAGTTCTACCAGCAATCCGCCGTGGTAGAAAAGGGAATTTCTACAAAGGACTACGGCGAGTCGCGCATCGAAGTCATCGTCGGCTGCATATTAACGTCGGTTATTGCGTTCTTCATCATCGTTGCTTGTGCCGGCGCCTACCGCGATCACCCGACAGATATCGAAACCGCGAAAGAAGCCGCGCTGGCGCTGAAGCCTTTTGCGCAGTATGCTTTCGTGCTGTTCAGCGCGGGTCTGCTGAACGCCTCGGTATTCGCCGCCTGCATTCTGCCGCTGTCAACCGCGTACTCGGTCTGCGAAGGCCTGGGTTTTGAATCCGGTGTGAACAAGACATGGAGGGAAGCGCCGGCGTTCTACTGGCTCTACACTCTCTTGATTGTTGGCAGTGCGCTCATCGTGCTGATGCCCGGTTTCGACATGGTGAAGAACATCCTGTATTCGCAGGTGCTGAACGGCATGTTGCTGCCCTTCATCCTGATCTTCATGATTCTGCTGATTAACCGTTACGCTCTGATGAAGGAGTGGGTTAATCCGCGGGCATATAACATCGTGGCGTGGGCGACGGTCATCATCGTGATCGGCATGACGGTTGCCCTGACGGCTATTACGATTCACGACGGGAACTAAAAATGATTGACGAACAAATCTTTCGCAAGCTGGCTGAAGAAGCGCTGGACCAACTGCGGCGCGCGCTTGAAAACGCCGGCGATACCTACGGCTTTGAGGTGGACAGCAATCAAGGTGCGCTGACCGTGGAGTTTGACGATCCGCCCGCCCGGTTCGTGGTGAGTCCAAATGCGCCTGTGCGCCAGATCTGGGTTTCGGCGCGCGTGAAGAGCTTCAAACTCGATTGGGACGAAGTTCGCTCAGCATTCGTGCTCGCTGCCGACCACCGCGACCTGAACCAGTTGATGAGCGATGTAGTCGGTGAGCAGTTGGGCGAAACAGTTACGTTGTGACAACCCTCCTCACCAGGAGATCTCTTCCCCACCCTCCAGTGGCAACGCCAGAATCCCGTCCGCTTTCCGGTCCCACTCCACAGGGTACAGCTTTCCATCGTGGAGTTTCATCACCTTTAAGCGCGGTAGCGCCGAACGCACATCCGGCAACGAATGCCCGATGGCCTGTTGCACCGTATTGCCTCGCGGCAGATCGATGGCGACGTCGTTCACCTTCACCCGGATAAAAGCGTTGATCCCCGAACCGTGCGGCAGGACCGTATACGAACCCGGATCGGCGCTCCGGAGAAACGCGGCGGCATCCCGTTGGAAATCGGCGGAGTGTTTTTGCAGTTCCGCTGAAGTTCGCGCCGATGCCACCACGAAGTCGAAGTCGTTTGACGATACCTTTGTCATCATGTACAGCTCATACCAGCGTGCATCCGGGCCAAACCCGAAGCGGTCGACACTCGGTGCGGCCGGGCGCTCCACCTTGTCGCCGGCATGGATCTCCGCACTTCGCGGCTCGATTCGGTAGCCGGGTCCGGCACCCTGCGGCTTGACATCGTACCAGTCGGTTTCGTAGCCCGTAACGGCGGGATTCTGCTTCACTTCGATGTCAATGCTTCCGGGGTTGGCGCCCGCTGCCACCGACTGCACCTCCGCTATGCTGCCCGTCGCGCCAGCCTTCAACACCGGCGAGACCACGCTGAGCGAATTGACGGACCTCAGATCCGTTCTGCCCTGAACAAGTTGGCGGCGCTTGTTGAGATCGAGTGGAACGGCGTCAATAACGTTCTCCGCCAGTCGGAACGCTCCATTCGGCGGTACGCAGCCCTCTTCTTCCAGTGAGACCACCCAGCTGTAAAGCTCCGAGGCAGGCGTGACGGCCAGTGCGTCGTGGGTCACAACCACCCGCGGAGCCGCCAGGAACCTCCGCTCAACGAATAGCCCGTGAGGCGATGGACTGCATATCGCCTTGCGCGGCAAGTGGGTGAGCAGCGCAATCGTCCCGCGCGTCGTCGCGGCGTCTTTCGCCCCCGGCGGCGCCAATACCGGCGCATTTCCCGGGGTCGCCAGCCGGAAAACGCCAGGTTGGTGGGCGCAACCGGCCAGAAAGACCACCGCCAGAAGGCCCGCCGCCCCGGTTAGTCCGAAACCCGGTTTTCGCTCCCCAAAAGATTTTACTTGCAAAATCACACCACATAGTACTAAATAGTTAGTATGAGACGCAAGAGCACGGTACTCACTCAACAAGAGCTGGAAATTATGAAGGTCGTCTGGGAACACGACACGGTCACCGTTCGGGAAGTCTACGAGACGCTTCTGAAGAAGCGAAAAGTAGCCTATACAACTGTCATGACCATGATGAAAATCCTGGAACAGAAGAAGTATCTCAAGAAGAACCAGACCGACCGGGCCCACGTTTACCGGCCCTCGCAGCCACGGGGCAAAGTAATCGGCGCCATGGTCCGCGATTTTGTAAACCGCGTTTTCAATGGTTCGGCCGAACCTTTGCTGGTGCACCTCGTAGAGGAGCACGATCTCTCGCAGGAAGATCTGGCGGAAATTGCGCGGATGAGAAAGCAGAAGTCATGACACCGGAGCAGATCTGGGGCAATATCGTCGCATACGCGCTGCAGGTCGGCCTGGTGGTCGGTCTTGGTGCGTCGCTGCCGGTGCTGTTCCGCGTACGAATGCCCCGCCTGCGCTTGTTGTATTGGCAGGTGTTGCTGGTCGCCTGCCTCGCGCTGCCCTGGGTTCGGACATGGCGGCAGGAGGTTGTGATTGCCACGGCACAGGTGAGCAGTGTGATCACGAATGCAGCCAGTGTCGGGGTCGCCACGCCGGTCCGCCATCCCCTGCCGCTCCCCGAAATAGCGCTCGGGCTGCTGGCATTGGGAATTGTAGTTCGCCTGCTTCTGCTGGGATTCGGCCTCTTCCGACTGCGAACCTACCGGGAGCGAGGATGGGCCCTGCCGCCCGAAGCCGTCGCAAACTGGGCCCCGCGCGAGGTTTCTGTGCTTCTCTCCGATGACGTCGCTGGCCCCGTCACGTTCGGATGGCGTGAGCCGGTGGTCCTCTTGCCTTCCGAATTCCCAACCCTGCCCGATGACATGCAGTGCGCCATCCTTTGCCACGAACTGCTCCATGTGGAAAGACACGACTGGCTGTGCACCATCGGCGAAGAACTGGTACGCGCCGTGCTGTGGTTTCATCCGGCCGTTTGGTGGGTAATTGGCGAGATTCAGCTGGCCCGTGAGCAGACAGTGGATCGCGCCGTGATCGAGACAACCCGTGCACCTGAGCCCTATGTCGACGCGCTGCTGTTGATGGCGGGTGCCGCCAGGCCCGGTGAGCCATCGCAGTTCGATCTCGCCGCTGCTCCCATGTTCCTGCGTCGGCGACACCTAAAACGAAGGTTGATAGAAGCGGTGAAAGAGGAGTGTATGCCGAAGATCTCCAGAATTCGATTGATGCTGGCGTCGGGCGCAGCCCTGGCGCTGCTGGCCGCCGGGTGTTGGTTTGCGAGCGGAACGTTCCCGCTCTCGGCCGCCCCGCAAGTAGTCGATGACGCTGCCGGTGTTTCAGTGAATTTGAATGGGTCCCCGCTCTTGCACCGCTCGCCCGTGCCCTACCCTGCGGATGCACAGGCAAAAGGTGTGGAAGGCACCGTAGTGGTCCAGATGAACCTCGACGCTAACGGTGAAGTCTCCGATGCCGCAGTGCTGAGCGGACCAGATGAATTGCGTAAATCTGTTTTGCAATCTGTGCTGACGTGGCATTTCGATAAGTCCGCCGCCCTGACAACCCGCGTCGTGAATATCGGCTTTGAAAAGCCAACGGTCGATGCAGCAGCCGCTCCCGCGCCCGTGGTCACCGCCGAAGCCGCCCCCCCGTCCGTGGTGCGCTCCACAACGGGCAAGGTCGAAGCGATCGTTATCACCGGCATCTCGGATCAGGCCAGGGACGCCCTCTTGGCGCGTTTGCCGGTTCATGTTGGCGACACATGGTCGACACAAAGCTTGTCTTCCGTAACACAGGCCGCCAGAAATCTCGATTCGCATCTGACAACCGTTCTTGCCCGCAACACGAACGGCAATTTCGAAATCCGGATCGGCACACAGGCCAGCGGCGGGCGCGGATTCGCCGGTGGCATTGGCAGTGTCGACCCCCTGCCTCCGGGCGTATATAGCGTCGGCAACGGTATCTCACCGCCAGCCGTGATCTCAAAGGTCGACCCCGAATATTCCGAAGAAGCCCGCAAGGCGAAGTACAGCGGCTCTGTCGTAGTTTCTGTTGTGGTGGGCATCGACGGGCGGGCCGATCAGATTGGCGTCGTGAAAAGCCTCGGCATGGGCCTGGATGAAAAGGCCGTGGCGGCAGTTCAGCAGTGGAGGTTTCGGCCAGGTGTGAAGGATGGCAACCCTGTGCCGGTGCGAGCCATGATTGAAGTCAACTTTCGGCTGCTCGACGACCCGGCACTGCCGTCCGTAAATTCCGGTGAGATGCGCTCTGCGCCCGCCGCTCCGCTAACCACCAGGCCGCCGGCTGTCTACACCGCCCGGGCCGGAAACGTTTCGGGTTCCGATGTTTACAGCGTTGGCAACGGTACAACCCCACCGCGAGTCATCACCAAAGTAGACCCGGGCTACACCGTAGAGGCCCGCGCTGCCAGGCTCAGCGGTTCCGTGATGCTCTCCGTCGTTGTGAACACTGACGGCAGGGCGGAGAACATCTCTGTCGTCAAGAGCCTCGGAATGGGCCTCGACGAGATGGCAGTTGCGTGTCTGCAGCAGTGGGCCTTCCAGCCGGGGACGAATCAGGGTGTTCCAGTCAAGGTGCGGGCGCAGGTTGAGATCAATTTCAGATTGTTGGACAAGGAGTGAGAATTATGGCAGCACAGATTTGGACTAACATCATCGCGTACGCTCTGCAGATCGGGCTTCTGGTCGGCGTAGGCGCGGCCCTGCCCGTAGTGCTGCGAATCAAATCGCCAGCCGCCCGGCTGCGCTACTGGCAGCTTCTCCTCGTTGCTTGTCTGGCGCTGCCGTGGGTGCGCCCGTGGCATACCGAGGTGATCGCCATGAACGCCATGCCCACTGCCGCCACAACGGCACTTGCGCCACTTCAAAATGCCGCGCCTGTCAATGCGTTCCCGACATTCAGTCAGATCGCGTTTTGGCTGCTCGCCGCTGGCGTGGTTGCTCGCCTGGTCTGGTTAACCATCGGCCTTCTGAAGCTCTCACGATATCGACGCAATGGACGCGCAATACCACTTCCTTCCGAATGGACAGGTGCTGTCGGAGACTCACAGCTTCTGCTGTCCGATGAAGTCAGCGGACCGGTGACCTTTGGCTTTTTCCACCCGGTCGTACTGCTGCCAGAGAGCTTTTCGTCTATGCCCGAATCCATGCGTGATGCGATTTTGTTTCACGAATTGCTTCACGTGCAGCGCCGCGACTGGCTCTACACCCTCGGCGAAGAATTTGTGCGCGCGGTCTTCTGGTTCCATCCCGCCATCTGGTGGGTGCTCGGTGAAATACAACTCGCGCGCGAACAGACAGTGGATCTCGCGGTGATCGAAATGACTCAGGCGCGCGATCCCTATGTGGATACGCTGCTCGCCATGGCGGGTGTGAATCCCCAGCTGGATCTCGCACCTGCGCCGCTGTTTCTGCGTCGCCGGCATTTGAAACAAAGAGTAATGGGAATCGTTCAGGAGGTCAGGATGTCGAAGACGCGTTTGATAGTGATGCAGACTGCCGCGCTGGCGGCGATGGCGGCAGCGTGCTGGGTGGTGACTGGAGCGATTCCGCTACAGGCCCAGGCGCAGCTGGTGGTGGATGGCCCCGGAGTCACGGTAAACCTGAACGGATCGCAACTGATGCACCGTTCCGGCGTACCCTACCCTTCCCAGGCGGCCGCGAAAGGCGTCGAGGGGACCGTAGTTGTGCAGGTTCGACTCGACAACAATGGGGAAGTCCTTGACGCCGCAATTCTGAGCGGACCCGACGAACTTCGCAAGAGCGTGCAGCAATCGGTGCTGAACTGGCATTTTGA
>CAIKAS010000245.1 GCA_903825445.1 uncultured Acidobacteriia bacterium
CGGTGATGCTGGCGCTGCCGGAGCCAGCGCCCAGATTAGCGGGCACGGCCGCGTTGAGCTGAGTGGCGCTCACAAAGGTGGTGGTCAATCCGGTGGTTCCCCACTGTACGATTGATGCGGCGAGAAAACCGGTACCGTTAACAGTGAGCGTGAAAGCAGCCCCCGTACCGGGTACTGCACCAGGGCTTAGGGCGGTGATGACGGGTGGGGGATTCACGGTGAACGATACGCCTTGGGAAGAAATGCCTCCGGTTGTTACGGCGATGTTCGCGGTGCTGGCAGCGGAGATGAGGGATGCCGTCACGGCCCCAGTCAGCTGCGTCGCACTGACGTAAGTTGTGGAGAGCGCAGTTCCGTTCCAGTTAACGGTGAAGCCAGAGGCAAAGCCGGTGCCGTTGGCCGTCAGCGCAAAAGCGGTGCCTCCGGCGTTTGCCGATGCCGGGCTGAGAGCGGAAATCGACGGCGGTGGGTTGATGGGAAAAGTCAATCCATTCGACGATGCACCGCCCAGGCTTACCAGAACAGTGACGTTGGCGACGCTTTGGATCATCGCGGCGGAGACAGCTGCGGTCAGTTGTGTTGCGCTGGCAAAGGTGGTGGGGATTGGCGAACCGTTCCATTGGACTACCGCACCTTGCGCAAAGCCTGTGCCTGTCAGCCTGAGTGTGACGGCGGCGGTAGCCGCGATTACAGACGCCGGACTCAGGCCGGTAAGCGTGGGCGGTGCGGCAATCGTGAACGTGATGGCGCTGGTGGAGGCCTGCCCCGCGCTGACGGCGATGCTGGCGGTGCCCGCGGCGGCGATGAGATTCGGCGTGACGTAGGCTGTCAACTGAGAAGGACTAACGTAGGTAGTTGGGAGTGGCGATCCGTTCCATTGCAGATTGTCGGTCTGGGCGAACGATGTCCCGGTAGCGGTTAACGTAAGTGCCGCGCCGGTGGCTATAGCTGACGTCGGATTGATGCTGGTCAAAACGGGCGGCTGGGGATTCACCGTGAGTGACATGCTGCCGGAAGTGGTCCCTCCGGAACTTACGATGATGGAGACGGTGCCTGCGCCGCCGATGGAAGCTGCGGGGACTGAGGCAGTCAGTTGCGTCGCGTTGACCAGTTTCGTGGTCAGCGGGGCGCTGTTCCAGAGGATTGCAGCCCCAGGAAGAAAGCCCACGCCGTTTACTGTCAGGGTGAAAGCGGCTCCGTAAGCAGTGATGGCTGCCGGACTAAGACTTGTGATGGTGGGAATGGGGTTGTTGACCGTCAGCGTCAGACTGATCACAACGTTGGCGTTGGCCGCGTCTTTCAAGGTGAACTGCGTTGGCGACGCATTGGTCGCGGAAGGAGTTCCCCCCAACAAACCGGCAATGCTGAGCGTGAGTCCTTTAGGCAGGCTCGCCGCCGTCCACGAGTAACCTCCGACTCCGCCTGCGGCCGTGAAAGTCACCGGACCATACGCAGCGCCAACGGTTCCGGCCGGGAGGGAAGCTGGACCCGTGCTGCTCAGGGGAATTGGAGTCAGTTGCCGGATGCGATTGTCTCCCGTGTCGGCCACGTAGATATTGCCGGAAGTGTCCATCGCGACAGCTTGCGGAAAACCGAGTTCGGCGTCGGTCGCGAGGCCGTTATCCCCAAACGATGTGCCGCCGCCCGCGACCGTAGAAATCGTTCCAGCTGCGACAACTTTTCGGATAACACTGTTTCCTGTGTCGGCGATGTAGAGATTGCCGGCGTTTGCCGCGACCCCGACAGGCGCATACAATTCCGCAGCAGTGGCGGCCGCATTGTCACCGGTGAACCCCGCCGTGCCATTTCCGGCGACTGTCGTGATGGTTCCGCTCGCGACTTTGCGAACCCGGTTGTTCCCGGTATCTGCGATGAACAGGTTCCCGGAAGAATCGAAGGACAGTCCAGACGGATTGCGAATTTGCGCGACAGTGGCCGATCCCTTATCGCCGCTGAAACCGGGTGTGCCGTTGCCCGCAATCGTCGTAATCGTAACGCCCGCCACTTTCCGGACACGGCTGTTGCCTGAATCGGCAATGTAGAGGTTGCCGGAAGGGTCGAGTGTGACGGCGAGCGGTTGGCCGAGTTCGGCGCTGATCGCAGGCCCGCTATCGCCGGCGAAGCCCGCAGTACCATTCCCCGCAGCGGTGGTGATGATGCCTCCTGCCACCTTGCGGACCCGGTTGTTGCCGGAATCGGCGATGAATATGTTGCCCGAGGAATCGACGGCGACACCCGAAGGCTGGTTTAGTTGCGCGATCGTTGCCGGGCCATTATCGCCGGCGAACCCCGGCATGCCGTTGCCTGCGACCGTGGTAATGATTCCCGAAGATACCTTACGGATACGGTTGTTCTGATAATCAGTGATATAGGCGTTGCCAGAACTGTCGAAGGTGACGCCGTACGGACTGGCGAGTTGTGCGCTGACGGCCGAACCGTTGTCTCCGGAAAAGCCCGTAGTTCCGTTGCCGACGACCGTGGAAATGATGCCTGCAGAGATTTTTCGGATGCGGTTGTTGCCATAATCCGCCAGAAAAAGATTGCCCGTCGGATCTTCCGCGAGCGCGAAAGGGTTGTTGAGCTGCGCCGAGGTGGCGGGGGCGTTATCGCCACTGAATCCCCGCGTACCTTTTCCGGCGAAGGTCGAAATCACTCCATTGGAGACTTTTCGGATGCGGTTGTTGTAATAATCGGCGATGTAGAGATTGCCTAAAGTGTCGAGGGCGAGGCCGCACGGGACATTTAGTTGTGCGCCCGTTGCAGGGCCGCCATCGCCGAAGTATCCCCCCGCGCCGTTGCCGGCAATCGTGCCAATCACTCCGGAGATCACTTCGCGAATCCGATTGTTGGCGGTATCGGCGATGTAAAGATCGCCGGATGGGTCGACTGCGATGGCGTGGGGCGAACTGATCTGGGCAGTGGTGGCGAGGCCGTTATCGCCGCTGAATCCAGCGGTGCCGCTTCCGGCGACTGTCGTAATGGTGCCCCCCGATACCTCACGGATGCGGCTGTTTCCGTTATCGGCGATGTAAAGATTCCCAGCAGCATCCAGCGTGATTCCGTAGGGAGCGTTGATCTGTGCGGTTGCGGCGAGGCCATTATCGCCGCTGAATCCGGCCGTGCCGGTGCCGACCATCGTGGTAATGATTCCTGCGGAGACCATGCGCACCACGTTGTTGCCGGTTTCAGCGATGTAGAGGTTGCCCGCCGCGTCCACCGCAAGCCCAAACGGATCGCGCAACTGTGCGCTGACGGCGGGGCCATTGTCACCACTGTATCCGGCCGTGCCGTTGCCCGCAGCGAGGGTCAGGACGCCAGTGTTGGAATTCAGCTTCAGAACGGTATTACCATCGACGAAAAAAATGTTGCCTGCCGCGTCGGAAGCGAGGGCGGATTGGGGTCCGTACAGGCTGGCGCTGGTTGCCGGGAGATTAACTGGCAGCGCGCCGCCGGCGTAGGTGGAAATGGAATAGATCTGCGCCGACGCAATGGGGATGAGGACAGACAGAGCGCACAGCGCAGTTGGAAGAGCAAGTTTTGGCATGCGTGGCATGGCTGCCTGGTCACTTGTCTATCGGCCGGCAGCGACGCATTCTTTAGGGATAGCGGGAGGCTTAACTCGCGGCTTTGAGAGTGATATCCACAGAGAGTCCATGCGGCTCTAAGTTGTGGCAGACCACTGTGCCGCCGGAGGCTTCCACGCAGCTTTTCACTATTGCGAGGCCCAGTCCGGAGCCGCCAGTGTCACGATTGCGGGAAGCGTCGAGTCGATAGAAAGGCGTGAAGACCCGGTCGAGTTCTTCGGGGGGCAGCCCGGGGCCGCAGTCGGACACCGAAATCACGACGCGATCATCCAACCGCCGCGCGGAAAGTGTGATGGGGCCACCGGCTCCGGCATGCCGAACTGCGTTACGAACCAGATTCGACAGGGCGCGCGACAGAAGTCTGGGCTCGGCCACGCACGTCAGGGCTTCCGGGATGTCTATCAATATTTCGACTCCGCCCGAGGTTTCGCGATTGGCGACCCGACGTGCGACAGGTTCTATTTCGATTGACTTGAGCGTGGCTCCACCGGCATCGAGACCAGCTTTAGAGAACGAGAGTAACTCCTCTACCAGGCCGGACATGTGGCGCATCTCTTCGTGAAGATCATCGACGGTTTCGCGCTGATTTTCACTGGCGCGCTGGTCGAGGATGCCCAGCGCGAACTGGATTCGTGCGATGGGCGCTGAAAGTTCGTGGGCAATGTCTCCGAGGAAGCGCTTCTGACCTGTGACGAAGCCGGAAAGGCGTCTTGCCATGCGGTTGATGGTGACGGAGAGTTGGCCAATTTCATCGCTCCGATGTTCGGGCAGATGATTCTCGAAATCGCCCTGAGCGATCCGACCAGTGTTGGCAGTGAGGCGGGAAATAGAGCGGGTCAGGCCACGGATGAACGGCAGCCAGCAGAGCAGGAAGACTGCTATGACGGCCGCCAGCGCGCCCAGAAACGGTTTGAAATCAAAGAAAAGCGGAGTGCCCCAAAACGAAGGAGCGGCCATGATGAGCGTACCGTGGACGACATCACCGTCAAGATTGGCTGGATCGATGACCGGAATGCGGGTCAACGCCCAATAGAGTCCGGCTTCAGAACGCTGTGTGGTCTGGTACCCGGCATTAGCGGCAGACGGACGTGGTCCTGGCTGCCTGGGTGCGCCGCGCTGTCCGACTTCACCAGACGCACCCAGTTGTCCAAAGCGCCCTAACCTTCGGTTGGCAGATCTCGGGTACGCACCGGTTCCCGCGCTCGGCGTAAGTGGCGGTGGTCCCCTACGTGGCGGAGGAGGCGGTCCGAAACCCCGTCCAGGGCCTCGCCCATCGGGCAGAGGTCCGAAGTCCTGTGCGCCGGGTCCGCGCTGGTCAGCCGGTGTGACTGGACGAAAGCCGTCATCTTCAGGTGGAGGCGGCCGATCACCGCGGGCAAAGGGCGGCGGCGGGTCGCGGTGTGGAGGTGGTGGATCTTCGAGTGGAGGGCGCGCCGTGCGGGGCGGAGGGGCATCGGCGCGCGGCGGGGGCGGACCGGATGCCGGTCGTGCGCCTTCGCGACCAAAAGGTGGGCGTAGATCGACAGGCGGAGACACTGTCAACTCGCGCCTGACGCCAGGCGGAAGCTGGACTGGTTTACCGGCGAGTTGCGGACCGTTGTTGTCGAAAAGATAAAAGTCCACGCCGTAGGTCGCCGCGTAGCGGGCCATGATGCTGGTGCGATTTGCGGTCTGAGTTTGCGCGATGTCGGACGCCACCGAGCGCGCAACGTCGCGAACACGGTCTTCGGCCGGCGCCACAAGGATGGATGTCAGGTTCAGATGGAACTGATAGTGCGCGAAACCGATGAAGACGGCGGCGAGCAGCAGCAGGTTGACAAACGCGAGGGCGAAGATGCGCGTGGAGAGCTTCATGAGGTTCGCGGCCGATTCATAGCTCGGGTACGACTCCCGGTTTCAGCATGAGATACCCCACGCTGCGAATGGTTTGGATGAAGCGCGGCGCTTTGGGGTCATCGCCCAGCTTGCGCCGCAGCGAAGAGATGTGAACGTCAATGGAGCGGTCGAAGGCTTCGAAATCGCGTTCGGCGACTTCGATAAGAAGTCGCTCGCGAGTCTTCACGCGTCCTGCAGATCTTGCGAGTGCGAACAAAAGATCGAACTCCACGGCCGTCAGCGTGAGTGGCTGCCCTGCAAGTGAGGCAGTACGCGAAGCGGGATCCATGATGAGATCGCCGACCGTTACGACAGGCGTTGGTTCCTCTTTCTTCTGTCTGGCCGTGGCGCGGGAGCGGCGGATCACGGCCCGCAGCCTCGCGAGGAGTTCGCGCGTGGAAAACGTTTTCGGCAGATAATCGTCGGCGCCAATTTCGAGACCCACAATCCGGTCGGATTCTTCGCCGAGGCCAGTCAGCATTAACACGGGGACGTCAGACTTGGCGCGGATCTTCTTCAGAACTTCAAATCCATCAAGCTTCGGCATCATCACGTCCAGAATGATGGCGTCGAATGTTCCCGCAAGCGCGGCACGCAGACCATCTTCACCGTTGTGTGCGAGAGAGACGGCGTAGCCCAGCGGCTCCAGATACTGGCGTACCAGGCGACAGAGCTTCAGGTCGTCGTCGATAAGAAGCAGGCGTGTGCCGGAATTGCCGTTATCCATTTATTCTTCTCTCTTCCAGTAATAAAACAATTGTGGCAGCGGGGAAAACGCTTTTTACCAATGCTTTACAAAGCAGCCGGTTTTTTGCACGAAGACTTTACACAGAACTGTCGAACTGTTGACATGATGCTAAACCAAAGAGCAACCAAATTCGCGGTGCTGGCCATACTGGCAGCGGGGCAGACGATTTGGGCACAGACAGATCCGGGTCCGCGGGGAGGGCCGCCGAACGGCGGAAACCCGCTGCCGGGGCTAACGCAGGGGGAACTGGCTTATTTTACGGCGGGCCTGGCGCGATTCACTGAAGTGGATTCAGTAAAGGGTACGCAGCCAGGCGCGACGGGGACTGGACTTGGGCCGCGCTTCAATCTGAACAGTTGCGCCGGATGCCATGCGCAGCCGTCGGTCGGCGGTTCCAGCCCGGCGCTGAATTCAAAGCAGAATCCGCAGGTCAATCCGCAGATCGCGATGGCGACAAACTTCGGTGCCGCAAACACTATCCCTTCATTCATCCAGCCCAACGGGCCCGTGCGGGCCGTACGCTTCATACGCAACCCGGACGGAACGCCGGATGGCGGCGTCCACGATCTGTTTACAATTACGGGACGATCCGATGCCGCCGGATGCAACATCGCGCAGCCGGACTTCGCAACAGCGGTCGCACAGCAGAATGCGATTTTCCGTACGCCGATTTCAGTGTTTGGGGATGGATTGATTGAAGTGATTCCAGAATCAACAATACTTGCAAACCTGGCGGCCAACGCGGCGCAGAAGAAACAGTTCGGTATTACGGGCCTGGTGAACAGGAATGGCAATGATGGCACTATCACGCGATTCGGCTGGAAAGCGCAGAATAAGTCGCTCTTGCTGTTTGCGGGCGAAGCTTACAACGTAGAGCAGGGCGTGACCAACGATTTGTTCCCCAATGAGCGTGATGAAACGCCAGGTTGCGTAATCAATGGTATTGCTGAGGACCACTTCGACACGTTAGCTACAACTCCGACGGCTGCGATGAGCGATATCACGGGGCAATCGGCTTTCATGCGCTTCCTCGCGCCGCCAGTTCCTGCGCCACCACCGCCGCCAGGTCCACAGGGCCAATCATTGAACAACGGCAATCAGGTGTTTGCGCAGGTCGGATGCGCTCTGTGCCATACGCCGGTATTACAGACAGGGCTCGCGCAGAGTGCGGCTCTCTCGAACAAGCCGGTGCAGTTGTTCTCGGATCTGGCCCTGCACAACATGGGATCTGGCCTGGCCGATGGTATAACGCAGGGGCTGGCAACAGGCACGGACTGGCGCAGCGCCCCGCTGTGGGGCCTGGGGCAGAAGGTATTCCTTCTGCACGACGGACGTACCACGGATTTGATGCAGGCAATCCAGCAGCACGCAAGCCCGGGGTCGGAAGCGAACGGTTCAGTGCAGGCTTTGAACGGGTTGCCAGCTCAGGCGAAGCAGGATCTGTTAAATTTCCTAAGATCGCTGTAGTGTTCAGCCTTGATCAGTGCGGATTTCAGGAGCCCGTATGAAGAAACGTGATGTCCGGTTAGCCGGTATGTGTTTGGTTGCGGTGGCTATGCTCGGAGCGCAAACGGACCCGGGTCCACGCGTCGGAACCGAGTCGGGCTGGGGGCAGCCGGTGGCAGGACTGAGTTCTGCGGAGCTTAGGTCCTTCAATCTGGGGCTGGCGAAGTTTCGGGAAGTGGCATCGGTGACCGGCCAAGAACCCGGTGCACCGGGTGTCGGACTCGGACCACGTTTCAACCTAAACAGTTGCGCCGGATGCCATGCGCAGCCAACCGTCGGCGGGACAAGTCCGCGGGAAAATCCGCAAATTGCAGTGGCGAAAGAATATGGCGCGGGGAATTCCATCCCGTCATTCATTAAGGCGGATGGGCCGATCAGGGTCGTGCGGTTTTCACGTGGTTCCGGACCGCCTCCGCCCGGTGGGCGCGGTGGTCCACCGCCGGGCCGGGGCGCTAACGGTCCGCTCACGGCGGGACGACCCGATGGCGGTGTGCACGATCTGTTTGTAATCACCGGCCGCAAGGATGCGGAAGGGTGCAGTATCGCGCAA
Organism: uncultured Acidobacteriia bacterium; assembly: GCA_903825445.1. Classification (GTDB taxonomy): domain Bacteria; phylum Acidobacteriota; class Terriglobia; order Bryobacterales; family Bryobacteraceae; genus BOG-234. The sequence continues at coordinate 8,264 of CAIKAS010000245.1, forward strand.
CCCGATTTCGCGAACGCGGTGGAGCAGCGCAACGCGTTTTTCCGAATACCGACCCCTCTCTACGGCGCGGGTCTGATCGAAGCCGTGAGTGAGGCTTCAATCATGAATAATCTTCGTGCCGACCGCCCGATGAAAGACAGCCTCGGAATCGGTGGACGCGAGAATCGCAATCAGGGCGACGGCACCATAACGAGGTTTGGATGGAAGGCGCAGGATAAGTCTCTGACGTCTTTCACCGGCGAAGCGCTCAACGTGGAAGAAGGTGTTACCAACGAACTATTCCCGCACGAACGGGAAGATACGGCAGGTTGCGCCTTCAATACAACGCCGGAAGATCATGCGGGTATTGGGGGGATAGCGATCAGTCAGCTGTCTGCTATGGCTGAATTTATGCGATTGCTGGCGGCACCGGTTTCAAGTCGCGCTACAGAATCGACGGAGCGTGGCAGGCAAATATTCGGGAGGATCGGTTGTGCGCTTTGTCACACGCCAAATCTGCGCACGGGTAAATCCGATGTAGCAGCGATGAATGAGAAGTGGGTGCCGCTTTATTCGGATTTGGCTCTCCACGATATGGGGCCAGGTCTCGACGATTTCATCGGTCAGGGTCAGGCAAACGGACGCGATTGGCGCACTGCGCCTCTATGGGGGCTGGGGCAGAGACTCTTTTTCATGCATGACGGACGCACTACCGACGTTGCGCAGGCAATTCGTGAGCACGGGACTGCAGGCTCGGAGGCTTATCAAACGACTGCGAAGTTCGAGAGCCTGTCAGTAGCCGACAAGCAGGATTTGCTGAATTTCCTGCGATCCCTCTGAATATAACCAGTTGCCGATTGTTAACTATTTGCGAGGCGGATCGTATTCTTTATCAGCGAACTGTTCTCGCCAGTTTTGCCGTGTAATTTATCTGCGGCTGAACCGTCCTGTCTGGCATGAGGAAATCCATGAAAACCATCGCACCCGCGATCCTTCCGCTTGTGGCCATGATGGGAGTCGTTGTATGCGCGGGCCAAACCCTCCCGGCATTTGACGTTGCCTCGATTCGGCCCGCCGCTGGTGGCATGCGTCCAGAGGTGCAGACGTCACCGGGATCGCTGACCATTCGCAATCAGAACCTGATGTTCTTGATTTATTGGGCGTACGATACGCCTCCGTTTCAGATCAATGGCCCCGCGTGGTTAAACCAGGATCGGTTCGATGTATTGGCGAAGGCAGAGGCGGGCGGCGACGAAATGCATCTGCGCCTGATGCTGCGCAATCTTCTGGCCGATCGTTTTGGGCTGAAAACTCATGCTGAAAGGAAAGAAATGCAGGTTTATTCGCTGACATTGGGAAAAGGCGGACCGAAGTTCCAGGAATCGAAGGACGAAGGACCACCCGTATTCGATCGTGGCGGGCCAACGACACTTACGGCGCACCGCGTCACTATGAAGGATCTTGCCGTACAGATTTCTGAACCGCTCAACCGACCCGTGATCGATGAGACAGGCATTGCGGGACGCTATGAAATCAAAATCGACGTGAGCGGCTACATGCAGGCTGCGGCGGGTGGCGAAGGCAAGGGCGGCGGGGAAGGGCAAATTGACGTGATGAGCGTCCTCTTCACCGGTCTGCAAGAGCAGCTTGGCGTGAAGCTGGAATCGAAGAAAGCGACCGTGGATATCCTGGTCGTGGATCACCTCGAAAAGGCGCCGACTGAGAATTGAATCCCCTGCGGAAGTGAGGGGTGCGACGCCCTTTTTGCGTGTCTCCGCGCACCTCATCCCGTGCCATTTTGAGCGACAAAAATAACTGAAATTTCAGGGCAAAAACCAGTGGCGTAGTGGATAATAGAAGTATCCATATTCATGGCCATTGAGGATATGCCAACATGTTGAAATCACTTGACCTTACGGGCAAGGTCGCTGTCGTAATCGGAGGCACTTCCGGCATCGGGAAAACGATGTCGATCGGCCTCGCCGAAGCGGGTGCGGATGTCATCCCTTGTTCCCGCCGTCTGGACGCTGCGGAACCCGTTGCACTGGAAATCGAAAAGCACGGTCGCCGCACCTTACGGCTGGCTGCGGACGTGGCGGATCGCACCTCGCTGGTTGCAGCGCGAGACCAGGTTCTGGAAAAGTTCGGACGCGTTGACATTCTGATCAATTCCGCCGGGCGCATCAAGCGAACTCCGGTCCTTGACCTGCCTGAAGAAGAATGGTCCGCGATTATCGACACCAATCTGACAGGAACACTTCGCGCCTGCCAGGTGTTTGCGCCGCCCATGCTGGCGCAGGGTTGGGGGAGAATCGTTAACCTGGCGTCGCTAAATTCATTTGTGGCATTATTCGAGGTTGCCGCGTATGCCGCCAGCAAAGCAGGCGTTGCCGGGTTGACGCGCGCGCTCGCCATCGAATGGGGTTCGCGCGGTGTGAATGTGAACGCCATTGCTCCCGGAGTATTTCGGACGGCGCTCAATCAGCAGCTCCTCGACGGTACCGAGCGTGGACGGGAACTGAAGATGCGCACGCCGCTGAAGCGATTCGGCAATGTCGAAGAGCTTGTTGGGGCGGCGGTATTTCTTTCATCCGATGCCGCGAGTTTTGTGAACGGAGAAATTCTTGTCGTCGATGGCGGATTCCTCGCCAGCGGCGTGAATCAATAACCGGTAATTCCATGCAACCATTCCCACACGAAGACTTCCTGCTCGAGACGGAAGTCGCGAAACACCTTTATCACGACGTCGTCAAAGATCTGCCGATCATCGACTATCACTGCCATCTGTCGCCAGAACTGATCGCAGAGAATCATCGCTTCCGTTCGATCACCGAAATCTGGCTGGAAGGCGACCATTACAAGTGGCGGGCGATGCGGGCCAACGGAGTGGACGAGCGCTTTTGCACCGGAGACGCCACAGATTGGGAAAAGTTCGAAGCCTGGGCTCGCACCGTTCCGGAAACGCTTTGCAATCCCCTCTATCACTGGACGGCGATGGAACTCAAGCGGCCTTTTGGCGTGGGTAAACCTTTGTCTCCCGCCACCGCAAGGGATATTTTCGATGAATGCAATAAACAACTGCGGGAAGGCGATCTGACGACGCAATCGATTCTGCGAAAATTCCGGGTTGCCGTCGTCTGCACCACTGATGATCCTGCCGACCCGCTGGAAGCGCATCAAAAGCTTGCTGCGCGGACCGATCCGGATACGCGGGTTTATCCTACATGGCGTCCGGATAAGGCGCTGGCAGTTGCCGATGTTTCGGCATGGAACACCTGGATCGATAAACTTGGGCAGACGGCGAAGAACTCGGTCTCCAGTTGGCCCGGACTCCTTTCGGCGCTTGATTCGCGACATACGGCGTTTCACGAACTGGGGTGCCGCGCGTCGGACCACGGTCTGGATCGCATGGAAGCCGAGCCGTTCACCGATGCTGAGGCCAGCGTGATCTTTGACAAGCTGAGGGCGGGGAAGACAGTCGAAGCAAGTGAGGCGGCGTTATTCCGTTCGGCGCTCTTGTATCGGATGGCGATTCTGGATCACGCCCGCGGTTGGGCACAGCAATTTCA
>CAIKAS010000246.1 GCA_903825445.1 uncultured Acidobacteriia bacterium
GCCGCGACGCCGAATTCGCGCATCATGCGGTCCACAATGATCTCGAGGTGGAGTTCGCCCATGCCGGACAGAATAGTCTGGCCCGTTTCCGGATCCGTTACCACACGGAACGTAGGATCTTCCTGCGCAAGCTTGGCGATCGCCATGCCCATCTTTTCCTGATCAGCCTTCGTCTTGGGCTCAACGGCCAATTGAATGACGGGTACGGGGAAGTCGATCTTTTCGAGAACGATTGGATTGTTTTCGTCGCAGATTGTGTCGCCGGTTGAAATCGTTTTGAGACCCACGGCCGCGCAGATGTCGCCGGCCATAATTTCCTGAATGTCTTCGCGCTTGTTCGCGTGCATGCGCATCAGACGTCCAACGCGCTCCTTGCGTCCCTTCGCTACGTTGTAGATCGATTCGCCTGCGCTCATCTTGCCCGAGTAAACCCGGAAGAACGCCAGCTGACCGGAGAACGGATCGGTCATGATCTTGAATACGAGAGCTGCGAAAGGTTCGTCGTCCGAAGCGTTGCGGGTCAGGATGACATCTTTATCATCAATCGAGGTGCCGTGGACGGGAGGGATATCGAGGGGGGAAGGGAGGTAATCAACCACGGCGTCGAGCATTGTCTGGACGCCTTTGTTTTTAAACGCCGAACCGCAGATGACAGGGAAGATCTTCATCGCGATGGTTGCCTTGCGGATACCCGCGGCAATTTCCGCTTCCGTCAGTTCCTGGCCATTGACGAACTTTTCGAAGAGCTGGTCGTCGTGCTCGGAAACCATTTCGATCATCTTCTCGCGATACTCTTGAGCCGTTTCGAGCAGATCGGCGGGAATATCTACCACGTCAAATTTGGCTCCCAGCGTCTCATCACGCCAGATGACGGCCTTCATTTTGACGAGATCGACCACACCCAAAAACTTCTCTTCAGCACCCACCGGAATCTGGATTGCGACCGGATTGGCCTTCAGGCGGTCCACAATCGTGCCGAGTGAGTAGTAGAAGTTGGCGCCCACGCGGTCCATCTTATTGATGAAGCAAATGCGGGGAACCTTGTACTTATCTGCCTGACGCCAGACTGTTTCCGACTGCGGCTGCACACCGGCCACGGCGTCGAATACGGCCACGGCACCATCGAGAACACGCAGCGAACGCTCCACTTCGGCCGTGAAATCCACGTGTCCGGGTGTGTCGATGATATTGATCTGCATGTCCCGCCAGGATGCGGTTGTCGCGGCAGACGTAATGGTGATGCCGCGTTCCTGCTCCTGCTCCATCCAGTCCATGGTGGCAGTGCCTTCATGAACTTCACCGATCTTGTGGGAACGTCCGGTGTAATAAAGGATGCGCTCGGTCGTGGTGGTTTTACCCGCATCGATGTGAGCAGCGATGCCGATATTTCTCATCCGTTCGAGTGGTACAGTGCGTGGCATTGTCGTTTTTAGAAACTAGTCCTGAGTCGTCTTGTATTGGTCTACGGTGTCAACTACCAGCGATAATGCGCAAACGCCTTGTTCGCTTCCGCCATGCGATGAACGTCATCGCGCTTCTTGATTGCTCCGCCACGCAGGTTAGCTGCATCATTCAACTCATTCGCCAACTTGTCAGCCATGCCCTTCTCGGCACGACCCCGGGCATTGAGCAGAATCCAGCGGATCGCCAAACTCGTGCGGCGGTTCGTCGGAACTTCAATAGGCACCTGATAATTGGCGCCACCAACGCGGCGTGTCTTCACTTCCAGCATCGGCTTCGCGTTTTCAACGGCCTTCTTAAAGAGCTTGATGGCCTCTTCGCCGCCGCCACGCTCTTCGAGCTTCTTCATGGATGTGTAGAAGATTTTCTGTGCCGTGGATTTCTTGCCGTCCCACATCATCGAGCAAACAAACTTCTCGACCAGGGTGGAGCCGTAAATGGCATCCGCCACTACTTCACGATTTTCCGCGCCTCTGCGTCTTGGCATATTTCTCTAGTCCCTGTTAGTTCGCGTTACTTTGCGGCAGCAGCCTTCGGCCGCTTCGCACCATATTTAGAACGGCTCTGCTTGCGATTCGCCACACCCGCCGTATCGAGAGCACCGCGCACCACGTGATAACGAACACCCGGAAGATCCTTCACGCGGCCACCGCGGATCAGGACGATCGAGTGTTCCTGCAGGTTGTGGCCCACGCCCGGGATGTAGGTGGTCACTTCGACGCCATTGGTGAGGCGCACGCGAGCGACTTTCCGCAACGCCGAGTTCGGCTTCTTGGGAGTCGACGTATACACGCGAGTGCAAACGCCGCGCTTCTGCGGGCAGCTCTGTAATGCCGGGCTGGCAGTCTTCCATGCGGGCGCTTTCCGCCCTTTACGCACAAGTTGGTTAAATGTCGGCACGTACGTTCCTTACAAGCTTTTGGCCAGATGGCTCCGGTAAACAACAACGCACGGAAACCCGCCGGCTCAGTCTTCAGATCACTGCGTCATTCCATTGAGCGGCCAGATGAATTACTTTGCCGCTGAGGCTATTGGACAGGTCCTTGTCTCGACGAAGCAAGTTCGTCACCGATAGCGGGACCTCGCCCTGGCCGGATCTCCGACGCCGGAGATGGTAGCCAGAAGCTTTGGTTCGAAGTTCCGTAGAACCCCGGTTTACTAAGCTACAGCCAAACTCTTCTACTATATCTGACATCTAAGTGCTGTGTCAACATCACAATTCGGTATTTTTTCTCGCCGAATTGACGCTGAATTTACACGCCAATGCCCGAAACCACTATTTGAGAGTATCATGGGTACGATGGCGACGCAGGCAATGCCGCTCTTGACGGTGGAACAGTACCTGGAAATCGAGCGGGCGGCCGAAACCCGAAGCGAGTACCTGGCTGGCTCCATGTATGCCATGGCCGGGGCCTCCCTCCGACGCGGTGTGATCGTGAGAAACGCGGGTTTCGCTCTCCATTCCCAGTTGCGCGGCCAGGCGTGTGCTGCGTTCCTGACCGATGTTCGGCTCTTGGTAAAGACTCACGGTCTGATTACTTATCCCGACATCTTCGTGGCTTGCCGCCCTTTTCAGGTTTTGGACGACCGGGATGACACCGTCACTGACGCCACAGTCATCGTAGAGGTCTTGTCTCCTTCCACTGCAAACTACGATCGCGGCGAGAAGTTCCGTTTCTATCGCGGTTTGCCATCGTTTCGTGAATATCTAGTCCTCGCTCAGAGCGAAACTCAGGCCGAACATCATGTCCGCCAGGCTGACGGTTCTTGGCTGATGCGGGAATACGGATCTGCGACCGACGAGATCAGGCTCGATTCCATCGGTTGTTGTCTCCTGCTGGCTGACGTCTATGAACGCGTCGAATTCGAGGCCGCGAGTTGAAGCTTGCCCTCGAATAAGCCGCTCCGCCACCCGTTTGAAGAACGCATCCGGCAGATCCGCCAGCGGGTCCGCCCCGAACCGTTCAATTGGTATGTTTTCGATACCTTCGCCAACGTCACTGCCCTCGAAACGCTTCTTCCAAAAGGCTTTAGTTCCGTTCTCAGCCTCGCGGGCGATGAGCCCATCGCTGATTTCGGCACCGGCGACGGAGACATGGCCTTCCTGCTCGAATCCCTCGGCTGCAACGTGACCGCCTTCGATTGGCCGGGGACGAACGCCAATCAAATGTTGGGGGTAGCACTGCTCCGGCAGGAGTTGAGCTCCTCGGTCTCGATTCGCCCGATTGAAATTGACCAGCAGTTTCAGCTCGATGGCGACCGCTTCGGTCTCGCCCTCGCCCTCGGCCTCCTGTATCACTTAAAGAATCCGTGGTATTTTGTTGAAAAAATAGGAATTCATGCGCGATTCGCTGTCTTCAGTACCCGCATTCTGCCACGGGGCCAGACCAACGAATGCATGGCCTATCTCTGCGCCGAGCAAGAGTTCCATAACGACCCGACAAACTTCTGGTTCTTCTCCGAAGCCGGCATTCTGCGTTTGTTGGACCGTTGCGGTTGGGACGTCACCGCCACCAAGATCATCGGCGATGGCAAGGACGACCGCTTCTTCTGTCTGGCGGCAAGCCGGACGGCCAAATCCAAGCCGATCATCCGCATTCTAGATGGCTGGCACTGGATGGAGAAACGGGCATGGAGGTGGTCGGGTCGCGATTTCGGCGTCGTAGTGGAGAATCTTGCCGGAGCGAACCGGTTCGAGTTTCGGTTCCTCGTGGAACCGCCGCTGCTCGAGGTAAACAGCCCTCTGAACGTGAACTGCTCAGTAAACGGCGTCGATTTGGGCTCGGAATCCATCTCCGGCCCCGGTCTCCACATCTATTCGCGTGCCATTTCGCCAACTCTTGCCCGTTGCGAGATCCGCATCAGCCTTAGCCACACGTTTTCCGATGGCGAGAGAGACCTGGGTGTAGTGGTCCGACTACCTGCGAGCACTATTATCGACGAAGACTGCGGCTTCCAGCTCTACTCGTAGCGAAGTGCGTCGATCGGATCCAGCCTCGAAGCCTTTAGCGCCGGGAGCAAACCGGCGAACAACCCGATAATCTCCAGCACCACCGTTGAGGTCACCACTGCGAATCTCGAAATATGCAGATGGATGTCGCCGTTGCCTGTGGTGTCTTTGAAGAGCGGCCCGAGCAGTGGCAGCGTCTGGATTCCGGCCGTCACGCTCCAGCCGATCAGAACTCCGAGCAGACCGCCAGCCGTAACAATAGCCATCGCTTCCGCAAGGAACTGCCAGAGGATTGATTGCCGGGTTGCACCCAGAGACTTGAGCACGCCAATTTCCCGGGTCCGTTGCGTCACCGAGACCAACATGATGTTCGCC
>CAIKAS010000247.1 GCA_903825445.1 uncultured Acidobacteriia bacterium
CCAGCGTATTCACGATCCCGAACTTCTGTTACGCCGCATCGACGAGCATCAACTCCCTCGCGAAGCCTTCAACTGGTATATTGACTTGCGCAAGTACGGCACCGTGCCGCACGGCGGTTTCGGCATGGGGATTGAACGTTGCGTGGCCTGGATCTGCGGACTCGAACACGTGCGTGAAACCATCGCCTTCCCGAGAATGCTTCACCGCCTCCGTCCATAATGAGCACCGCGAGGAAATCTCCACACGTTGCCATCATCGGCGCGCCCCTTGACCTCGGTCAGGGACGTCGCGGCGTCGATATGGGTCCAAGCGCCGTTCGCGTCGCTGGTCTCGGTCACCGTCTGGCCGGGCTCGGCTATAACGTTGCCGACATCGGCAACATCTCCGTGGCGCAGGCCGAAAGCATCAGTGACCCAGGTCCCGATAACGCAAAGTTTCTGGTCCCCATCGCGGAATCCTGCGAGAAACTCGCGCGCCTCGTCGCTGGTTCGCTGAACGCGCTCCACACGCCCGTGGTCCTCGGTGGCGACCACTCTATTGCCGTCGGCACTGTTGCGGGCGTCGCGGAATTCCTCCGCAAGACCGACAAGAAAGCCGGCCTCCTCTGGATCGACGCGCATGCTGATATGAATACTCCCGAATCGAGCCTCAGCGGCAATGTTCACGGCATGCCGCTGGCGTGTTGCGTGGGATTAGGTCCGGTGGAACTTGTCAAACTGCTCGGCTTTTCCCCCAAGATCGACGCGGCCAGGGTTGCACTTGTCGGTATTCGCGATGTGGATGAACTCGAACGCGACATGATCAAAGGTGCTGGCATCCGGGCTTTCACCATGCGTGACATTGACGAACGCGGTATGCGCGCCGTGATAGAAGAGGCCATCGCTATCACTTCGGGAGATACGGCCGGTTTCCACCTTTCGCTCGATCTCGATTTCGTCGATCCCGAATTCGCCCCCGGAGTAGGCACTTCCGTCCGTGGCGGCGCGACGTATCGGGAAGCGCATCTCGCCATGGAAATGATTTGCGATTCCGGCCGGATGCTTTCCATGGAAGTCGTGGAAGTAAATCCGGTCATAGACGAGTACAATCGCACTGCGGAACTGGCCGTGGAACTGATCTTATCTGCGTTAGGAAAGAAGATTCTCTGATCGATATGAAGACACGTGTGGCTGTGGTTTATGGCGGGCGAAGCGGCGAGCATGAGATTTCCCTGCGTTCGGCCGAGTCGGTGATTGCCGCGATGAGTCCGGACCGGTATGAGATTATCCGCTACCTGATCGATAAGGAAGGTCATTGGTCTCCTCGCGCTATCGTGCCGGAACCGGGCGCACATCCGGAAATCGACGTCGTATTTCCCGTGCTCCACGGCACTTTCGGCGAAGACGGCACCATGCAGGGGCTGTTCGAATTGGCCGACCTGCCTTATGTAGGCGCCAACGTGCTCGCCTCTTCGCTTTCGATGGACAAAGATGTGATGAAACGCGTCTGCCGCGAGCAGGGATTGCCAGTGGTCGACTGGCTAGTGCTGGAGCGCGACGGCAATGGTGATGTGGCCGCCCAGGTGGCGGAAAAGCTGTCGTTTCCTGTTTTTGTGAAACCAGCGAACCTCGGTTCTTCCGTCGGTATTTCCAAGGCACACAATCTCGAGGAACTTCGCGCAGCGCTGAGGACCGCGGCCGAGTTCGATCGCAAGATCGTAGTGGAACGCGGCATCGAAGGACGCGAATTCGAGTGCGCCGTGCTGGGCAACGAGCACCCTGCCGCATCAGTGCCGTGCGAGATATTGCCCTCGCGCGAATTCTACGATTACGAAGATAAGTATGAGTTGAATCTGGCGCGCACCGAATTACCGGCTAACCTCGGGCCTGCCGAGATCGCCGAGATGCGCCGCCTGGCAGTTGAATGCTTCAAGGCAGTAGGCTGCGAAGGCATGGGTCGCGTCGATTTCCTGCGCGAAGAAGCTACGGGAAGGCTGTTTATCAACGAAATCAACACGATTCCCGGTTTCACCTCGATCAGCATGTACCCAAAGATGTGGGAGTACACCGGCATTCCTTACGCACAGCTGATTGACCGCTTAATCGAACTGGCGATGGAACGCCACGAGCAGAAGAAGGCCACCCGCTTCACGCGCTGAGAACGGTCTTACAGTACTCCACCGACTTCCGCAATTCGGCGACATTATCCATTTCCGGCGTGAGCCGGTAGATCCGCTCGATGATCGGCACGAAGGTGAATTTTTCTTGCTTGACCATTAGCAGGATTTCCTTGATTGGTGCCTGCCCTTGCCCTAGCGGAACCTGATCGTGCGTGTGCAGCGTGGTCAGGCGATCCTTCATCTCGCGCAGGAATGCTATCGGATCGGGTCCCCAGTTCGCCCGGCCGCCCAGATCGGGATTGACGCCGAAATTCGGCGCAAGCGCGATCACCTTGCGCCAACTGTCCGCCGTGCCGATCGCGCCCGGAAGTTGCAAATTGCCCGATGGGTGAAAGCCCACACGCATTTTGTATTTTGCCGAAGGCGCAATCAGCCGTTCCGCTCCCGTAAGTGTCGTGACTACATTCAACAGGTTCACGCCGAGCGCCTGCGCCATGGGGAACACCCGGTCGATTTCCGCATCGGTGAATGAATCGTCTACGGGAATGTTGTAGGCGCAGATGTGGATGCCCGCGTCGTCAAACTTCTTCTTCACTGCCCGCAATTCCTCCACCGACGTGGTCAAACGCCACTGCCGCAAGGTCTCGCGCGCTTGCGGACTCATGCCGCCGCGCCCCGCCGTGGAAATCCCAGGTTCCACGAACCAGGACTCCAGTTCCAGTTCACCCATTGGGACAGCGCTCAGGCCCGCGGCGATGTCGTCCAGCTTGAACCCGCGAAAACTATACGAGCCGATACCCAACCGCACGCCGCCGAAGACAGAGTTAATGGCGGCTATGCTGTTCGCCGCTCCAGCCAGGGACAGCGCGAACGCGAGCTTGTTGAAAGATCTTCTTGTCTGGACCATTTAGAGAACAGAATATGACACACTGCCGCCCGGCAGATCGTGGCTCACAGGCCCTTTCAGCACGAACGCAATGGCCGACGTCCCTGGTGGCCGGTAATCGATCGTTGGCGAGACAATCCCGCCGCGATACTCATTGAGCCACCACGCCCAACAGGCAACGCTGCCGCCGTTATCGAGAATGATGCCGTCGCCGGCTCCCGCATTGCGAAGTTCCGCACCAATCTCTTCTACGGTTCCTTCGCGCTGCAAGATGATTGCTGTGTCTCTCGAGAAGCCAATCGCATTGTGATAGTAGCGGGCGCGCGGTACGCCTTCTTCTTTCCACGCCCGGAGCGCATTCTCACGGAAGCCAGCGGGGTAGTCGCGATAGCAGAGATTTTTCACGCGCACGCCGTGATCTTTGTGGTGGTCGAACGCAAGCACGTGGCGCAGATCGTAGAACTGGTGCAGGATGTCTTCGATGGGCGAGATTTGCCCCGCGCGAAGAACGCGCTGTCCGAAAGTCGCCCATTCGATTTCATCGCTGAGATCGCGACCATCGGTGCCAAACACGCGCTGCCCGGCGACATCGACGCGGAGATCTTCAATGGAGAGCGCGCCGCTGCGCCAGGCCGTGAGACAGGAGTACGTCCCGTAGTTGAACGGATCCTCGGTGACGTGAAAGACGGGCGGCGTTGCCGTGCGCTGCCACGCGATATTGCCGTAGTTCGTTCCAAGATTGCGGTTGCTGATGGCGACGGCGCGGCTTCGCGGGTTGCCAGCAGCGTCAATCACCCCGAGCAGTTTCAGATGCTCGTCAATCGTAATCTTGCATTCGGTGACACCATTTGCCTCTTCGTGCGAGGCTTCGCGGTGCCGGGGAATGCCGGGCAGGGCCATCAATCGCTGGCGATGGGCTATATTCAGCAGTGCGACGTCGATCTCGGCGCGCTCCAGTCGCATCAGCAGATCGTTTCGCAGACCTTCCAGTCTGGTAATTTCGAGCCTCATGGATGTACGTTCAGGTTATACCGGACCTATGCTTCGATCGGTTCTGGCTCGATGCGGCGCAGTACAAAAGATACGCTGGCCATGGCGAGCAGCGGCAACGTCCCGGCGGCAACGAAGACAGGGGTGTAAGAGAAGTGATCTACCACCAGCCCTGTCGCCAGCACGGTAATCAGGGTCGCGGCGCTGTCCCCGAATCCAGCAAGTCCGTTGACGCGCCCCGCGACGTGTGCGGGAAACGTGTCGCCCACCGACGCAATGTAGGTAGCGGCGACCCACTGATTTCCGAAGAGCACCATGGAAATGATTCCCAACGCCAGAGGGATACTGCCGGCCAAGGGTACGGTCGCGCTCAGGGCAGAGAGAATAAATGCGGCGGTGAATCCCACTTTACGCCCGCGGTCCACTGAGCCGAACATACGTACGAGACGATCCGAAATCACTCCACCCGCCACATTGCCAGTGGCTCCGGCAAGATAGGGCAGCCATCCGAGCAGCGCGATCATCGTCATCGGCATCTTGCGCTCACTCTTCAGGTATTGCGGAAGCCAGACCCAATAGAACGTCGTCAACGGCCCCGTACAGCAGCGAACCAGGAACAGGCCAACCACCTTGCGGTTCCTCAGCAGTTTGGAAAAACTGATGGTAGCGCCCGCCTTTTGCCCGGTGGCAGCCTGGCTTTGCTGTTTATCCGGATATAGAGCGAGCCACGGAATCAGCCAGGCCAGACCCAGCACCGCAGGCACAATAAACGCCATGCTCACGCCATACGCGTGCAAGAGATAACCCACGAATGGAGGCACAATTACGGAGCCCAATTGAGCACCCGCGTTGAAAATGCCCCCGGCGGACGATCGCTTCTCGGGCGGAAACAGCCCAGCGATGGCCTTGATGCCGGCGCCGTAGTTACCGCACTGCGCCATTCCCATGAAGAAGCGCAGCACGATGAACGCGAAAAGGCTGGCAACCAGCGCGTGCCCCGCGCCCAAAACCGACCAAATAATCAGCATCACGGCGAGACCCACTCGCGTGCCGACGGCATCCAGAAACATTCCTGCCGGCACCTGACCAGACAACATGCCCACATAAAACGCCGCCGCAATCCAGGAAAACTGCGTAGCGTTCCAGTGCATGTTTTCACGCAGCACCGGGCCGAGGAAGTTCACCACCTGGCGATCCACCAGATTGATCGTGATCGACGCTGAGAGCAGGCCGGCGATCAGCCAGCGTTTGTTCATGGAGATACCGTTGTCGGCTGGGGTCATTAGTCGTTTCCGTGAGTGTACGATGGAGCGTTAAGCAGTATATCGCGTCAAAACCACCGTGAACACAAACTCCACTACCCAATCACTCGATATCGCCGTATTGCCTGGTGACGGCATCGGTCCCGAAGTCATGCGCGTCACCCTTGAGTTGCTGAAAGCGGTCCATTCGGTGTGCGGAGGCCCCACTCTGCATTGCACAACGTACGACGCCGGAGCGCAGTTCTTCGCCCGTAGCGGCGTTGCACTGCCGGAAGCGACGCTCGAAGCCTGCGACCGTTCTCACGCCATGCTCTTTGGCGCGATGGGCTGGCCTGACATTCGCAACGTGGATGGTACGGAGATCATTCCGCAACTCGAACTGCGCATGGCGTTCAGCCTTTACGCTGGCGTGCGGCCGATCCGTTGTTTCCCGGGCCTGCCCGCTGTGCTGGCCGATGAACGCGCGCGCGGAATTGACTTCGTACTGATTCGCGAACAGACTGAAGGTCTGTTTTATGCGCGCGGCCGCGGTCGCGTGGAGACGGACATTGCAGGCATAGAGACCGAGGTCTATGACACGATGCAGATCACGCGCGCCGGTACCGCGCGGGTCAGCGAGTTTAGTTTCCGGCTGGCCGAGCGCAGGAAGGCCCGGCGCAGCGCTGCCGGACTGCCATCGCTGGTGACATGCGTCGATAAGGCGAACGTCTTCACCTCGATGGCCTTCTTCCGCAAGGTCTTCGACGAAGTGGCTGCGCGGCATCCAGGTATTGAGAGCAACAACTCATATGTGGACGCAATGGCGCTCACGATGGTGAAAAAGCCCTGGGATCTGGACGTGATGGTGATGGAAAACATGTTCGGCGACATTCTGTCGGACCTTGGTGCCGGCCTGATCGGCGGCCTGGGCATGGCGCCTTCGGGCGACATCGGTGACAAACACGGCCTGTTCCAGCCTGTGCACGGAACTGCGCCCGATATCGCGGGGCAGGGCAAGGCGAATCCCTGTGCGATGTTCCTCTCCGCCGCGATGATGCTGGACTGGCTGGCCGACCGGCACAACGAACCACGGCTGGAAATAGGCGCCCGCGTGATTGAGAAAGCGATTGAGATTGCGCTGACAAGCGGCAGTGTAGTGCCGATGGACTACGGCGGGAGTTCGGGAACGGCGGCGTTGACTTCGGCGGTGATGGGCGTATTGCCGGAGGCACTGAGAAGGGTAGAATAGGCGGGGGGTAAAACGTGTGAACTGGAATTTGATTCTTCGGCTCTCGGTCTTCGGCCTGGTGATGGGGTTGGCGACGGTATTCGTCATCCCGTCAAATGTGGAGCCCATATTCTGGCTCGTCATATTCCTGATTTGCGCCTATGTGATCGCCAAAACCTGTCCGGATAAGCCATTCGTACATGGCTTGTTGCTCGGAATCGCAAACAGCATCTGGATCACTGCCGCGCATGTTTTGCTGTTCAGCAGCTACGTGGCAAATCACGCACAGGAAATGGAAATGATGAAATCCATGCCCGTGCCGAAACACCCCCGGATGATGATGGCGATGACTGGGCCCGTGATCGGCGTCGTGTCTGGGGCGATTATCGGAATTTTCGCTATTATTGCGGCCAAAATCATGAAGCCTTCTTCGAAGGGATAAAGCAATTACTTCTTCCGTATGGGCGGCGTCGGCGTAATGCCTGCGTTGAAGGATTCTAACTTTTCCTGCGCATGCACCAGATCCATCCTGGCTTTGGTTACCTCCTGTAATCCGGCGACTCCGCCCCGGAATCTCTCCTGTGCCACATTGAGTTGCGCCTCCGCAATTTTTATTTCCTCCGCCAGAGTCTGTTGGTAGACCTTCCGGGCTTGCTCCTTCTGTTGCTGCTCCTGCCGCGCAAGTTTCGCTTGCTCTGGTGTAGCCGTCGCCCCCGTAGCCGGGAGTGCGTGGTAAGTGGACGCCAGGACGGCGAGACTATCTTCCACGAGCTTGTGCTGGTCCGCAAACTCCTGCACGACCCGTTTGTAGGCAGCGATCGCGTCGCTGCTCCTGCCAAGCCTGCGGTCGCATTCCGCGATGCGGAACAGCGCGGTCGCGGCGGTTTGCCGTGCGTCGTCGAACTGGGACAGTGCCGTTTTGTAGTTCTGGATTGCGGCATCGAGATTGTGTCTGGCCTCCTCCTCAACAACGCCCTTGCGGAGGCTTTCCGCCATGCGGTCCTGCGCCATAGTGGCCGTTGCAGTCATCAGCAGTATCGTGAATACGAAGGCAGTCTTCATTCTGTTACCCCTCCATTGCTATTCTCAGTTTCAGCAAAGTCACACTCAGCGCCATCCAGCCGATAGCCCACACCATGAACAGTCAGAATCCACCGCGGCTCTTCCGGCGTCGGTTCCAGTTTGCCGCGCAGGCTGGCGATATGGTTATCCACTGTCCTCGTGGTCGGAAAGGCGGTGGCGCCCCACACGAGATCCAGAAATCGTTCGCGGGTCACCGGCTGGCCATCTTGTTCGGCCAAGAGCCGCAGGACCGCATACTCTTTTGCGGTGAGACGCAACGACTCGCTATCCCGGCGCGCGGTGAATCTGACCAGATCGATTGCCGTTTCGCCCAGGCGAAGGGCCGTGGCGATCCGCCGCCTTCCTCGAGAACGCCGCAGCAGGGCACGAACACGCGCCAGTAATTCGTCCGTGCTGAAAGGTTTCACCAGGTAGTCGTCCGCGCCGCTATCGAGGCCCGTCACGCGGTCCTGCACTTCTCCCTTTGCCGTGAGCATCAATACCGGCATATCCACGGCGCGGCGCCGCAGTTCCGCGCAAAGCGCAAAACCATCCAGGTGGGGCAGCATGACGTCCAGCAGCAACAGGTCCGGCTTTTGTTCAAGCGCCTGTTCCAGCCCCACTGCGCCATCGGCGGCTGTCTGAACGCGGTAGCCTTCGGAATCGAGAATATCGCGCACGGCGGTCAGCATGGCCGGCTCGTCTTCCACAATGAGGATGCGGGCGGCGGGGCTCACGCGGATGCTCCGGGTTGCAGCGGCAATTCCAGTCCGAAACTGCTCCCACGACCTGGCGCGCTCTCGACCAGGACACGGCCGCCATGGCCTTCAGCCACATGCCTGACGATACTCAGGCCGATTCCGATCCCCGTGGTTTCGCGGCGCAGTTCCTCGCCGCGCCGGTAGAAGCGCTCAAAGATTCGCCCGTGATCTTCCGCCGGAATGCCTGGCCCGGAATCGCGCACCCACAGCCGCACGGCATCTCCGCTCGTTTCCATCTCCACCCGGACTTCCGCGCCTGCGGGCGAGTGTTTAATCGCGTTATCGAGCAGATTCACCAGGGACTGTTCGACCGCCGCGCTATCCCAAACGGGCTGGCGGTCGTTGGTACCCGGCTCCGGTATTGCCGGGGGCTCGCGCAGCACAATGCGCACATGCCTCTGTTCGGCATTGGGCTGCATCAACGCTACAGTGTGGCGCAACAGGGCCATTGCATCTACGGGGTCGAAGCGATAGTTTCTGCGGCCCTGATCGATGCGGGAGACATCCAGCACGTTCTCGACGAGCGTAGAGATCCGTCGGCATTCCTGGGCGATGAGCCGAAAGTAGTCGTGCTGCTTTGCCTCGCCGGTCACGCGACCGCTTTCCAGGCTCTCCGCCATCAGCCGGACGGCGGCGATCGGCGCGCGCAATTCATGCGAGACGCTGGACACAAAATTCGATTTGGCCTCATTCAGCCGCATCTGCCGTTTGTGGCCCGTCCACAAGACGGCCAGACCGATGAGGGACGTTAATGCCGCGGAGACGATCAGCCCTTCGACCAACCGCCGACGCCGTGCAGAACGCGCGTAGAGCAGCGTAGGGTTGGCAAGATCGAGACTCAGGTTGAAGCCATGGCCGGGTCCGATGAGGAGAGTGCCGCTGGCCCACGCGATGGGCATCAGGTTGGTGCGTAGCGTGGGGTTGCCGACGATACGCAGGCGTTCACCCCCGATAGTTACCACGGCTCCGGCGTAGTCCGGCAAGATGCCCGAAGCAAGCAGTGTCTTTTGCATAGCCGCAACTAACGATCTCTGGGGCAACAGCATGACCTCCCATCCACCGCGGACGGGATTGGTCAGGGCCAACGATGTCTGGTGCAACAGCGTCAGATCCGATCCGCCGGTCGCCCGCTTCGTCAGAAAAAACTGGGGCGGGCTCCCCGGGTGGAGCCAGACTTCGCCGGGGCGGTCTGGTCGCATCCAGGTACCGAGCAGACCGTGCAGACTTTCGCGGGCGTCGTCCCGCTCTGTCTCTTCTTTGTTCCAGCGCTGTTGCAACGCGGTAACCCGGCTGGCCAATGCGCCGTTCCCAGCGGCCTGTTGCGCAGTCTGCAATAATTCCGGCGTCAGGAAGGAAGCGTGATTGGTGGTGTTTGTTTCCACAGCCTGGAGCAACGGTTCTGATAGGTCTCCAGCGCGAGTATGTTGCAGTGCCAGCAACAAAGCGAGGGGCGCCACAGGTGTTCCGGATGGCGTCACGACTCGCGGAAAACGCCGGGCCACGTTGGTCGCGTGAGCCACGTGATTCACCCGCGCGTCAGCCCAGTCCTCAAGCTCCAGCAATTCCCATTCCACGTTGCCGCGCAACACGCCGTTATTGCCGGCGGAGTCCGCGAGGGCATTCAGGGCATTCCGCGCGTCGGTGGGATCGGACTTGCCAGGAGCGCGGTCCTGCGCGGTTTTCCACCATTGCGCTTGTTGGCGTGACAGCGTCAGAGGCCAATCATCCGGCACCGGCAGCCTGGCCGCTTCGTTCGGCAGAATGACCGCGCCCCCCACGATGCTGCCACGAACGGCCGCGCTTTTCGGGCCGGACAGTTCCTCGCCCGCTCGCTGGCCCAAAAGGCGTGCCAACTCCGGCGCGATGGCTCGTGCGCTGTCGCGGGCCTGCCGCTCGGCTTCACTTCTGTCGTCACGCAGCAGATTTAGAGCGCTTCCGGCGAGAAGGATGACAGGGAGCGCGATCAGGATCGCCTGGAGGAGCAACGCAAGTTCCGGGCGGCGAAGGGGGCGCATGTCTATTGGACATGCTATCGCGCAGGTGCCGCGCAGGTGTCACATTTTTGTAAACTCTTGGTTCGCCGCAAGTTGGCCAGCGAAAGCGGAATTCAAACCGCCAGATTCGACGTATACTGTCGGGTATATGTTTTCAAGACTTGCGTCGATTGGTTTGCTTTTATGCGGATACGCATTTGGCCAGGCGATAGCTCCGGCAAGGTTCGAAATTGCGGATGTTCACATCACTCCTAAGGTCGTATCCAATCCGTACATGGAGGTAAATCCCCCGCGCAATGGCCGCTACGAATTCCATAGCGCGTCCATGATCGACCTGATCCAGGAAGCATACGGGTTTGACTTCGACAAGATTCTGGGCGGCCCCAGCTGGCTCGAGATGGATCGATTCGAGGTAATCGCGAAAGTTCCGGCAGGAACGAAAGAGACACTCTCCCCAGGATCCCTGCAGGGAGCGCTGCCGGACGCAGTGAAAGAGATGCTTCAGGCGCTATTGGCGGACAGGTTCAAACTGGTGATCCGTCAGGAGACCCGGCCGCTGCGGGGCTACGCTCTGATTGTGGACAAGAAGCCGCAAATGAAAGAGTCCGATGGATCGGGCGATACAGGCTGCAGATTTGTGCCACCGACCGATCCGGCGGACACGTTGATCCGATTTTCCTGCAAGAACATGAGCATGGAAGCATTCGCCGCTTTTCTGCCCGGGCTGGTGGGGAGAGTCGGGGTGATCAACAAAACGGAACTGAAAGGCCTGTGGACCTTCGACCTGAAGTGGTCGAGGAACGCGGCACCGCAGGTCGGCGCGGACGAGATCGGCAAACAGCTCGGGTTGAAACTGGAGCCGCAACCGATTCCCACGCCAGTCCTCGTGGTCGGGAGCGCCAATCAGACGCCCACCGCCAATGCCACTGGTGTGGCTGAAGCGCTGCCTGTGACCCCTGAGCCGACCGCATTCGATGTGGCAACAATAAAGCCTACAGACCCGGACTATAACGGCCCTCCGACTTTCGGCAGGCAGTCGAGCATTCTTTGGGCGGGCCGTGGCGCGTTCCTTTCGACGCTTCTCGTAAGAGCATTCAGTCCTTCTTTCATCGAAAGGAACGACGACCTGGTGGTTGGGGTGCCAGGCTGGGCCAAGACGGCGAGATTCGACATCACCGGCAAGCAGCCGCCGGGCTCGCCTGCGAGTGCCCGATTAGCTCCGATGCTGCTTACGTTGCTGGAAGAGCGGCTCAAGCTCAAGTGGCACACCGAAGAACGTCCCGTCTCCGTGTATGTGTTGGTGGCGGTGAAGCCGAAAATGAAGAAGGCCGATCCGGCGAGCCGTACCCATTGCAACCAATCCGCCCCGCCAGCGGGATCGCCGCCGAACTCGCTTTCCATGGCCTGCCAGAACATGACGATGGAGCAGTTTGGGGATCAGATTCGCCGTAGTTTACCAGGACCCGGTTCGCCGGTGCTCGATTCCACGGGCCTCGAGGGTGGCTGGGATTTTTCGTTCACGTTTTCCTTTCCTCGTATGGCGGCCGGACCGAATTCGGGCGATCCGTCAGCCCAGGGCGCTGGCGCACCAGCGGCATCGGATCCAAACGGCGGCATGACGATTATCGAGGCGCTGGACAAGCAACTCGGCTTGAAACTGGAAACTCAGAAGCGCCCGATGACGGTTACCGTGATCGATCACGTGGAACAGACGCCGACTGATAACTGAGCGCGTAGCTCACGCGAATCGGAGAACTCAGTCGATCCGATTTGGCGGTATACTACCACCTGTATGTTTTCAACACTTGCGTCGATCGTGCTGGCAGTTCTTATATGCGGATCGGTATTTGGACAGACGGCGCAGACTCCGGCAATCGACGCGGCAGCAGCCAGATTTGAAATTGCGGATGTCCATGTCACCCCCAAAGCCCTGGCCAACACCTTCATGGAAGCCAATCCACCGCGCAATGGCCGCTATGAATTCCATAGCGCCGCTATGATCGACCTGATCGAGCTTGCATACGGGTTTGACTTCGACAGGATTCTGGGCGGCCCCAGCTGGCTGGAGATGGATCGATTCGAGGTGATCGCCAAAGTGCCTCCAGGAACGAAGGAGACAGTTTCTCCTGGATCCGCGCAGGGGACGCTGCCCGACGCGGTGAAAGAGATGCTCCAGTCGGGCGGAGATCCGTCGGCAAATGGGGCTGGCGTGCCGACCGCGTCCGATCCAAACGGCGGCATGACGATCATCGAGGCACTGGACAAGCAACTCGGCTTTAAACTCGAAACTCAGAAGCGCCCGATGCCGGTTGCCGTCATCGACTATATAAGAACAGACGCAGAGTGACAACTGAGGCTGCGGATTGAGGCCGCATTAGTGTAGACGGAAATACCACGCCGCTTGCGCACTATACGTAATTTGCGTATAGTAGAGATAGATGGCCTCCGCTCCTATGACGGTCGTGGAGACATTCCTCAGGCGCGTGAAGCCATTTATTGTCGGACCAGGAACGGGCGATATTAGTAGCATTTGTTGGCGCGAACCCTGAGGCCGGAGAGATAATGCCGGAGACAGGCGGCGTTCGTAAGCTGCGATGGGCACTGGAGGGCAGGGGAAAGCGTGGCGACGCGCGGGTCATCTACTACTACCACAGCGAGCGCGTACCCCTGTTCCTGCTTTCCGCTTTTCCGAAGAATGAGAAAGCGAACCTTTCACGGGCGGAGAGAAACGCTATGAAACAACTTAATTCCGAAAAGGACATCCGTGGATTCAACAGGAACCGTGACGGCCCGAAGGCGGAAAACGGTTGGCGAGAGTGTCATTCAGGGACTGAAAGAAGCGATCTCCTGGACGCGCGGCGAGAACGACGACGTACGGGTGACTGAAGTCCACATCCCCACAATTGACGTGCGCAAGGTCCGCAAGAAGATGAATCTCAGCCAGTCCCAGTTCGCGGCGAAGTTTGGCTTTCCGCCTGCTACGCTGCGCAACTGGGAGCAGGGACGGTCGCGGCCGGACACGCCCACTCGGGTCCTGCTTGCAGTGATTGCGAAGCATCCCGAAGCCGTCGAAGACGTGCTCCGGAAGGCCAGTTGAGCTGGCGTGGCCAGGTTCGGTCTAACTTGTTACACTGCGCACATGGCTGAGCCTTTTCTGGAAGAATGCCTCTCCGTGTTGACACGCACTCCGGCAACGCTCGATGTGCTGCTTCGCGATCTACCGGAAGTGTTGACGGCCGCAACCGAGGGGCCCGGGACCTGGAGCCCTTACGTCGTCATCGGCCATCTGATCCACACGGAGAAGACCGACTGGATGCCACGGATGACGATCATTATGGAGCATGGCGCAAACCGGACCTTTGATCCTTTCGACCACGAGGCTCAATTCCGCCAGCCTGAGGTGAGATCGCTTTCCGCGCTGCTGGACGAATTCAGAGATTTGCGTCACGACAGTATCACCCGTCTGAGGTCAATGAATTTGACTGCCGAGCAACTGGAAACCAACGGGATGCATCCGGCGCTGGGTTTGGTGACTGCGAAGCAACTTCTGGCGACGTGGGCCTCCCACGATTTGAGCCACATTCTGCAGGTCAGTCGCGTAATGGCCAAACGCTACAAGTCAGAGGTTGGCCCCTGGGTGGCGTATCAGACGGTTATGAAATGACGGCGCCTAAGAATAGGTAACCGGTGTCCACTGTCGGGTCTTCGCGGACCGCTGCAGCGCATCCAGCGCTTCCTGCACCGCCAGCGCATCCGCGAAATTCGGATGGAAATCCCTACCGCCTGCGAGACACTGCACAAACTCCGCCAGCGCCGCGATGAAAGTGTGTTCATAGCCGATGATGTGGCCCGGACGCCAGAAGTTCGGGAAGATCGGATGTTTCATGTCCGTCACGAGCAAATTGCGCGCGCCCTGTTCGGGTGACGGGTCCGAGGCATCCAGAAATTCCAGTCGGTTAAGATCTTCCAGATTGAATCGCAGCATGCCGCCGGAACCATGGATGTCGAACGCATTCCGGTTCTTGCAGCCGATCCCGAAGCGTGACGCTTCGAAACGGCCCAGGCTCCCGTTGTCGAAATTCACCAGTGCGGAAATCGCGTCGTCCACCGTGCGCCCTTCGGCGAAGACTCGCGTGGTCGCGATGCCTTCGGTGATGCGGCCGTTCAGGTACATCGAAAGATCGAGTGAGTGCGTGAGCAGATCGTCGGCAACACCCGAGCCTGCCAGCGCGGGGTCCATCTTCCAACTCGGTGGACGCGAAGTGTCAGCGCCCCACTGCTGGAAGTAAGTCGCATTATAGTGATAGACCTTGCCGATGCGGCCTTCTTCGATCAACTGTCGCGCGTAGGCGATGGCGGGAACACGTCGATAGTTGAACCAGACGAGAGTCGGAACGCCTCGCGCGGCCTGCACCATCGCCCGTGCTTCTTCCACCGACAGCGCCAGGGGTTTTTCGCATAGGATAATCTTCCCAGCCTCGGCCGCAGCGATGGCGGCCGGGGCGTGCAGATAATTTGGCAGGCAGATATCGACCGCGTCGATATCCGTGCGATCAATCGCCGTGCGCCAGTCGGTGGACGATTCTTCCCACTCCCACTGGCTCGCGATCTGGTTGAGCGCGGCTTCCCCACGCCCGCAGATTAGCGAACGGCGCAGTTTCCACGGCAGGTCATAGTAATGCCCCGCCTGACAGTACGCGTTCGAATGGGCCTTGCCCATGAAGCCCGTACCGAGCAGGGCAACACGAAGCTCTTTTTTACTCATCCGTGTCCATCTGTGTGCATCTGTGGCTAAAGCGCCTTCGTCATTCTCTTCGCGGCATCCCAACCGAGCGGCTTACCCATCTGCATGGCTTCTAGCGCAATCAAACAGGGCAGCGCGGACGAATAGCCGATTTCCATCGGCGCCACCGGCTTCTGCCTGGACTTAACGCAATCGAGGAAGTTGCGCGTATGCACATCGAGGGGATAGTCTTCCTCGACTCCACCGCGCGGATTGACATACATCTTCGCCTCGACGGCCGCAGCGCCATTGCCGCCACCGCCACGTCCACCGCCTCCGCCGCGGCCACCACGTCCGCCGAATCCGCTCCCGCCCGGCGCGCCTGGGGCGATTGACGCCCCGCCAGCCCCCAGCGTCACGCCACCAGCGGTCGGCGGCGGAGGCGGTCCCTGTTTCCGTTGCACGGGCTGCGTCTGAGCCCCGACTTGCCAGCCCTGCCGGTTCACATGAAGCCAGCCCCGGCTGCCAATGAAGTAATTGCCCCACGCCTCGATGCCATCCGCAGTCGCGGGCACCGCGTTAGCGAACGTCATCATAAAATTGTCAAATTTCCAGGAGATGGAGAACGTGTCGGGCACCTGTTCAGGATCGGCATCCGGCACCGTGAGACGCGCGGCGTTGGCCATGGTGACGAGGGGAGCTTTACCATCCGCGTTCATGAACCACAATCCAACATCGACGTGGTGCGCCCCCCAGTCGCCAACCATTCCGCTGCCGTAATCGTACCAGGCACGGAAACCAAGCCTGCTTGGCTTGTAAGCCTTTTTCGGTGCGTCGCCCTGCCACATATCCCAATCGAGCCCGGCCGGAACTGGCTGCTCTGCTTCCTTCGCCCGGGAATAAGACCCCGGCTGCAGAATGGTGACGTGGCTGATGGTTCCCAGTACGCCACTATCGATAATCTTCTTCGCTTCAATAAAGTGATCCCAACTGCGCTGGTGCGTCCCTACCTGAACGATCTGCTTACCTTTGTTATACGCGTCGATCATCGCGTTGATGCGGGGGACAGTATTGGAAGCGGGTTTCTCGACATAGACGTCCTTACCCGCCGAAATCGCATCGACCATGATGCGGCTGTGTGAAAAATCCGGCGTGGCGATCAGCACTGCGTCGATATCCCTGCGATCCAGAATTCGGCGATAATCGCCGACAACATCAAGCTTAAAAGTCTGGCGCGCCGGGGTCATCCAGGGGACCAGTTTGCCGTCCCTGTTTACCTCGGCGACTGCGAGGAACTTGCAGTCATCGTGGCGCACCAGCGAATCGAAAACGCGTCCGCCGCGATTACCGGCGCCGATAATCGCCATCTGAATCTTGTCGTTGGCTCCGAAGGCCTTTTGCGCCGCTCCGGCGGCTACTGCCGCGGCGGATGCCTTGAGAAATGTACGTCTGTTGTCCATGTGCTTGTCTCCTGGGGCGGGCGGAACCGCCGACTTGCTACCGGGTCTAGTATACAATCACGAAAGTTGGTCCGCTCGAAGAATTTATGAGAATTTTAGTCCTTGGTGGTGATGGTTATTGTGGATGGGCCACGGCGCTCTACCTCTCGAAGAAGGGTCATGAGGTCTCGATGGTGGACAATTACGTCCGCCGTCTCTGGGATCACGAGCTGGGCGCCCAGACGTTAACGCCAATTCAGCCCATGACGCAGCGCCTGAATACGTGGCGCGACCTGACCGGTAAGGAAATCCGTATGCATGTGGGCGACCTCATGGATCACGACTTTCTTGCCTCTGTGATCAGCGAAAACCGACCGGAAGCTGTGGTGCATTTCGCCGAACAGCGCTCGGCGCCGTATTCGATGATCGACAGGAAGCACGCGGTTTTCACGCAAACGAACAACGTGGTCGGCACGCTGAATCTGCTGTTTGCGCTGCAGGAATTCGCGCCGGATTGCCACTTGGTCAAGCTGGGCACGATGGGCGAGTACGGCACGCCGAATATTGACATTGAAGAAGGCTACATTACGATCGAGCACAATGGTCGCAAGGATCTACTGCCGTTTCCGAAGCAGCCCGGCTCGTTCTACCACCTTTCGAAAGTTCACGACAGCCACAACATCGCTTTCGCCTGCCGGATCTGGGGGCTGCGCGCCACCGATCTTCACCAGGGTGTTGTCTACGGGACGCTGACGGAAGAAACCGCGCTGAACGAGGCGCTGATCAATCGTTTCGATTACGACGAAGTTTTCGGCACTGTGCTGAATCGCTTCTGCGTACAGGCGGCGGTGAAGCATCCGCTAACCGTATACGGCAAGGGCGGGCAGACTCGCGGCTATATCGATATTCGCGATACGGTTCGCTGCATTGAACTCGCTTGCCTGAATCCGGCGGGGCGTGGCGAATGCCGCGTGTATAACCAGTTCACCGAGCAGTTTACGGTGCTGCAGTTGGCGCATTTGGTGCGGGATGCCGCGACCAAGGTAGGGCTGAAGGTGTCGATCGACCATCTGCCGGATCCGCGTGTGGAACTGGAAGAGCACTACTACAACGCGAAACATTCGAAGCTGGTGGATCTCGGTCTGGAGCCGCATCTGCTGTCCGATTCGCTGCTGGATTCGCTGTTGAACATTTCAGTGCGGTACAGCGACAGGATCGATCAGTCGTTGTTTATGCCGCAGGTGAACTGGCGGAAGCATAAGAATGAGCGCAAGCAGGCTTCGCCTGTAACGGCCTAAGCGTTTCTCAGCGTCCGGCAGGCGGGGCGAGGAACGGGACTACGCGCGCAGCGCATCCTTCCAGCATTTCCTTTGAAGTGTGCCCGGAAGCGCCCGCAAGAACATAAGCAGGCACGGGTATCCCCGCCGCCTGAAACGCATCATTTAGTTTCAAAATGTTCTCCGGAGGCGGGACTTTGGCGTCGTGCTCTTCATAACACGCCATCCACGCGGTGGATGTGAGTCCGTGTATGGAGTCAGGGCTCTGTTGAACCGTCCGAAGCGGATCGTGCCCCGCTGTTGCTTTCTGGAAGGCGGTATCGGTTTCGGGCTTGCCCGGACAAGGGCCGGCCGGAGTGAATCCAAAAGCGACAGAGATGCCTGTGACCCGGTCGGACCCGGCAGGACAGCGATACAGCGACACCAGAGAAATCACGGGCGCGACCAAAACCGCATGCTGGAACCGTATACGCCCTTCCAGTTCCAGATTCAGCAGCGTAACATTCCCGGCGGAGATGCCGATCGCGTCAAACACCGCAACGCCACGTTTCTGCCGCAGATAATCGACCAACGCCAGTACAGTGCGCTCAGTCTCGGTATTGCCCCACATGCCGTTTGCGGGAGTTGCGGCGGCATTCGACTGCGCCAGGAGATAACCGGCCTCCAGCAGCTTGTTCATCAGGAGCCGTTCCCCGGCGTTGGATTGCCAGCTGGATGTTTCCGGGCCGACAGTTTCCCCGTTGCCGTGCATCAGGACGATCGCTCCGACAGGCGTTCTGCCGTCGGGCGTCTCGATGAAACACCACTCACCGGCGATTTGCAGTCGTTCCACCGCGGCAGCGAGAGGAAATGCCGTAAGCAGATAAACGGCGGCAACGATCAGAGACTTGAGGCGCTTGTGGTTCACTCTGGCTAATTATCGGCTAACCGCACGTACTGATGCAAAGGGCATTAATTCGGCGTCTTGATCATGCGGACATCCTGTTTGTCCGTCAGAATGTCGTGATTGAAATTCAGCAGGACCCGCTGCGGCCGGGCGGTCAGGTTCGCACGGCATTCGCCCGTCGAGTTTCCCTGCAATGGCACCACGCAGATGCGATACGTCTTGCCGTCGCGTTCGGCGAAAACGGGTACAGGCATGCGGAACGATGGCGAAACGCCCAAGCAGCCGTTTGTCTTCCTTCGGAGCGGCACGCTCCGACTGGTGCTCGCCCCGCGCGTGCTCCAGATACCAGACGCCATCCGAGTTGCTGACCGGGTTGAAGTTGAGAAGCGCAACCTCCTCGGTCGCCGCAAATACAGGCAGAGCTCCGCGCGAGTTGAACAGGAAGCGCAGGTCGGCGTGCCGTTTGCCGTGCAGGAAGGCGCGAAAAGAGCAGCTTCGCGCCGGATCCATACCGTTGTAGACCTCGGCAAGAACCTCGGCGTCGTAGTTCGGAATATCCACGTAGTTGAGCAGATTCTCCAGTTCGGATCTCGGAGGCGATGGGGGCAGCCGTGGCAAACGTCGTCCTCTGATGACGTCTCTGACGCGCCGCAGCGCTTCCTCATGCTTCTCCGGCGATTCGTCCACCAGTTCGGAGTGCTGCCGGATCTCGTCGTAGGTAATGTCGCTGAAGAAAACCACCAGCGCGCTGAAGTCTTCGTCGACAGCCTCGGTCCCCGTCATGCGTTTCAGCCGCAGAGTGGATGCCGCGCTGCCGGGATCGAGGTGGAAGTTTCCGTCGCCGATGAAAACGCCCGTTGTTACGCGGCTCTGGACGGGCGGGAGAAAGCTGAACGATCCGGAGCGGAAGGTGAAGACACCGGCGTCACGATTTACGGTCAGATTAGCGACGAGATAGACATGTCGAAGTTCGCCCGTGCGGAGGGTTTTATAGTCGGGGTTGGAATTGGAGAGGGCGGAACGCGGCGGCGATGCAGCGAAAAGGGGAGCGCCGAGCAGGAGGAGAACGCCGATGATCGATGCCCGGAGTGACATGCGTGGTCCGCTGTGAGAATCCTGGCAGAAAACGCAGAGGCGTTGGCCGTTGAGCCACAGCGCGGCGATTACGGTCTGCAGCCCATTGCCAGTGCAGCCTTTTCGGCCAATTCGCAAATCCTGCGGTCGCTCAGTTGTCTCAATCGCGCGCGTGGTGCGACCAAGCTCTGCTTTCTGACAACCGTTATGTCTTCAGCGCGCGCCGCTGCGTCAGCTTGTAATCCCGTTTCTCCTGCCGGGAGAAATATATGAGTGGGGAAGTCTTTATGGATGCTGGTAGTCAGCGGCACTACAAGTACAGTATCTGCTCGTTCGTGACGATTGCGCACGTCGAGTGACACGATTACGACCGGCCGTCTGCCTTTTTCCGGGGGATCGACGTGCATCTGGACGAACCAGATCTCGCCGCGAAGCGGACACTTCACCATTGGAGAGGGCACTTAGACGTGCTCTTCGCCGGGGAACTCAGCGAGGGCGAAGTCGCCCCATTGCGCCTGTTCTTTGGCATCATCCGCGCCGAGGCCGGAGTAATAGCCGGCGACCGCACGATCCAGAGCCTCACGCTCTCTTGCGCGGCGCACGCTCTGGATCATCTCGTCGAGGACGGCGGAAACGGACGAGGCTTGTTGTGCTTTTGACAACGCCTCGAGAAATCTAATGGATTCTGGCGACAGAGTGTAGCTCTTTTTAGTCTTTCGCAACTCGGTTACTGGCATCGGATTAATTATCCTACTAATTATCCTATCATAAATCGGATTGCCGATGAGGTAGCATGGTCCGCAAAAGAAACGGCCGCGAACCCCTCTCGGGACTCGCGGCCGTTTTTACTTACTGCTGTTGCTGAAAGCCGGACTTAGTAGTCCATGCCCGGGCCGCCGTGGTCATGTCCACCCGGAGCCGGAGCTGGCTTCTTTTCCGGAATGTCGGCCACCATTGCTTCGGTGGTCAGCATCAGGCCGGCAATCGACGCTGCGTTCTGCAGCGCCGAGCGCGTGACCTTCGCCGGATCGATTACGCCCGACTTCACCAGATCTTCGTAGTTGTCCGTCTGCGCGTTGTAACCGTAGTGCGGTTCATTGCTCTCGCGGATCTTGCCGATGATGATGGCGCCTTCCACTCCCGCGTTGTTCACGATCTGACGGATCGGCTCTTCGCAGGCGCGGCGGATGATGTCGACGCCAATCTGCTCGTCGCCATCCACCTTCATGCCGGTCAGCTTCTTCGCGGCGCGGAGCAGTGCTACGCCGCCGCCCGGAACGATGCCTTCTTCGACTGCCGCGCGTGTCGCATGCAGAGCATCTTCAACGCGGGCCTTCTTTTCCTTCATTTCGGTTTCCGTCGCCGCGCCCACCTTGATGATCGCCACGCCGCCGGCCAGCTTCGCCAGACGTTCCTGCAGTTTCTCGCGGTCATAGTCCGACGTGGTTTCGTCGATCTGCGTACGCAGTTGCTTGATGCGGCCTTCGATGGCCTTGGGGGTACCGCCGCCATCCACGATCGTGGTGTTGTCTTTGTCGATCGTGATGCGCTTTGCCTTGCCCAGATCTTCCAGTTTCACGCTTTCCAGCTTGATGCCGGTTTCTTCGAAGATGGCCTTGCCGCCGGTCAGGATGGCAATGTCGCCCAGCATGGCCTTGCGACGATCGCCGAAGCCCGGTGCCTTCACCGCTGCGACGTTCAACGTGCCGCGCAGCTTGTTCACCACCAGAGTTGCCAGTGCTTCGCCTTCCACATCTTCTGCAATGATGACGAGCGGCTTGCTGGTGCGGGCAATCTGCTCCAGCAGGGGAAGAAGGTCCTTCATGCCGCCAATCTTCTTCTCATAGATGAGGACATAAGGATCTT
Source organism: uncultured Acidobacteriia bacterium (assembly GCA_903825445.1). Lineage (GTDB taxonomy): Bacteria > Acidobacteriota > Terriglobia > Bryobacterales > Bryobacteraceae > BOG-234. The sequence goes on from CAIKAS010000247.1 coordinate 21,527, forward strand.
CCAGGGCTGCTTCCATGCGCTCTGCATCGGTCACGAAGTAGGGCGAGAGGTAACCGCGGTCAAACTGCATGCCTTCGACCACATCCAGCTGCGTCTCCATGGTCTTCGATTCTTCCACGGTGATCACGCCGTCCTTGCCGACCTTCTTCATCGCTTCGGCAATGATTTTGCCGATGTGCGCGTCAGAGTTGGCGGAGATGGTGCCCACCTGGGCAATCATGTCGCCGCTGACGGGCTTGCTGAACTTGCTCAGCGCGCCGCCGGCGACGTTGCCGTGCTCATCGCGTTTGCCAACGATGGCTTCCACTGCCTTGTCGATGCCGCGCTTCAGTGCCATCGGGTTCGCACCGGCTGCAACCGTCTTCACGCCTTCGCGGTAGATGGCCTGTGCCAGAACGGTTGCGGTCGTGGTGCCGTCGCCGGCCACGTCGCTCGTCTTCGATGCGACTTCACGCACCATCTGCGCGCCCATGTTTTCGAGCGCGTCCTTCAGCTCGATTTCCTTGGCCACAGTGACGCCGTCTTTGGTGATGGTCGGCGAACCGAACTTCTTCTCAATGACCACATTGCGGCCCTTCGGACCGAGGGTCACCTTCACCGCGTCTGCCAGCGTGTTCACTCCACGCAAAATGGCCTGACGCGAATCTTCTCCGTGCAAAATCTGCTTTGCCATGACTTGTATCTCCAGAAATTGATGTTGTTGTGTTGCGTAGGCGCAATCCGGCGGTTGCCGAAGCTGCGCGCGAATTACTTGGTCTTCAGGATGCCGAGGACTTCTTCCTCGCGCATGATGAGGAAATCTTCGCTGTCCAGTTTGATTTCCGTGCCGGCGTACTTGCCGAAGAGGATCTGGTCGCCTGCCTTAACATCCAGCGGGAAAACCTTGCCCTCATCGTTGGACTTGCCTTTGCCCACAGAGATTACTTCGCCCTGCTGCGGCTTTTCCTTGGCGCTGTCCGGGATGATGATGCCACCACGGGTAACTTCGCCTTCTTCAATGCGGCGGACCAAAATGCGGTCATGCAGCGGCGTGAACGTGGTTGCGACGGTTGCAGATGCGGTAGCCATTGCTGTCTAGTTCTCCTTGATTTTTGAGTTGCATTTGCTTCAGAAACTGTTGGTCTGGGTGTGCTCCCGGCCAGTGCCGGCATCGTTTAGCACTCTACCCATCCGATTGCTAAGTTAGTCGTTTTGGAAAGAGATGTCAAGCCGCAAACGTAAAATATGAGTGAATTACGCTCATATATTTATATTTTCTATCAAGGCTAATTTATTCAATGGTTTGCAGCACTTGCTGTCTTGCTCGTCTCCCGCTGTTCTATCGGCGGTTGAACGCGATACAATATGCCCCATGGCAAGGATTTCCTTCAACAAATTCGCACCAATCACGTTGGTTCTGCTGCTTGCGGCATTCATCGCCGCGCCCGCTGCAATGCAGGCCCAGCAGCCCGCATCTACGCCTTCCACGCAGCCCGACCCGACCCTTGCTCCTTCGTCGCAGCAGGAAACCCAGCAGCCGCACGGACGCAAGTACAAAGCGCCACCTGTCACTTCGCACATTGAGGTCACGGTCACCGGCGGCTACAACTCGCACCTGGTTACCAACGCGGCCGTTATCTTTCATCCGCTCTCTGCCTATGGCAAGGATGAAGGCAGCTATGAAGTCAAGACCGACTCCGAAGGCAAGGCTGTCATTGATGTGATTCCGGTGGGCACCACCGTCATCCTGCAGGTGATTGCACCCGGCTTCTCCACCTACGGCCAGAACGTTGAGATTAAAGATTTGCAGCAGAAGATCAGCGTAAAGATGGAGCGTCCGCGCACACAGTACTCGGTGTACACGAAAGAGAATGACAAGCCGGCAGACATCAAGCCGGGCGTGTTGGAACCGGCCAAGCCGGTTGTTCCCAAACCGCCGTCGACCGCTGGTGCATTGCAGGGCTCTGCGGCCAAGAACGCCTCGGCCACCAAAGACCTGAGCGTCATCGGTCAGGGAGCCGCAGCAAACTCTTCTACACCGGCAGCTACGTCGACCACGACGACCACCACAACAACTACGACCACACCCGCCCAGCCCGCAACGGGCAGCAAGTAACCTCATGCGCGCGCTTGAGAAAAAGCGGGCCCTGGTAACAGGCGGGGCCCGTCGCATTGGGCGTGCGCTGGCCATTGCGTTGGCAGAGGCCGGCGCTTCGGTCGCCATCACCTATCGCGACAGTGTGGAAGAAGCCGAGGCAACGTTGCGCGAAATTGCCGCAGCGAATGAAGCCGTCGGCGGGGAAGCCATTGCCGTGCGCTGCGATTTGCGCGATCCCGAAAATCTTCGCGAAAGCATTGCAGATGCCATTGCCGATCTTGGCGGACTCGATATTCTCATCAACAACGCAGGCGTATTTGATTCGGCGCCGCTGGAATCCATCACGCCCGCGCAGTGGGACGCGATGTTTGAAACCAACACACGCGCACCGTTGCTGGCAGCGCAGGCGGCCCATGCCGCGTTGAAAGAATCACGCGGCCGCATCGTCAATATCGGCTCGCTGGGCGGGCTGCAGCCGTGGGCCACGCACGGCCACTACTGCGCGTCGAAGGCTGCGCTGCATATGCTCTCGCAGACCATGGCCAAGGCCTGGGCGCCGGCCATCAGCGTGAATTGCGTTGCGCCGGGGATGGTGGTCACCGGCGAAGTGAATCAGGCCTACCAGCACTTTGCAGAGAAGACGCCGATGCGCACGAATGCAACTCCGGCAGATGTGACCGCGGCGGTGATGTTCTTCCTCACCGGCCCGCACTTCATCACCGGGCAGTTGCTAACTGTTGATGGTGGGTTGGGGCTCTAGCGCTTTAGCAACTTCTGCCACCAGCTGCGGCCGTCTTCAAAAACGCCCTTGGCTTCCGGCGGCTCCGGGATGGGCCTGCCGTTGAAAGCCGCGCGTGGGTTCAGCACAAACAGCGCCTGCGCCACTTCCTCACCGTATTTCTTCGCCACAACTTCATACGGCTTGCGTGCCAGCGGTGGGCGGCGGCGTGTGTCGTGCGCGTCGGTGGCGACAAAACTTACCCAGCCATCGGCCAGCAGTTTGTGCGCCATGCGTTCAGAGGATTTGCCGAAGGCTCCGAGTATCGACCCCGCAGTAATCTGCACCAACAGCCCGCGCCGCATCCACGGAATCATGCGTTCGGGTGCAGTGAGCAGCGTCAGGTTGCGTTCGGGGTGCGTCAGGATGGGCGTCATGCCGGCGACCTGCAGGTCGTAGAAAGTTTCCGTCAGCCCCTGCGGTATGCCGTGGTCGGGCAGTTCCACCAGCAGATGGCCTTTGCCGTTGATGGAGTATTTTTCCGGATGCGCGATTGCATCCTGCACGTTGTCATACGTGATGTGAAAATCACAGCCCAGCCCCAGTTGAATGCGGTCGCCGAGTTTTTCGCGCAGCACGGCAAGCCGTTGCTGATTGCGTTTGGGATCAAAACGCCAGTGGCTGCTGGCATGCGGTGTGCACACAATGTGCGTGATGCCTTCATCGATCGCCATTTCTGCCATGGCCAGCGACATCTCCAGATCGGGAGCGCCGTCGTCGGTCTCAAACAGCAGGTGGTGGTGGATGTCAATCATCGTGCGTGCCTACTTTGCCGCCGCAGAGAGTGTGGCAATCATGCCTTCAAAAATCTTCAGCCCGTCGGCGGAGCCCAGCAGCTTTTCGCTGGAGCGGTCCGGATGCGGCATCATGCCCAGCACGTTGCGGCCTTCGCTCAGAATGCCCGCGATGTTGTCGAGTGCACCGTTGGGATTGGCGGCAGCGGTGATTTCTCCGGTCGGCGTTGAGTAGCGGAAGGCGATGCGGTCCTGCTTCTTCAACGTGGCCAGCGTGGCGGCGTCGCAGAAGTAGTTGCCCTCCATGTGGCCAATGGGCATCTGCAGCACTTCGCCCGGCTGCATCAAATTGGTAAAGGGAGAATTCGTCGTCTCTGTACGCAGGTGAACCTGTTTGCAGATGTACTTCAGCCCGGCGTTGCGCATTAGTGCGCCCGGCAGCAGGCCGCTCTCGCACAGGATTTGAAATCCATTGCAGATGCCGAGCACCAGACCGCCGTTTGCGGCAAACTTTTTCACCGGCTGCATGATGGCGGCGAAGCTGGCAATCGCGCCGGTGCGCATGTAGTCGCCGTAAGCGAATCCGCCGGGCACCAGAATGGCATCGCAGCCCTGCAGGTCTTCTGAGGCATGCCACAGGAAGGTCACCGGTTGCCGCGCCACGGCGGCAATCACGTTGTAGGTGTCGTGGTCGCAGTTGGAACCGGGAAAAACGAGGACGCCAAACTTCATGGCTATAGGGTATCGCAAGTGGCTGAAAGATTGATAAATCTGTCGGTGATTGATTGGCATACTCACCCTGCCTGCTTTGATATACTTTTCAGTGGCGCAGGTAGTTGTGTTGCACACAGCGGCCATGCGCCCATTTCACTGCCTGTACGCAGCTTGAGGTATCCGCATGTCCGGCCATTCAAAATGGGCCACAATTAAGCACAAGAAGGGCGCGCTGGACGCCA
>CAIKAS010000248.1 GCA_903825445.1 uncultured Acidobacteriia bacterium
CCGGGCAGGGTCGGTTGGTCGGGCTCGCGCGAATACCAGATCCGCGCTTCGCTCATAAAGTTAAACCGTGCATGGTGAACAACCACGGCCCTTTCGCGTTGGGCTTCGGTCCCGAAAAAGATCGTTGCGCCGAAGATGCGCTGGAACGCCGCGATCAGCCGCCGGTACTGGGTTCCTCCCTGCTGCATGCCAAATGAATCGAGCATTTCCGCCGCGCTGTGGAACTGTATCGTCTGGCTCTGCTGACGAATCGCCAACGTGGCGAGGAAGATGGGAATGAGGCGATCCTGACCCCAGGGTAGCCCGTAGGGCGGGTGACCGGTCACCTGGAGCGAGAAGTGGCCGTTTCGCCTCTCGTGGAGGAATTGTCCGGCTGCGGGCTTTTTGATCGGCAGCCCGCAGAGTACGAACGGCCGTGAAGCGAACCCGAGATTCTGGTTCGCTTCCTGACGTTTCAGGCGGACGCACGCGATGGTCTCGGCGCGGCGAATCTGCTGCTTTGAAACGACCAGATCGGGTGAAAACTCGCGGAGGACCGACCCGGCAGAGCGAAGCTCATGGTGTTGTTGCCCACCCGTTCGGAGGGCGACCGATTGCACTTTGCTTTTCAAAAACTCACCTCTTCGACGACACCGGAAGGCTCCGGCGGGTCCTTAAAGGCGAGGGTTCCAGGGTGGGCGAATCGGAAGTTAAAGCAGTACCCTTCTCGTTACTGCGATTAATGCGTTAAGAAGGGCAAAAGCAAAAAACGCTGAAACTCTATGGTTTTCTATGTTCAGTAGTTGCCGCCGTGGACGCATATGTTCTTTATTTACAATCCACGACCAGATTCCCAAGCTGGACGTCGCGGGTTCGAACCCCGTCTCCCGCTCCATCTTTTTCAACGACTTACACAAACCCGTTCCACTCTGTGCTCCGTTTGTGCTCCGATTACATCACTTGCAGGCTTTTCTCTAACTGATTAACTGCCGGCAGCCTGTTCTCGACCGGCGACTGCGTGTACACGTTTTGGTTGACATCGAGGCTATGGCCGAGTTGATCGGCTACGAGCTTTCCATCCACGCCGAGTGCCCGCATCAAGGTTGCATGCGTGCGGCGCATCACGAGGAAATTGGCCCAGCCCAAACCGGCTTTCGCCAGCCTAGGTTGCATCGACCGCCGCCAACAATTGTCCTTAGAAAGCGGCGTCATGCGTTCGGACGGGAACACCCAAGCGTCATCCCGGCTTTCGACCGAGAACTCGCGCCAGAGCTCGATCTCCCGAAGCAAGCCCTCAGGGAGGGCTGCCTTACGAACCGACTGGTTCGTCTTCGGCGTATCGATTGTGCCCCGATAAACCCGCTGCCGAATATCCACATAACTTGCGGTCAACCGACCCCATGTCAAAGCGAATATTTCACCAGGACGCATCCCGGCAATGACAGCGAGCTTGGCGATCAGCCTTTCTCTCAGGTCGAGCGCCGCAAAACAGTTTTGCACCTCCTGCATATTCATAACGCGGCGGACCGGCTTTGCCGCCTCTCTTGGAGTAAAAAGCAACAGCGCGGGATTCCGCTCGACCTGGCCTTCAGCTACAGCCATGTCGAAAATCTGCTTCATATCCCAGCGGAGGTGATCGACAACAGAAAACGACAGACCAGATTGCACCTTTTCATCGAGCAAGTCCTGCAACGCATCGCGACGGAAGCCCGAAAGCTCTATCTCGCCGAATTTGCCCACCAGATGAACCGACACCCTGTTCACGTTGTTTGCCTTCGTCGACTCTTTCCACTTGCGGCTGTAGTACGGAAAGTAAATCTCAGCCACGAACTCGCCAAAGCGCCAGACCCTGTTCTGTTCGCGTTTGGCATTGACCTCAGCGACGATCCGATCCACTGCCGCCCGCGCATCCGACTTGGTTATATCCTTAACCAACCCGATCACGCGACTCTTACGCCTGCGATCAACCCACCACATCGCGACCCAGCGGCCGCGTTGCTTCTTTACCGATCCTTTTTGATACCGGCATTTGCGCATCGAAAATCTCCTTATGCGCGCTTCCCGGCACCCCGAACCAGCGATATGGGAATCGTAGCACCTGAAGCAGTCAGTTCGTTTTTTTCGATCCAGGACAGGAGCGTCTCCCTGCGCACAAGTTTCCGACGACCCAGCGAAACCGCAGGGATGGCCGGACAACCACGCACATGCCCCGCCACCGCCTTGCACACGTGCGCCTTGGAGCAATGGAGCAGCTTGGCTACGTCAGTGAGCGTCAGTAGGTCGAAATCTTTCAATGTAGGTGCCATGGTTCCCTGAGGCGGCACGGGGAGGAACGACCCACCAGTACGTGAGTTCGCCGAGGTATTTGGCATAGCTGAATTGAATCTCCAGTTCATTTGGCGAGCTTGTTTATGTCGGGAAGACCTGACGGGTATTGCCACGCTGCACGCCTTTTCCGCTCCTGGGCCTCGAAATTGACCAGGGGGTCGAAGTCCGGTTGCGTGCGGTTCTGGCGGCTCGCTGATCCGACCGTATTGGGAGGCACGGAAGCGGCGGGTGCCTTTTTTCTCCGCTCAATGCGGCCGCGGTAGAGGGAAAGGAGCTTGTAGCTGATCGGCACTCCGACCAGGTTCAGTCGCTGATGTATGAGTCGGAGCGTGTGTCCCGCCTTCAAAGCCTCCTGTACGTGGGGCCAGACGGCGAGGAGCTGAGCCATGAGCTGCGTTGGTTTCTCCCGCGTCAGCATCTCAACGGGGCAGAGTGGACTTCTATCCGACGGAGAGTTCTCCATACATATAACAGCTCAGAACCGGTTTTTTGGACAAACAATATCCAAATTTTTCATCGCGACAGAAGCCGTTGTCGCGGAACGTTGTGATTCGTCGCAAAATGCCGCGATCTGTCGCAGAACGTCGTGATTCATCGCAAAATGTCGTGATCTGTCGCGAATCGTCGCAACCGTAGCGTACAGTCAGCAGAAATCCGCACGAGTTCAGCAAGAGTCAGCAAAGGACAGCAGCGTCCGATAACAATAGTCAGCGAAAGGCTGCAAAAGTCATCAACAGACCACAAAGTAGATCACAGGCGTGGAAGTTTCAGGCACCAAACGGGTCGATCTCGGCCATCACAGACGCAGAAAACACCGGTAGTGGAACATAAAGGGATTGTCGAACGGGCTGGTGTTTCTTCACGCACAACGAGTGCGCGGTCAGTGGTTTCTGCCGTGGGACAAATTCCTGCGCCCGTTCGACCGATGTTCGACGCCCGATTACAGAAAAGAAAATGTCCAAAAATGCCTTTCTGCGCCCTTATCTGTAGAGGGCTGATTCATGAAACAACGCGCGAGCATGGCCCGCACCGCCCGAGTCGCGGTCCGGTTCACCAGAGAAGAACAACGCCAGGTTGAGGAGGCGTCGAAGACTAAGGGCTACGCGAACTCAAGCGCGTTTATTCGGGCGGCGATCCGAAACGAGTTAGGCGGACGGAACGAGTTGACGGGTACCGAGGAGCGGATCGCGAGTGGCTTGGATCGTGTATCGCGGGACATCTTTCGCGTTGACCGGGGACAACAGGCGATGTTTGCGCTGCTTGACGCTTTCGCCAAGGCAATTCTGGCCTGCGTGCCGGAACCACTGCCCGAAGCCAGACCACAGGCCATCGCCCGCGCGAAGGACCGTTATGACCGACTCGTCAAGGCCGCTGCCCAGTCGATGTCTGGTGACATACGGGTGGCAATTCAGGATCTGGTGAGCAATGGCACAAACTGACGAGGAACGGGGATTTCGGCTTCGCCCACCAAAGCCTCATGTTCCCCGGAACGAAGGCGCAGCGTGGTCAAGCGGATTCAGACTGCTTATGCACTACGCCCGCACCAGCCGAGAAACAAGGAACCGCGCGCCAGGCGGAAAAGGGAAAGGCCCACGTCCGTACCATCAGCGTTGCGCGGTCCGGGTGACGTACCTGAAGAACAAGACCGGAGGGCTATGGAGGGCGCATGGGCGGTACCTGGCGCGGGAGACCGCCACGTTGGACAAAGACACGAAGGCCGGGGGATTCGACCGGGAAAATGATAGTGTTGACATCCCGAGGCGGCTGCAAAGCTGGCAGATCGCGGACGATCCGCAGTTATGGAAGCTGATCCTCTCGCCGGAATTCGGTGACCGGATCGATCTGCACCGCCTCACTCGCGAACTGATCGAGCAGATGAAGAAGGATCTGGACACGGATCTCGAATGGGCAGCAGTAGAGCATCACAATACCGAACATCCACACGTTCACGTGGTGATTCGTGGCGTGAGAGATAACGGCGAGACTCTGCGTTTAAGCCGGGAATATGTGCAGCAAGGAATTCGGAGCATTGCCGGGGATCTATGCACCCGCCAGCTGGGATATCGGACGGAACTCGACGGCGAGGAGGCTGAGCGCCGTGAAGTTACCGAGCAGCGTTTCACCTCGATCGACAAAAGGCTCCTGATGGGCGCACAGGAGTCCACGCCGGAACATTTGACCATTGTTCGGAATTCGGCACAAGCTGGACTTACCGAAACCGCACGGTCTCGCATGCGACACGATGTTGCGCGCCTGGCCGTGCTTGGCCAAATGGGGCTCGCAGAGTCGACGGGTCCGAACAGTTGGCGCGTGCGCCGCGATTTCGACGAGATTCTGCGGGCAATGCAGAGAACCGTGGACCGACAGCGAACGCTTGCCGCGCACGGAGCCTTGATGTCAGACGAGCGCCTGCGCATTGAGGTGCTCGATCTGAGGCAGCTAACATCCGTCGAGGGCCGGGTGCTCGTACATGGGCAAGACGAACTGACGGGGCGCGGTTACCTGATGCTCGAGGGAACGGACGCGAAGGTTCACTTCATCCAATACACGCCTGGGATGGAGCAGGCCAGAAGCCGGGGTGAGTTGAAAACCAACTCTTTCATCAGGCTGAGGAAATTCTCGGTAGGCGAACGCGAGATGTTGGAGGTCAACGATCTGGGCGACGCCGAGCGGCTTTTGAGCAACTCGCAGCACCTGGGTGAAAGAGTGTATGAGCTTCTCAATCGAGGGATCAGGCCGACGGAAGACGGCTGGGGAGGCTGGCTCGGGAAATATCAATCCGCCCTCTGCAAGACGATTCCTGAAATCGAGGAAAGGGAACTGAACCGCCTCCGGGCGAAGGAACGGCACCGGGATCGTTCTCGCGGACGATGACGGTGCCCGCGTTGTCGTTTAGTGTCCGAGGAACAATCTCCGCTGGTCGTGCACGATTCCGAGTCGGACACGGTCCAGCCAGCCGCGACGGCCCAAGAACGCGTGGGCGGGATTTCCCATCGAATGGAAGAACACCAACGCGGCCCATTGAAGACCGAGAGTCTCAATTGTGATCTCGTGCCCGAAGGCTGGAAACGAACCCGTGACAGTCCGATAATGCCTCTCGACTCCGGACTCGGGAAGCCCCAGAATCTCTGCGTAGAAGCGGTCGAAGAGGCAATCCGCCGCTCCCGTGTCCAGCCGCGCCGTCAATTCGACGCTTCGATCACCGTGAATTAACCGTACTGGGACGAGTATTCCAGCGGCGGTTTCCTCGTACTCAAGGTCCGCGTCGAAGTCCAGCGAACTCAATCAACCCACCCGCCAGCAAACGGCTCTTGCTCGTCGGGGGGAACAAAGATCAGGAATGGCGAGGAGATGCCTCTCGCCCGCACGTCCTCGTAAAGCTGCTTCGGATTCGAGCCGCTCGCGACAACCTGACCGCCCTCCAGCACCACCCACTTACCGAAAAACTGCGTGTCGGGGCTAGAGGCCCATGCCATCTCGGCGGAGCGAGCGCGAGAAGGCACCGTGCGCGGTGTGGGAACAGGCGGTGTCGGAGTCTCGCCCAGATAGGCCTTGACCGCCGTGGCGATCAGCGTGTCGACATTCATTCCGCGCGCGGCGGCTTCGGCGCGGAGCCCAGCTTCGATATCGGGAGCCAATTGGATACTCATAACGATCCCAAATAAAAGCATAGCGGAACGCAGACGCGTTCGCGCGCATTGGTGTTTGATCCCACGACAACCGATTAGCAGCCTGGGTCACGGCATCGGTACGCTCAGTGACCCGGCACGTCCCGTCTTCAGGTCTCGGACCAGGATCGTGATCCGCGTTACACCCTGTTTGAGGGGTACGGAGAGTGGCCAGCCGACTCCCCTAGAATCGTAATCAGGCCGCATAGCCGTGGTGACTTCG
>CAIKAS010000249.1 GCA_903825445.1 uncultured Acidobacteriia bacterium
AGATGAGGTCCGCGTCCGTCAAATATATAGTTGGTCCCGGCTAACAATTATTAATAGCGCCAACAGAGAAAAGGTTACGCGAGACGTTCATAATAAGGCAGGACTTCTGGTCCGTGATGCGATGATCGATTTTTCAATTCTGGACCTTTGCCCCATTCCTGAAGATGGCTCCGCCGCGGATGCGTTCCGGCACTCACTGGATCTTGCCCGGCATGCGGAGCACTGGGGATATCGACGTTTCTGGCTCGCCGAGCATCACAACATGCCGGGTATTGCGAGTGCTGCCACGTCCGTCGTGATTGCGCATATCGCAGGCGGAACCAGCACGATACGCGTAGGCTCCGGTGGCGTGATGCTGCCCAATCACACCCCGCTGGTTATTGCCGAACAGTTCGGCACACTTGCCACGCTGTATCCCGATCGCATCGACCTTGGCCTGGGACGTGCGCCTGGAACGGACGCTGCTACCGCAAGAGCTCTGCGCCGTGATCCTCTTGCTGCCGATCAGTTCCCTGAAGACGTGCTGGAACTCCAGGCATACTTCCGTCCTCCCCAGCCGGGGCAAAGAGTCCGCGCGGTTCCAGGAGCAGGACTCAACGTGCCCATATGGCTGCTGGGATCGAGCTTATTCAGCGCTCAGCTTGCAGCACAATTCGGTCTGCCCTTCGCCTTCGCATCGCACTTCGCGCCCGCCGACCTGATGCGGGCCATCGAGATTTATCGCAGCCGGTTCCAGTCCTCCGTGCAGTTGGATAGTCCTTATGTAATGGCGGGCCTGAACGTCATCGCCGCGGATACAGATCGCCAGGCGCGGCGTCTTTTCACTTCGCTGCAACAGGCTTTCGTCAATCTTCGCCGCGGGATGCCTGGCCGCGTTCAACCGCCCATCGACGATATCGAGGCGTATTGCTCGCCTGCGGAGAAAGCCATGATCGATCAGGCGCTTGCGTGTTCGATAGTCGGCTCGCCCGAGACAGTGGAGCACGGACTTCGGGAATTTATCGATCGTACGCAGGTGGACGAATTGATGATCACCGCGAACATCTACGAACACGCGGCGCGCCTGACATCGTTTGAGATGATCGCCGAAATCCGCGGACGCCTGAGATGCTGAGCCCGGAAAGAACGGATAACGATTACGATGTAAGTTGTAAGAGAAAGGCAGGCCATGATTTCCGGGCGCATATCGGCTGTCGTCGCACTTACCGCCCTGTTGTCCGCGTGCGGTTCCAGTTCCAATAACGATCTGACCCCGCGACAGGCCACTGCCGTTCTCAATGAATATTTCGCCAAAAACCCGGAAACCAGCAAGGTTCTCACCGGAATGAACAACATCGGTGCGCAATCGGTGTCCGATCATTGGGAAACGCCGGACGGCAAATTCCAGAAGGCACTGGAAGCGGCCGGCCTGGTGACCATCACTCCAAAGGGCAAGATCTATAACCCCAAAAATCACAATCAGTTTATGTATGCCCTCGACGTCAGGCTTACCGAACGCGGGAAGCGAATGGTGAGAGGCAATCCGCAGATTATTCCCGCGCCATCCACGAATACCTGGGACACGGTCTATGAGAACGCCGTCTTTTGCACCAAACAGGTACTGAAAATCGCTTCGACCTTCACCAATGGTGATACGGCCGGGGCCAGCTACACCTTCGATCACGGCGGTTTCACGCCTTTTTACGACGCATTCCACCTGACCGACGCGACGGACACCAGCGGTTGCTCAGGCCCGCCGCAGGATGCAACGGCGTCATTTGTACGCAAAAACGGCGTCTGGAACATCTCGATTCAGTAAATTGGCGCCGTCAGGCTTAAGTCACCGGTCCGAAGGCGACCACGAAATAGCGCGCTCTGACATCGGTGGAAGGATTCTTGACCCCGTGTTCATCGTTCGAGCCCGCAAAGCCAAGGCCGCCCGGCCCAAGCCGCGTTGTTCTGCCATTGACTGTGAAATCGAGCGTTCCGTCAACGATCATCATCATCTCTTCGTGTTCGTGATGATGCGGTGGGTGTGGTTCCTGGCCGGGGCCCAACTCGGTTTCGTGCGCCTCGATTCGAAATCCCGTGCGCAAATGACCATCAAAAATTGTGTGCGATATGTTCTTACCGCTGGGTCGTGACGGCAGGTCTTCGAATCGATAGGTCACCGATTTGAGTTCCGGCAGATCCGCGGCCTCCGCACTGCTTGCTGAACCCGCGGCGATCGCTGCCAGCGCGGGCAGCAGGAACGTGAACTGGTCTCTTCGTGTTGTGTTCATGTGTTCTTATTTTCACTCAAACCGGGCGCTCCGGAGGCTCGGCCCAGAGTAGAATTGTTGCATGAGCTGGAGCGCTGTCGGAGCGATACTGATGGGTCTTACGGTTGGTATCGGTGCGTTTGGCGCGCACGGACTCAAAGGGCGCCTCGACGACTATTCGATGGGCGTCTATGAGAAGGCGGTTCTCTACCAGTTCTTTCACTCGCTGGGGCTCCTGATCGTCTCGATTCTTCCGCGCGTCGGAGCGATCTCTCAATCTGCCGGAACATGGGTGTGTTCGTTGCTGCTGGCTGGAATTCTGCTGTTCTCCGGCAGCCTCTACGTCCTTGCTCTGAGCGGAGTGAAGGGACTGGGGGCAATAACGCCCTTCGGTGGGCTGGCATTTCTCGCAGCCTGGTTTGTGCTGGCGTTCTACCTGCTTCGCACCGGCCCCGCCAGATAATTGCGCGGGAGAAGGCGTGCGTGGCCGCGTTCAGCCCGGTTGCGCTCCTTCGCGAAAGCGCCCATACTTCAGGCATGACGCTTCGAACTGCAGCGGTATTCGCCATCGTTGGCACGGCTCTTTGGACAATTCGCCTTGCGATGATCCTCATCACTGCCATTTCCGGAGTGGCAGACGGTATCGCCCCGGCAAATAGCTTGCTTAAGGCGCTGATCGATTTCTTCGCCGTTCTGAGCCTGTTGATATTCTTCGTCGTCTTTCACAGGAAGCAGTCCTAGCCAACTCGATCCACGTGCCACGTCATCCCGTTTGAAGTAGAAACGGAACATAATATACTTTCCGCCATGGCGATAGTGTTTTCTCGATTGCGCACACTGGGGACCTCGGTCCTGCGGGCCATCGCCACTTCAATCTGCGTCGTGTGGATCGCGTTTTCTCCCGCGTCTGCACTTGCGGAAGTAGTCCGCGTCGACATCGCAACGGTCACTCCATGGCTTGGCGGCCGGACGTTGGGAAAGGTGGGTGCGTACGAGAAGGTGCAGGGGCGCGTCTATTTTGAGTTGGACCCCGAGAGTTCAACCGGACGGCGCGTCACCGATATTACCCTCGCACCGCGCAATCCTGCGGGCAAGGTAGCGTTTTCAAGCGATTTCGTCCTCGTGCGTCCTCGTGATCACGCGCGGGCGCGCCACTCGGTTTTGCTGGAAATTCCGAACCGGGGTCTCACGCAGGCCAACGGCTCGTTTTTCTCAACAGCCCGTGGAGTCTCATACGATCTGATGAATCTGGGCTCGACCGCACTGAGCGATGCCTTTGTATTCGAAAACGGATTCACGGTCGCGTGGCTGGGATGGGAGTTTGATCTTCCGGAAGGCGAAATACGAATGAATGCCCCGGCAGCGAATGTGAATGGCCTCGTACGCCACTCCATCATTGCCACGTCTCCCGGAAGTCATCTGGCACGGCTCGGCAGCTCAAATTCCTACTGCGCTTCCGATGCCGCCCAGCCCGACGCCCAACTCCTCGTCCGATCTCATTTCGATGAGCCCGGTCGCGTTCTTCCGCGGGCGTCATGGGCGTTCGCGCATGTCGAGGCGGGAAAGCTGGTGCCTGATCCATGCTCGATCGTGTCGCTGGACGAGTTCGCGCCGGGGCGAATCTATGACCTGATTTATCGTGGCGCCAATCCCCCACTCGCCGGACTGGGCGAGGCCGCCGTCAGCGATTTCGTCTCCTGGCTGAAGTTCGGAGGTGTATCTTCGACACTGCGCGACCACCCGGAATACTTTTCGCGAGTTCTCGGCTTCGGCTACTCGCAGAGCGGCCGCTTCCTCCGGGACTTCCTGTATCGTGGCTTCAACGCCGATGAACTTGGCAGACAGGCCTTCGACGGTCTTTTCATAGCCAGTGCCGGAGCTGGTCGTGGCAGCTTCAATCATCGGTACGCGATGCCTGGAGCAGCGGGTAATTCAGTACTCAGCGACCTGCGCCCTGTCGATCTCTTCCCTTTCACCGATGGTATGGAGAATGATCCATTGACCGGTGCCGGCGCCGAAGATGGTCTTCTTCGCCTGGCCGAAGCGTCGCATACCGTGCCACGAATCTTTTACACGTACAGTTCCACCGAGTATTGGGCGCGAGCCGGCTCGCTGGCCTACACAACGGTGGATGGTGCGCAGGAACTGCCACTGAGCACTGCTGCGCGGCTCTATTTCTATGCCGGAACACCGCACTCGCCGTATCCCTTTCCTCCCATCAAAAACAGCCGCGCGGGTAGCTACGAAAACTGCGGCAACTTCGCTCGCGCCGACTGGTCATTTCGTGCGCTGCTGCTCGACCTGGACGATTGGGTGGCGAAAGGAACCGCCCCGCCGGATTCGGCATACCCTCACCTCAACGCGGATCTGGTGAGCCGGGATCACGTTGAATTCCCCAATATTCCGGGCGTCCGCTTTCCGGCGTACATGCCGCGCAACTGGCGGGTCGACTACGGGCCGGACTTTCTCGCCGGCGGGATCATCGCCAATGAACCGCCGAAACTTGGGCAGCCTTATGCGATTCTCGTCCCGCGCGCAAATCGCGATGGCAATGATTCCGGCGGCATTGCCTTGCCGGAGGTAGCGGTCCCGCTGGGTACCTTTACCGGCTGGAACTATCAGCTTCCGGTGCTGCCCGACCTCGACTATCTTTCGGGGCTCGTAGGCAGCTTCATCCCTTTTCCTGCGACTGCCAGGGAGCGCAAGGCCTCAGGGGATGCGCGTCTCTCGATTGCCGAACGTTACCCGGACCGCGACGACTACGTCGAGAAGGTGCGGACATCAGCGCGGAATTTAGTCTCGCGGCGACTGCTGCGCTCAGAGGACGTGAACGCCGTTGTGGCAGAGAGCGCCACGCACTGGGATCATCTGGTTTCCGTGCGTCAATGAGCGCCATAGCGCGGTCCGGTGGGACGCCAGATTGATATACTACATCCCAAATGGCCACAACGCCGCCTCCAGCTCCCGCCCCTGCTGCTCCGGCCCCTGCAGCGCCCGCGGCACCCACCGCTTCGCCCCAGACTCCACTCGGATCTTCCAGATTCCAGGTCCAGTTTGGGCTGGCGCTCCCGACCCCTGTTGCCACGGTGATTGGCATCGAAGTAGATTGCACGGCGGTGGAAACGCGAGAGGGAAGCGATCTGACATCGGGGCAGAAACAACCCGGCCAGCTGAACTACACAAACCTTGTTCTGACGCGCCCGATGACGAAGGACCTGACACTATGGAACTGGATGCAGGAAGTCATTGCAGGCACCCCCAGCCAGCAGGCAATGACGGTGACGTTGCAGGACAGCCAGGGCCAACCGGCTCTGACCTGGGAGTTTAAGAATGCTTTCCCGGTGAGGTGGACCGGACCGGCGCTAAACGCGCTCGCGAGCGGTGATGCCAGTGAAACACTGGAAATCGCTCACACCGGCTTCACGATGATCGCGCACTAAATTAAATAAAACGTCAGATGAACCTGTTCTTCGCCTCGCTATGAAATCGCGGCTCCGCTGGATCTTTCTCCTCGACACAGCGTTGCTGCTCGGCGCCTGCATTCTCCAGGCCGTCAATTTTACCGGACTGATCATCCACGAGTGGCTCGGCCTCGCCATCGGGATTCTGATCATTCCACATCTGTTGCTGGCGTGGACCTGGATCACCACCACCACGCAGCGGCTTTTTTCCGGTGCGGCCAGTCCCGCGCCAACTCACACGCGCATCAACTACCTTCTGAACCTGTCTCTGTTTGCCTGTATCACTGTTCAGATCCTGTCCGGTATTCTGATTTCACAACACGCAGTCCCGTGGATGATGGGTAAACCTGCCATCGCCCTCACCGTGAATTTCGCCTGGGATCACATCCACACAACCGCTTCAGATTTCACGCTGGTTCTCATCTCTCTTCATCTGGCGATCAATTGGAACTGGCTGGTCGCAGCCGTTCGTACCAAACTCGGATGGCAGAAAGCGGTCACCAGGTGAAGCAATTCGCCCGAATACTGGGTCGCATAGCCATCATCGCTTTGGCTGTTGCTTTTTTTGCCGGTCTGACGACTATCTATGCGAGAACCATGCGACCTCCCGTGAACCGGGGTCGCGGACCGGGTGATCGTCGCGGCCGCCAGTTTAACGGTGACGATCGCAGAGGACGGGATAATCGCGATTTCACGAAACGTCGGGGTCCCGGCGACGACCGTGGTGAACCTGGTGACCTCCGTCGCCGCCCGGATCAACCGCAGCTAGTCAGATTCCCGGATATTTTCAAAGAGGGAGCATTATTTGCTCTGGTGACATTTGCAGGGCGAAAAATCCTGCGCCTGCGTCTCTGAGTGCCACGCCTGCTCACCCTAAGAACGCAACAATCCGGTCGATCAGCGATGGCCTTCGGTTTGGCTCATCCATGTTGATTGGTAAACCAGCCTCCGCCGCGCGACAAGCGATGCTGAGTTCTATCAGGCAGGCCATGACGGCACCGCGCTCGCCCCGGCTGATGGCGGAATCGGGACGCTCTTGCGGGGAGAATTGCCCCAAAGAAACATGCGCGAGCCCGGCGAACACATCCGACTGACCATATTTGTAACAGAGGCCGTGGGCGCGAGGTAAAAGCTCTGCCAGCGCGCGACGGCGATCTTCAAAAGCACACTGCTCCACCACCAGGTCGTCACTTGGTTTCGCGACCCCAGGCATTCGGTAATATCGCTTGTAACTCGATTCCCAATCGTCCACGGCCGCGAAAAACTGATCGACAGCATCGCGCAGGGCGCTGACGAATTCCTGATCGGACGTGGCTGGGTGTGGCATTTTAGTTCAATGCAGACATCCGCGATTGGACGCCGTGCAAACGGTGACAGCGCGATCCAAGGGGGCTTTGCCGTCAAGTATAGCGCCATTTCAGCTTGTGCCAGGTCCCAAAACCTTGCGGCTCATTGGACACTGTGCCACATTAGTACCAAGCCTCACGCTTTTCATCATGTCCACCCCGGCGGGTACGCCACATATCGCCCACGTCCTTTATATGGATGTAGTGGCATACTCGAAGCTTCCCACCGATCACCAGATCGAAGTGCGGGAACGTCTTCGCCAGATCGTACGTTCTATTCCTGATTTTCAGCGCGTACTGGATAGCGGCAGCCTTATCCTGAGAGACACCGGTGACGGTATGGCGCTCGCTTTCTTCGGCGATCTCACCGCCCCCATTAGCTGGGCACGACATATCGCCGGGGCGCTTCTGCGTGGACCGGGTATTCCACTGCGAATGGGGATTCACACAGGCCCCGTCTATGTGGATACCGACCTCACGGAGGCCCAAAATCTGGCTGGCGACGGTATCAACATGGCCCAGCGGGTCATGGACTGCGGGGACGCCGGGCACATCCTGGTGTCGCGTGAGACTGCCCACAATCTGAGCCACATCAGCGCCTGGAATTCCGCGCTCCACGATCTGGGCGAGGTGGAAGTCAAGCACGGAGTTCGCGTACATATCTACAACGTTTACGCGAAGGGGTTCGGTAACTCGGCTATTCCTGTGAAGGTGGCGGAATTCAGGCAAGGCCGTGGGCTCGCGGCGTCGCCCGGAAAGCCTGGCCATGGATCTTCGAAGGCTCTCGTCGTCGTACTCGCCCTGATGGCAGCCGGCGGTGCCGGTTACATGTGGATGAACCGGCACTCTTCTTTGCCCTCGTCGCCCTCGTCTTCGTCCTCGCAGCCGAGGGAGACTGCAAGTCTGCCGTCCCCTGCCGGTTCGTCTGTCGACGCGCCAGTCGGTTCACCTAACGCCGCCCCTGCCGTTGTTTCGCCAGTTGTCACGTCAGTCGCGTTGAAAGACGGTTTGCCCGTTCGGCTGAGTTTAGTGTCGGAAATCCCGCTCGACGCTCCGAAAGGGTTGACCATACGATTCCGCGTCGTCGAGGATGTGCGGGTAGGTGACGACGTCGTTATCTCCAAAGGTGCCGCGGCCACGGGCGAGATCGTCGATATCACGAAGAAAAAGCTCGCTGTCATCGGTGCCAAGATGACTTTCGAGCTGGAAAAAGTCGAGGCCATCGATGGCCGGAAATTGCCCATCCGGGTGACTCTGGTCCGCAATCGGGACGGTTCATCCAAACGGCCCGTTGATGCCGGAGACAAAAAGTCCAAAGACGTGGCTGCGGACATTGGCACCAAATACTGGGGATACATCGACGGCGCGGCAACTGTGTCGGTCAAAAAGTAAGGCCTCCGCGTAAACGCCACACCCAGCATCAGTGGTCCAGCCTATCGGAATTACATAACTCTTACAAACCAGAGGACAAATGGTTGCTAGTTTGGTTATGTAGGGCTGGCTTCAGCGTTTGAGTTGAAAGGACCACAGAGTGATTGCACAGTACGACGAGGATCTTGTTGAACGCAAAGGCCTTAACTGGCCGACCGCCATTGCGCTGGTGATTTTGCATGTAGGGGCGATTGCCGCCCTGTTCATGTTCAGCTGGCGCGCTTTGGCCGTGACAGCTATCCTCTACTGGATGACAATCGGCCTTGGCATCAGCCTCGGGTATCATCGGTTGCACACGCACCGCTCTTTCTCGATTCCCCTCTGGATGGAATACCTATTTGCTCTGTTTGGTGCTATGACGCTCGAAGGCGGCCCAATGTTCTGGGTGGCGACGCACCGGATCCACCATCAGAAATCCGATCAGCCGGGCGATCCGCATTCTCCGCATGACGGGGCGTTCTGGTCGCACATGGGCTGGATCCTGTTTGGCGAAGCCAAGCACAACAACACGCGTCTCATGGGCAAGTATGCCCCGGATCTGATGCGGCACAAATTTTATATCTGGCTGAACAACTGGCACTGGGTTCCCACGGTTGTGCTCGCCGTCGTTCTTTATCTGGTCAGCGGTCTGCCGATGGTCCTTTGGGCGGTTTGCCTGCGCATCGTGGTTGGTCTGCATGCCACCTGGCTTGTCAATTCAGCCACTCATATGTGGGGGAAACGGCGCTTCCAGACACGTGACGATTCGCGCAACAACTGGTGGGTAGCCCTGATGACTTTTGGCGAGGGTTGGCACAACAATCACCACGCTCATCCGACTTCCGCACGTCACGGGCTTGCATGGTACGAGTTCGACCCTTCCTGGCTCTCTCTCAAGGTACTGAAAGCCCTTGGAATTGCGAAAAATGTCCGCGTGGCCAGGCTGGATGGCGGGCTCACCGAACGCAAGGCTGCCTGACACTTCCATACTTCCGTTAAGCTGTTGGTATGGTTGGCACTGCCCGGAAGCGCTCCACCGCATTCTTCATTGCACTGGGCGCGGGCGTTATTACGGTTGTCATTCTGCTGTACGTTGGATGGGTTCAGCTCAACTGGCGCACCGGCGTTCTGCTTTATCTGGGCGTTCTGCTCCTGCTGGCGATCATCGCCGGCGTCGTTCTGAATACAATTTTCCTCGTGCGCGAAATTCGACGTAATGAACAGCATGATGCTTTCATCAATGCCGTCACACATGAGCTGAAGACGCCTGTGGCGTCGATTCGCCTGTATCTTGAGACGCTCCAGACCCACACCGTGGATGAGAACAAGCGGCAGGAGTTCTACCGCGTCATGCTGCAGGATAGCGACCGTCTTCTATCCACCATTGAGCAGGTCCTGCGGACCGGCCGCGTCGGTTCGTCACGGCGAAAGCTGAATAAATCGACCATTGATCTGGGCGCTTTGATCGAGGGTTGTATCGAGAGAGCGGCCAAGCTCTATCGGGTTCCCGCCGATGGTATTCGCTATCAACGTGAAAACAATGCTGGTCCGGTCACAATTCTGGGCGACTTCGAAGAAGTGCAGGCAGCCGTCTCCAATTTGATCGATAACGCGGTGAAGTATTCCGGCAACAACGTGGACGTGACGGCGAAGACTGCGCAGAATGCCGGCGGCTACGTCACCCTGCGAATCACCGATAAAGGGCCTGGCATTCCGCCAACTGAGCTGGAGCGCATTTTTAAGCGCTTCTACCGCGTTCCCGGGCAACTGGCGGTGCGGATCAAGGGAACCGGTCTGGGTCTGTACATTGTGCGTTCGGTCGCGCGGCGGCATGGCGGACGCGCTTGGGCCGAAAGCGAAGGCCTCGGACTCGGCAGCACATTTGTCTTGCAGTTTCCCGCCGCTCCCGGCGATGCCGCCATGCCACGAGGTGGCGGTTAATTGTGATGCGAATACTCGTGGTGGAAGACGAGCAACATTTGGCGGATGGCCTTCGTTTTAACCTGGAAGCTGCAGGCTATGAAGTGCAGGTAGTGGAAACAGGCGAAGCCGCGCTGGAATTGTTGCTCGCGAAAGACGCCGCGCTCGATGTGGTTGTGCTGGACGTGATGCTCCCGGGAATCGACGGTTTCACCGTGATGTCCACCATACGGAAGGCCGGGCAGTTTGTCCCAACTCTGATGCTGACTGCGCGTGGACAGGCGGAAGATGTTCTGCGCGGCTTCGCGGCGGGCGCGGACGATTATCTGGCGAAGCCGTTTGACCTTGCGATTTTGATGGCTCGAATCCAGGGGCTTCTGCGACGCGGTGAATGGGTCCGTGCGGCGGCGCAAACTCCCGCCGAACCGGATACACCAGGTTTGCAAATACCAGGTCTGAATGACACCTACCTGTTCGGCGACAAGTCGGTTCACTTCGGGCAACTGGAATTGCACGTGCGCGGCCAGGTTTTTCCCCTGACGCTCATGGAAGCCAATCTGCTCCGCTATCTGATCGGCCATGAAGGGCAGACCGTATCGCGCAAAGCAATGCTTGCCGAAGTATGGGGTCTTCACGAAGACACTGACACGCGTGCGATCGACAATTTCATGGTCCGCTTGCGACGCTACATGGAAGACGATCCGAAGAATCCTCGGCACCTGCTGACGGTTCGGGCGTTGGGTTACCGGTTCGTCGCCAATCCGCCAGTGAAGGTCAGCGAATAGCCTTTTATCAGGTTTAGCCGACTACTTCGCTCGTACGTTCCAGCGCACCTGCCAGCGTCGACGCTACGGATGTGAGTGCCGCCAAATCTCCGGTAGTGAATGCGTCAGACTCCATCAGGTATAGCGACAACACTCCGATGATTCCGTTAGCGCAGATCAGAGGAACAGCCAGCGCCGATCGCAAAATGCTGAATTTTGCAGGATCGTTCAGGTATCCGGGCTCCACCGACGGATTGCCGTTCATGATCGGCTTGCCATTCTCCGCCACCCAGCCGGATAACCCTCCGCCCACCGGAATTTCGAGCGAAGTAAACAGCTGGAAATCGTTTCCGTCCACCCATTGCGGCTTCAGAACCTCCCCACTCCGCTGATACACCACAAGCGCGTCGTACGCGACAACGTCGCGGAGTGAGGCTTGCAAAGCTGCAAACACCTCCTCGCGCTCGCCACACAACGCGACGGTGCTGATAACGTGGGCCAACATTCCCGAACGCCTTCCAACCTCTGCAATCGAGTCGTGCAGGTTAACCAAATTGTGATTGGTCTGATCTTTGGCACTCGCCTTCTCGAATCCGGCGGCGGGAGCCTCGCCGCGTTCCACCTTTATATTGGTTCCGAGTTTGGCAATGCGCGGACCCTTGTCCACCATGCCCGCCAGTTCATCGCAGCGCCGCGCCAGAATCTCAACCACTCGTGCGTCGAAACTCTTTCCCGCTTCGGACTGGATAATCCGCATCGCTTCGTTCAAAGGCAATGCCCGCCGGTACTGCCGGTCCGATGCCAGCGCGTCCAGGCAATCTACCGTGGCCAGAATCCGCGCTCCCAGTGGAATTTTCTCCCCAGCCAAACCGTCTGGATATCCCGTGCCATCCCATCTCTCGTGGTGTCCGCGCACCATCGGAGCCACCGAATATGGAAAGCGGATTCGCTCGCATATCTCGGCGCCCACGATGGTATGGGTCTTCATCTTTTCGAACTCTTCCTGGGTCAGCTTGCCGGGCTTGGAAATGATATATTCCGGAACTGCCAGCTTGCCAATGTCGTGCAGTAGAGCGGCGGCCCGCAGCGCCTCCAGTTCCGTCTCGCTAAGTCCCAGTTCTTTGCCCACCTCAACCGCATAGGTTTCCACGCGCTCCAGGTGATCGTGCGTGGTTTGGTCCTTGGCCTCGATCGCGAGCGCAAGCGTCTCGATAGTGCGCCGGTGGAGCGCGGCGACCTCTTCGGCATGCGCGCGCTGCTGCTCGGCCCGTGTTTTCGCTTCTTCCAGCCGGCCTACATACATTCGATGCGATCGATAGACAACATAGAGGATCGGCATCAACAGCAAAGATGGCTGCCATCCGATCAGGCGTCCCGACACGCTCATAACCCATGCGGCGGCCGCTCCCACCAGGTAATTTGGAAACGACCAGAAGTAGTCGCGCCATACACTCCAAAAGTTCTTTTGCCCGGTCAGGGCAATCACAGCCGCGATAAACACCGTATTGGTGAGAAAGTAGGTTGTCGCGCTGAGCAGGCCGCTTTGAAGATTCGGCAGATGATAAACGGCATACGCAGCCTGGATCGAACATGCCACGCCCGCGACGTTAAATACCAACTGGACCGGCTTCGGGCGAACCTTCGCATAAAACAAGGACTGCACCAGGACGCCGAGGCACCCCGTGACCAGCGTTTCACCCAGGCTGAATTCGGAAATGCCGATCAACGCGAACACAAAGCCCATCGACATCGTGCCCGGTACCGACGGCAGGCTGACTTTCATCCCCGACGCGAGCAGCGTGATGATGCAGTAGGAGAGATATCGGGCCAGGTCCGGACTGCTCCAGGTCCACAAGCCATGCCCCAGTGCGAGGGCGCCTGCGACAATCACCATCGTGATGTAAGCATTAGCGCCGCGAGAATTCATCTTGACACTTCGACTGATTTGCGTCGGATGTCTATGTTAAAAAAAGAAAAAGGGCGTAGGAGGAGCGGTTTCGCCCTCCCACGCCCTTTTTCTTTTCAGACGATGGAACTATTGATTTGCCGTCGCGTCTCCGGTGCCCCACACTGCATTAGTGCCAGAGTCGGTGCTGGTCCCCCAGACCGCGTTGGTCCCCCATACTGCATTGGTGCCCCAAACGGCGTTGTAGCCGGAGTCAGTGCTGGTCCCCCAGACGGCGTTGGTCCCCCAAACGGCGTTGGAGCCCGAGTCTGTGGAATTGCTGGTCCAAACCGACGTGCCCCAAACTGCGTTATAACTCCAGTCCGTATTCGTGCCCCACACTGCATTAGAGCCCCATGTCGAGTAGTCCGAAGAATTATTCGAAACGTACACGGGTGTCTGGCCGCTGGCATTCGGCGAACCAGGCGTTGCGACCGGGCTGGCCGCGTTCACGTTTGCCGGAATTGTTACGGTGCTGGCGAGCGCCGCATCCAGATCCAGGTAACCTGCGCCGACGGTAAAAAGATCATATTGAATCGTGAAGTTCTGGCCTGACGTTGGGTCGGTAATTACCGAAGTACGGGGAAAGTTCTTCGTGGCCGTCATCATCAGACGAGCCTTCACCTGGTCGGGAGTCAGATTCTGAGTCCCGAGCAGCGCCGCGACAGCGCCGCTGGTCGCGCCCGCCGCCATGCTGGTTCCGTTCAGAATGAAATACTTTGATACCTGACCGGCCAACGGAGATACCTCATACGAGCTCAGCGGTACTATATTTCCCGGGTATTCCGTTTCGAGCGTCGCATTCGGATCCAGAATCGAGAATATTCTGTTCCCCGGCGCAACGATGTCGGGCTTTACGATGTTGTCGCCCACAGTCGGACCCTTGGAACTGTAGGTCGTCATCAGGTCGTCGCCGCGCTGAGGAGTTCCTTCCGTATTCATCGCTCCCACGGTGATCACGAGCGGGTCGTTTCCGGGAGCAGCAATCGTCCCGTATCCCTGCGTCGTAGCCGGGTTATTCCGTCCACCATTACCTGCGGCTACCACCACGGTGATTCCACTCCGCCACGCTTTCTCCACTTCCTGGCAAAGCGGGTCCGTCTTGTAGCTCTCGAAAACAGGGCGACCGAGTGAGAGATTGATCACTTTGATGTTATAGACGTCTTTCAGCTGAATGGCCTGGTCAATGGCCTGAATCACTTCCGCGTCGTTCGATTGGCCGTTCGCGTCCAGAACCTTCAGGCTGATCAGATGAGCTCCCGGCGCGATTCCGTGAATGTGCTGGAAATAGGCCGATCCGGCGGAATTCGCGCCGTTGCCCGCTATCATCCCGGCAATGTGCGTTCCGTGGCCGTAATAATCATCCACGCTCTCGCCGGAGACAAAGCTCTTCGCGTAAACAACCTGCGGGAAAATGCTGCTGAGCAGCGAGCCATTGCCGATCAGATCCTGATTGATCTGGATGCCGCTGTCGATTACCGCAACGCCGATGTTCTTCCCCAGATTCGGGTTCGTTGTGCCGGCAGTAGCGGACGTTGGCTGCAGCGTCTGCGGAGTGTAGTCGTAAACAATCGAATCCGTCGGCGCCAGAATATTGTTGACCGATACGTGCGCCACCTGCGGATTTTGAGCCAGGCTGATCGCGTTCCCCACCGTCGTGGAGCAGAGTTCGCCGCCTGGCAGGAGGTTAATCAGGTTAACCAGGCCGCAGACGTCCGAGAGGAGACCACCGATAAGAGAGGGATTGTACTGGACAATGATCTGGACCGGCTGGTTCGGGTCCATTCCACTGAGTTGAGGTGAAACCGTCCCGGCGAACGCGAGGACAGCCGTTAGACAGAATGCCGCCAGTGCTGAGGACGCCCGGCGAATACCTTGCAGCGCGTATTGTGTGAAGTTTTTGGGTGCGGAATTATTACGGATTGATCTTTTCATAATAGAAGCCTTGGACCGAAAGACGGCTTTGTGTATGAAGCCTGATCGAGCGAACGCGGTTTGGTTTATATTCCACCCTCGAAAAGGGGGTTCCAGTACCGCTCTTGTCGCCGCATGTCTTGAGACCCTGGCTCCCCAAAATCTCTGTATTGACACGTTCCTGAATTTGTACTACAGTGTTAACCAAATGAGCAAAGCCGAGTCCCTCGGAGTTTTTGAACAGGTCATTCTAACTGCCCTCTTGGGGTTGCGCGATAACGCTTACGGCGTCACAATTCGCGAACGAGCGGAGAAACTGGCGCATCCGAAGCCCGTCTCGATCGGCGCGGTTTACGTGACCCTGGACCGGCTGGAGGAAAAGGGCCTGGTGAGTTCGTGGCTGTCTGATCCCACGCCGGAACGTGGTGGGCGTGCCAAGCGATGCTATCGTCTGGAACCTGCGGGGCAGCGCGCGCTTGAGGAAGCGGCGGTCACGGCGAAGCGCATCTGGGACAGCACAGCCGATGCGTGGGGCAGCAACTGGGCACGGGCTAAATAGATGGCGTATCCACCCGAAATTATCGAAGATGCCGTTGGCTGGCTGCTGCCGTCCGCTTGCCGGGAAGAGGTCCTCGGGGATCTCTGCGAGCAGTATGTCGATGCCGCGCGGTACGCCGGCGAGCAATACATCGCTGCCGCCCGGTATGCCGTGAATATGCTGACCGTCGCGCCGCGCGTGATCCTCAGCCAGATTCGAAGGAACACGGACGCGCGCGTTTTTCTCGCTACCAGTTGCGCAATTTGCTATTCCTTTGCGGCCGGGTCCGCCGATTCGTCGCTGCGCGATTTCCCCCTGCGCGCGGATGCGCTGACTTTGCTGCGCCTGGCAATCCCGACCCTCGCCGCGCTGCTCGTTTTGCTGGTGCGGAATGGTTATGCGGATTCAGAGTCCCGCAGACGGCGCGCCATCACCCTGGATGTCGCCGCTGCGATGGGCGTCGCCGCTGTGACGCAGCTTGTATTTCTGATCGCATCCCGCCCCGATCTCACGCTCGTGCGGTGGTGTCCTTCGGAAGGCGCGGTCACCGGTTGGTTGTTTGCCATTTTGTTGCGGGCGATATTTCCGCCGGAGATGAGACTGCCGGCAACATACCGGAGCTTGCCGTGATCGATCACGTCGACAAGATTCCAACCGACAACTAGAGACCGCCACCATGCCACAGACCGATGCCGCTCCACCGCGCGGGGAAGCCGTGGACAATACGTTCGGCGTTCTTGTGGGTCTCTTCTTCAGCAGATTCTTCGATAAGGAATCCCTGTCTCCGCAGGGCGATCCCGGTGCTAACGTCGTGCAGACGCTGGGAATTCTCGCAGCGCCCGGCGGCTTCATTTCCCTGATCCTCTGCTTCAATTCTCAGCCCGCGACC
>CAIKAS010000250.1 GCA_903825445.1 uncultured Acidobacteriia bacterium
CTGCGTTCCTTGGTCCAGCCGATTGCACGCGCTTCGGGGGTGTCCCCCTTTCCTGGGAAAAGGTCCCCATTGAACTTCGTGTTCAGCCAATCGAATAGGCGATAGGTGTCTTCGTAATTAGCCAGCACGCTTCCGAACGAAGAATGTCGATTTTCGAGGATGCCATCCTTATGGAGGCGGTGCAGCTTGGCTTCGGTCAACGCAGGATTGCCGTCCTGGTCTTTCCGGTCGAACAGAAACTGGACAAAGATCACCCTCGCTAGGAGATCATGACAGACATCGTCATCCGTCAAGCCGCGAGCGGCGAGCTCGTCCCGGATGTAGCGCATATTGCCGAGCAGCATCTGATCGGCGCGGCCATCTCGATCGAACCGTCCGGCATGCGTTGCGAAAAAATGACCGGAAACAAGATTGACCCAATGCAGCGCGCGCGCCGCTCGGCGTTGCAAATACGTGGCGTGACCGACGGTCAGTTCGCCGGTGTTAAGCGCGGTGACCAGATACTCCCCGATCTGACGATCGGGGTCGGGAGCCTCACAGCAGCTCCAAACCCGCAAGCTAGTCGGCTCTATCGTTATTAGGGTGGGTGAATGCGAGAAGTTCCAGGACAGGCGATGAAGCTCGCGAAGAGCTTCGACATTCGGAGCTTGGTCGAACTCCACCACAATTGCGAGTGGCGGCTCCGAGGTCGCCGCGTCGGGATCCGCCATCAGGACGCCAAGCCGCACATTCCGAAAGTCGGGAGAAGATCCGAGCGAGCGTCCGACCTTCTCCCGGACAAGTGAAGCGTAGACCGAAGCTCCTGCGCCCTGTGGATGCGTCACTCTGTTAGGCTCTGGCCATCCGAGCAGCTTGTGAGCTACATCTAGCGTGATGGGGGATTCTTGCGTCACGGGAGCAGCTCGAGGTGTCCTTGTTTGTCGCCCCCGAATTTGCCGACCGAGGAAGCGCCGCGCGGCTTCTTCGCGATGTTGGTCAATGCAAGACGGGAGAAGATCGGGTCGATGGGGATACGGCGAACCCCGAGCTCCGACAGGAGCGCGGCAATCACGGCCAAGTGCGTAGGGACTTCGCCGCGCTTCGCATTGTTGGAGACTGAATTAGGACGCATGCCGATCAATTCGGCGAATCTCCGCACGCTCAGGCCCGCCCTCCCGAGTTCCGCGATAAACTCATCATATGACACGGTGACCTTAAACCCAATCACACATTTTAATGACAATAACACATTAAAATGTGAGTGTCTATGCCACTATAATCATAGCAGTATAGCCTTGCGGTGTGGAAGCGTTCGTCACCGATTCGCGAACATGCCGACGATCTCCGATGCTTTTTCCATCTGCGGATCAACTCCACGGCTTAACTGGTAGGGGTTCACTTCGACGTTAATCTGCGGCGTGACTCCCTTGCCATCGAGCGAATCGCCCTTGGAGGTGTACCAGCCAAAGATTGGGAGCCTGACCCAGTAGCCGCTGCCGACCTTGAAATTCACGGCGCCGAGTACGTTCCCGGCGGTCTTCGTGCCTACAATCGTCGCCAAATCGTTTTCGGCGGCGAAACTGGTTGCCATCTCCGCCGCGCTGTTGGTCCATTCGTTCACGAGAATGGCGATTCGCCCGTGAAACGGCTGCGGCCCCAACCCTTGCGTCATAAGAACTACGGACTTGTCCCGAAAACCGAACGATCCCAACGTCAAAAGCGCCTCGATCTTGTTCGCCGGCATCGGTACTCGCGGAAGTGCTTCACGTTCGTAGCCGCGGCGCAGTCGTTTCGGCGTCAAACTGTTCCCAATCGGAATCTTTCCGGGACACATATAGCTCGCGAGCCTCGCGAAGCCGAGACTACCGCCGATATTTCCGCGGAGGTCAACGATCAGGCGGTCGGCTCCACGATCCTTGAGTTCCTTGATTGCAGCATCCAGCGCACGCGTAAACCTCATCCCGAGCGATCCCGAGAAATACGCGATCTTGAGGAGCCCAACACCGGGCTGGATCATCGAGTGCGTCAGGCTTTTAGGCTCCACAATCGGTGGCCGCTCCTTCGTACCCTTCTTGAATGGGGTTATGACCTCGATATCACGGCGGTTGGTTCCGTCCGGAGTGGATATTGTCAATCGGTACGTTTGGCCCAGCAGGAATCGAGGCGTTTCCGGCGGTTGGCACGCAACGCCGTCTACTGCGAGCAAAACATCGCCTGGACGGATGCCAGCGGTTTGGGCGGGTCCGCCATCATATACATCCAGGAAAAACCATCGACTCTCGCCGGAATGCTCGAACTGCCGGAGACTTGCATTAATCGTATGCTGCGGCAGAAATCTATTCGCGCTCTCATGATAGAAAACCGTATGGCTTCCGCCGAGCTCCTGGAGAAGCTGCTGCACGCCCGTTTCGAAAGCTTCTGTGTCTCCGGTGAGAAGTACCGGCGTCCGCTCCTCCACGAGCCTGAACCAATCGTCATAGTTCACGCCCCCCGCGTTGAAGTGATGCTTGAGAATCTGCTTTTTTATCGCTGCAAGAATCTCGGTTCGTTCACGTTCGTTCAATGACATTCCGGTTCCTTTCACTTCTTACCTGCCTCCGGAGCAACGCGGTCAGCGGCGCCTTCGACAATAAATGCGGCCCAATAGTACGGCAGCGCCGATCGGCCAAATTTGCTCACCATGTCACGCTTTGCCGCGGCGAGCGCCGGAGCCGGCGGCATGTTCGCGGCGAGGTGCCCATAGAACTGCTTCATCAAGAACGACGAAAACGTATCGTCGATTGACCAAAGTGTCGACACGACCGATCTGGCGCCCGCCAGGAGAAACGCCCTGGATAGTGCGGCGATGCCTTCCTCGCCCTCAATCGGCCCGAGCGCCGAATCGCACGCCGACAGGACCACCAGGTCGGCGTTGAGTCGCATTTGAACAATCTCAGATGCCTGGAGAAACCCGTCCTCGCCGTGTGCCGGGTC
>CAIKAS010000251.1 GCA_903825445.1 uncultured Acidobacteriia bacterium
GAGCCATGCTGCCAGCTATCTCCAAGCCATGTTTCATTGCCGAATTCACCAGGGCCAGGCACGGCGTTCCAGCGCCAAAGCTTCTTGCCGGTAGCCGGTTCATAGGCCTCTACGAAACCGCGAATGCCGAATTCGCCACCAGAGATGCCGGTGAGGATCTTGTCTTTTACGACGAGGGGAGGCGCTGTGAGTTCGTAGCCTTCTTTGGTATCGGCAAGCTGGACTTCCCAGAGCTGCTTGCCGGTGCGGGCGTCGAGCGCAATGAGCGCGGCATCCAGAGTGCCGACGAAGAGACGATTATCGAGAATAGACACGCCACGATTGACGCGGTTGTTTTCGTACTGATTTCGGACCTTCTGCGGGCGGTCGTAACGCCAGATTTGTTTGCCGGTGCGCGCGTCGAGTGCGAGAACGGTGGTGGTCCCCGCACTGGCCGCGCCGACCGGGCCGGTGGTGTACATAATGCCATCGACGACGAGGGGCGTAGCCTGGATCTGGCCTTCACCGGAGACTGGAACGGTCCACTGGGCCTGGAGGCCCTTTACGTTGGCAGCGTTGATCTCAGTGAGCGCGGAGTAGTGTGTGCCCGCAAGGTCGCCCCAATACGTCAGCCAGTTGGCGGGATCTTTCGACGCATTGAGCAGGCGATTCCAGGAAAGGATGCTGTTGGCCGGGTCAGCGGGCGCGGCTGCGTTGCCTGCCGACTTCAGATAGGCCGCGATGTTACGGATCTCGTCGGCAGTCAGCCTCGTCGCGTAGTCGCCGGGCATGAGTGACGTGGCATCGACCTTGAGGTCTTTGAGTTCGGCCCGGTCGAACGAACGGTAGACTCCGGTGGTGTCGACGAACTGAATGGTAAAAGTGTCCTGAGATTTGCGGGTGCCCTTGTAAACCTTGCCGTCGGCGGTCGTGGCAGTCACGGTGGCGCGTCCGACATTACCTCCGCCACGTCCACCGCCACGACCTCCGCGGCCACCACCGCCAGCCGCGGCAGCAACTGCGGGCACGTTGGGGTTACTTATTGAAGCCGCGATTTGCTCAGCGGTAAGGGCCGTGGACGTCAGATCGGGGCCCACCGCGATACCCTTACCATTGAACTGATGGCAGGTGAGGCACGCGCCTCTGGTCTCAAACGCAAGCTTGCCACTGGCGGCGTCGCCGCCGGCTACGGTACTTGTCGTGACGGCGGCCAGCCTGGGGGCAGCCGTTGCCAGCGTTCGCATATAGGCGACGATTTGCCAGGTTTGGTCGGTGGTCAGTTGCGTGTATGACGGCATCACCGTATTACGAATGCCATTGCGGATATTGAGGAAGATTTCTCCATCTGCGCCACCGCGCTGGAAAGTTCCCGAAGTGAACGTGGATGCGCTGGCTCCGGGCGCGTGACAGTTCTGACATTGTGCCGTATACAGAGTCTTACCTGCAGCTATGGCAGCGGACTGGCCGGTGAACGGATTCTGCTGGGCCTCGGCTCGGTCTGACTGCGCAAGAAGTCGCGTGGAAAGTACAATGCCAGTGGCAAACAGGCTGGTCGCAATAACAAATGCAGTGCGTAGACGCATGATTCGGGTATCCCCTTCGTAATGTCGCCGCGCGGTGCTGAAGGCGCGGAGTCCATGGATTATTGTACGGGAAACTAAGTCACTGATTCTGTGTGAGCCAGAAAATACCAATCGCCTGCGCGAGGCAGAGGGGCGAGTAGAGCCAGGTGTCCAGCGTGGCGTAACGGCTTCCGCGTACACGTTTGAAGAAGCCAATGTAATTCAGTTCGCCCATTGCACGGAGAAAGAGTAATGAGGCCAGGGCGAATTTGAGCTTTGTTCCGGGCAGGACGACGATTAGCGCGCCGACCCATTGCATGACGCCGGCGGCGACCGTCATGAGTGGAGCAGGGTCGAAGAGCTGAAGGCCGTCGTGGTCGCGCGGGATTACAGCGCCCTCGGGCAGTTTGCCGGTGATGGCCCAATACAGGTGCAACCCTCCCTCAACGAAGAAGATGACTGCTATCGCAATGGTCAGGATGAGAGGCAACATGGCCTGGGTCGACGTCGTGCAGTGTATCACCGCTGAAGTGAACTTGCCACGACCATTTTGGGATCCGTGCGAGATATCCAGAGTGGATAGCCGAATGCCCCGGCAAATCCGGGCGTGGGAGTTTCTACAAAACGAACTCCGGTTCGGCGGGTTGCCAAATCTGCGCCGCATGATTCAGCATTTTGCAAAACAAACCCGATTCAGTTGGACAAGATGACACTTCGGGCGTGACGATCCCGTCGATCGATATTCGGTTGGCAGCCTCACCAGCCCGGGGGCGGGGTATTATTAGTCTTATGCTTAGCCGCTACATTCATGAGGCAATGAAGCGCGCTCGTTACAAGACGCTCGACGATGGCACGTATTTCGGCCAAATCACGGGTGTCACGGGTGTGTGGGCGAATGAGCGGACTCTAAACCGGTGTCAGGAAGTTCTTCAGGAAGTTCTCGAGGAATGGCTCGTCCTCAAGATCCGCGACGGCGATTCAATTCCCCGGCTGGGCCGTGTACAGCTATCCATTAAGGCAGCTTAGCCCAAAATGGAACCGGTATCCCGTCGTGAACTGATCCGACGGTTCCGCATACTGGGCTTTAAGGGTCCGGTCTCCGGTGGACGCCACGACTTCATGCAGAAGGGCCCGCTGAAAGTACACGTCCCAAACCCGCACGGGTCGACGACGATTGGCGGCTCGCTGGTGAAAGAGATTCTGCGTCAGGCTGGAATTACTAAGGAAGAGTGGGACAACGCGTAGATTTACAGGGCGCATGGCTGCAGCGTTGCAGCAATCCCGTAACAGCGCGGGAGTAGACTGAATTCATGGCGCCGGATCACAGGGACGATGGGGTTGACCTCACGTTAATCCGCTGGATGCTGTCTTTGACGCCCGGCGAACGGCTCGCCGTCCTGCAGGATCAGGCAGACTCGTTGCTCACACTCCGTGCCAAGTTCCAATCCCAGATTTCTCGAAATACTGAAAGTCCTGACCCGGCACCGCGTTGACTTCGTCATCGTGGGCGGAGTGAGCGCGGTGCTTCACGGAGCGCCGGTAACTAACTTCGATCTGGATGTTGTGCATGCCCGCGACAGTGGTAACGTAGCGCAGCTATTGTCCGCACTTGAAGAAATGGAGGCTGTCTATCGTGCCCAGCCGGCCTGCCGGTTACGCCCGTAGAAACAGATCTGTCCGGTCCCGGGCATCAGCTATTGCTCACTAAGTTTGGTCCGCTGGACGTTCTGGGCATGATCGGAAAGTCGCGGACCTGGGAAGATCTGGTGTGCAGCGCGCAGAGCAAGGAGATTGAGTCTGGCGTTCAAGTGCGGGTACTCAATCTGGAAACATTGATTGCCGTGAAGGAAGAGCTTGGATTTCCGAGGGATACGGCGATGCTGCCAATCCTGAGACAAGCTCTTAAAGAATGGTCTGAGCGGTGGCCTGAGTGACCGTAATTACCGACTCGTTCGGATAAATTCACCTGTACGAATTCGTAAACCGAACACGAATCATCCAGAAGATCATCAGAATCAGCGGGAAAACGCCTGCGAGAAGCAGAACGTGCGTCCTCTGAAATAGCTCCGGGAAGATGTGCGGCCGGGCGATGAAGATCGAAGCGGACGCGATAAAAAGCCCGAAGCACATGCGCCAGAGATGTCGTGCGATTCGATGCGCGCCGAAAATGCCGCCGCGGACGAGCATGCGGATGTCACCCGCCGCCCCAGACAGAGCCACACTGCCGAGAACGAAGTACATGACGGCGGGGACTCCATCTTTCATGCCACTCGGGCTGCGCAACGCTTCGATTCCCCGCGCCACGATGCCCGTTCCAACTGCCAGCGCGAACAGAAGAGCGGCGTAGTCGAAGATGCCGGTCTTGCCTTCCCGGCGCCTGGCCGTCACCCATGCGGTGGCGACAAGGTAGAACGTGAGGACGCCGCCGAACACGTTGCCAGCCTGGGATTTCATGAACGCGAGGTATGCGCCGACCGCGGACATGGTGAGCATGGCAATGAAAAAGACGTTGCCTGCCATGCGATGCGGGCGGGAGCCTTTGCGGAAGCTCATAGCGGTGGCGCCCGAGACCAGCCCGACGGTGCCGGCGGAAATGTGCAGGAGTAACGTTGGTGAATACGCCATGGCTCACTCGGCGCGGCGACATGTCGCGTTTGCCGGATGCTGAAATTGTCCTACATCCGCCCCATCGACTCCGATCGCTGAGGTAGAATCGCCTCTTGGCGCGCACCTATCCGGACGGCCCGAAGCTCAACTTCGCGATGGTCGTCATCGCGCAGATGCTGCCTTCGTTCTTCCCGTTCGATCCGCTGGCTTTTGACGCCGGTATCGCGAAAAAGTACGGCGATATCGCCCATTACAAACTGGGCCGCGCGAACCGATTGAGGATGGGCGTGTCGGGCAATTCGAGTTACGTAACGGCAGCATCGTGGTCATAGATAACTACGCGATGCAGCGTGACGAGCGATTCTTTGAAGATCCTGAGCGGTTCGAGCCAGAGCGGTTTGCGAAGGGCTGGGAAGAGCGGATCCCGCGCTATGCGTATCTGCCGTTTGGGGGTGGCCCGCGCGTGTGTATCGGGAACGGCTTCGCGATGATGGAAGCGCAACTGATTCTGGCGACGGTGGCTCAGAAGTGGAAACGGGCGCTGGAGTCTGAGGAAGAGATTAAGCCAATACAGATGTTGGCGCTTAGGCCGGCAGGCCGGTGCGGGCGCGGTTGAACAGGCGTTAAGAGAATATTGGGCGCGCAGGGATTCGAACCCCGCCCCTCCTCGGCGTAAAAAAGGGTTGACTCCCTGTTTATATTGATGGTACACCTTGTACCATGACAAGACGTACCGACCAGAACCTCCGCGTAAATTCGCCGCTCACCATCGGTTTTTTGCTTGCCGCTGGCGCGGTATTTGCTCAGCCGCCGTCCGATCCCGCGACTGCGGCCCGACCGGCGTTCGGGGTGGCATCGGTGAAGCGGAACACCGACCCAATCAACGGCGTGTTGCGTGTGGATCACGGGAACTTCACGTATGGTAACGGCCTGCGCCTGCTTATCGCATGGGCATACGGAGCACCCCTCGATCAGGTTGTGGCTCCGGACTGGGCGATGCTGGCGAACACTGTCGTGTCTGCGAAGGCAGGCAGCCCGGTAGCGGACGATCAGGTGCGGCTTATGGTGCAGACCTTGCTCGAGGATCGCTTCAAACTCAAGGTGCATCGCGAGACAAAGGAAACTTCCGTAGGTGCGCTCGTGTTAGCGGGTAAGAACGCCCCTCACCTGAAGGAATCGGAGAGCCCGGAGCGGCATTTGCGATATGACAGCGAGCAACCGCAGGAGATCATACTTGCCTCTTGGGCTGAGGGTGAATTTTGAAAAACCAGCGGTGTAGAAGTTGTACAGATCGATCAAGCGAGACCTCGCCGTTACTGGACCTTCGTGGTGGGATGGCGACTCGCCGTCAAAGAGGTCCCAGTTGCCTCGTGAGAAATGAACTCGGCATCGTTCGGCATATTCAAAGTCGTGCTGAACCCAACGCTGCCGAAGGCCCTCGTCCGACCGATACGATTCGAAATCCTCATATCGTCTGAAAGTGGCAATGTGCGGGGTTATCATGTCCGGGAGATTCAGCGGAATCGGTATATCATCGCTGAATGTAAGCGTGGCTGCCAACTCATCGTAGTCGGTTATGCGGTCAGTGACGAGCCTGCCGTCTTTTGGATCGTCGTAGGCAAATTTACCGTCGCCAAAGCTCAGGTCAATTTCGAAAGAGATGGGCACACCGCAAGTCGGGCACTGAAACGAATGTTTCTGTCTGTCTTTATAGCCGAGTTGGGTACGCGTTAATGTCTTCGACTCGCAGGAAATACACTCAATCACCGCGCGGGAAACCATATGGGAGCATTGTCACATGGGATGCCCGGCATCAATATGGGCTCCGACTCAACATGACGGATTCAACGCCGACTCACCAGCACTACGTTCCGCAACTCGTGCTTCGGAATTTCGCGTCGGGGCGAAACAAACAGATTCACGTATTCGATAAGTCTACGGGAAAGACTTTCAGGACGTCCGTGCGAAATGTCGCATCCGAGAGCGGGTTCTATGACTTTCAGGTTGGAGAAAATGCGCATTCTCTCGATCCCCTGCTTACGAAAGTCGAGGAAGCGACGAAAGAACTGTTGAGGAAGATCCTCCAATTGCGAGCACTCGACTGGCTGAATGAAGATGAACGCGCGACATTGGCACTGTTTACGACAATGCAGATGTTGCGCACGACAGCCCAACGCAAACAGATCTTTGATCTCAATGAGCAACTGCGGATGGTCATAGAGCGGAGCGGGGGCGATCCGAACAATGTTAAAGGATTCTACAACGTCAGCGAAGAACAGGCGCGCATTGGATCTATACGAATGCTACCGGAACTGGCTATCAAACTTTCCCCGCACTTCATGAACAAGTCGTGGATGCTCTACAGTACGCCTTCACAGCATAGTTTCTATATCTCGGATAATCCAGTCGTGCGCCAGAACACCACAAACCAAGATCCGTTGCGGGGCACTTCGGGACTGGGCGTTCCGGGCATCGAGATTTATTTCCCGATCAGTGGCACCGTTTGCTTAGGCTTCCTGTGCACAAGCATTGAAGCGACCATTCTTGAGGCACAAGCCAAAGTGACGGAATATGGAATGCCGATTCCGGCCCTGGACAAATGGATCGAGCCCTTAAAAGGCCGAACGCCTCTTGCTTTGGAAACGGAAAACGTCAAGAATCTAAATTCAATCCAGGTGATAAATGCTGAGCGCTATGTGTTTTCCGCGAATGGTGATTTCTCCCTGGTTCGCGAGATGCTTGAAACGCACCCTGAACTGAGCCAAGGTCCCCGGCTCCGTACCGCGTAAATAGAAGGGTTCTCCCTGTTTTGGCGCAAGGGGCGTCAAATCGAAGCCAAAACCGTCTGAACTCGCAATCAGCGAGGAACGTCGCCTTAAAGAGAGGCTTACGTCACAAACCACGTCACAAACGGAATGCAGCCGTGCTTGCATCGTCCGCAAGCTACTGAAACAGATGGTGGGCGCGCAGGGATTCGAACCCCGGACCCCCTCGGTGTAAACGAGGTGCTCTAACCAGCTGAGCTACGCGCCCTTAGCTTCAAGTTTAGCGTCCCTGTTTTGATGGCCCGCTTCCCCGCCCCGCCCGTTACAGCCCCGCGTAAAAATCATAGCCGCGCTCGCGCCAGTAGTCGGGCGGTTCCGTCTCGCCGTACGCAATGCGCGCGATGCGTTTGATGTTCTTGATCCCGTATTTCACAGGAATCGCCAGGCGAAGCGGCGCGCCGTGTTCGTCTTTCAGGTCCGCGCCATTCATCTGGTAGGCCAGCAGTGTCTGCGGATGCATTGCGCTGGGCATATCGAGGCCAACGTAATAGCCGGCTTTGCCACCTTTATCGTCGGGCGGAGTAGCCATCGCAACAAATCTCGCATGGTCTGAGCCGGGAGCGAACTTCGCAGTGAAATCCGAAAAACGCGCGCCCGCGAACTGCGTCACAGTGCTCCAGCCTTCCACGCACTTGAAGTCGAAAATCTCCTCATAGCGGGGCAGTTTGCGTATATCGTCCAGGTCCAGTGTGACGGGAAGACCACCGCCGCGGGGCATGACCTGTAACGTCCAGTCGTCGGCGTCGAAGTCGTCGGAGAGGCCAAAATCGCCGTTTTCCTTGAGATCGCCGATGGCAGAAGCGGGGTACGTCTTCACCAGGTGCTGGTCACTGAAAAGCGCACCACGCACGACCCGTTCGTTGAATTGCAACGCAGCACGGAGGGGCGCGGAAACGTCGCCGCCTGAATAATAACCGGAGTTGAGCCACTGCCATCCGCCAGCCGCTACCGCCGCGCCAACGCCCAGGCCAAGAAAACCACGGCGAGTGCGGTGCGACATTTCCTGTTCGGGAGTGAGCTTATTCGGCACTGCTGACCTCCTGGTTTTCATCGATCCTTTCGACCAGGTCATAACCAGTGAGCATGGATCGGAAATTCGCCCAACCCGCGCGAATGACCTGACCGATGTGGATGACGAAGAAACCGACGTAGCCCATGGTGAGCCAGAAATGCTCAAACCGGGCCCATTCATACCCCCCCACGGCCGCCGTGAGCCAGTGCAGTTGAGCTGGCTTGTAAATAGCCAGCCCCGTAACCAGACTCATCCCTCCCATCAGCACGATGGCAGAATAACTAATGCGCTGAGCGGCGTTATAGCGGCCTTGCGGCGGGAGCGCGACCTTAAAACCCATGTCATGGAGCGCGACCAGGGCTGCTTCGCGGAAAGACTTGGGCTCCGGAATCAGTTCGCGCCATTCGCCGGAGGCCACGGTGTAAATAAAGTAGGCCAAGCCATTCAGCGCGAAGAGCCAGGCGAGCGCGAAGTGCAGCGCCATGCCGCGCGCCAACTGAGACTGGGAATCATGGATGCCAACCTGGGTGTAGAACCAGTCGGGGAAAAAGTGAAACAGTGTGACACTGCCGAAGCCGATCCGGTACGGGTCGTAAGCCCAATAAATGAGGATGCCACTGAAAATCATGGCAGAAAGCACGGGGAAGTTGACCCAATGGCACCAGCGAGTGGCGAACTTATGTTTTTCTTCGAGAGTCGGCATTAAACCATTACTTCGCCCGCAGGCGCCACATGGTTATTGTACGAGTTTCTTCGGGTGGGGATGAATTTAGGGGTAGCGGGCAACTGCTACGGGCAGACGGACAATGTAAATGCCCCTGAGAGAAACACATCGCCGGGGCGGCGCGTTTCTCTCAGAGGCTCTAAAAACTACAGTTCAAGCAACTTTTCGGATCGGCGGCCGAAGTGCCCTAAACCTCTCCGGATTTATCGGCAAAGGCCATTCAAAGACGTTCGTGTAGCCTTCGGGAAGCGCTTTACGAACTGTTCCACCGAAATACTCGTCGAGTGGGAACAGGGCATGAGGCTGAAGTTCACGATACACCCTCCCCAGCTTTTGCTCGATACGGTAGACATTGTGGAAGAAACTGCCACGATCCATCTTGAGACGACGGCAACACAATTTCCAGTCGGCGCCCAACAGGAAGTGAAAACGGAAGAGCTGATACTCTTCTTCTTCGAGAGCGCGCTTGCTGACAAGGCAGAAATCCGCCATGTACTCCTCTTCCTTCATCCCCCAGCAGTAGTTTCCATCGGATCCTTTCATTACCTCCAGGCGAACTCTTCCCATGTGCTTTTCTTTCGAACCACAGGCTCGGAACCTGGCATAGCAACTCCGGAATATCTTTCTAAGGACGCAACCACAAGGGTTGTCCTGTGCTCGGCCGCGACGCAATCCAATTCCCAGGCAATGCGCGCAACTCACTCTGGCCAACCCTACAGCTTCGGAACTGCTCCAGTCGAAACTCACGTACGCTCCTTTCGGCGTGCGATAAACCGCGCGTCGAATTCTTTTCTATAATGTCGCTCACTTTCGACATTAATTCACTTACTATTTTGGTGTTATTACGGGGATATCCCGTGAGTCTTCGTTATCCAGTACTTCCAGTACCATCGGATGGCATATTCCTCGGGACCGTATGCTCTAATGTAGTGACCTATTTCTGGCAGAAATATGCCTGGCAGGGACCCCACGGCTACAAAGCTTAATATCACCGGGGTTTGCCAACAACTGATTGAACTGGCCCGTCGCCGCGTTCATTCCGGTGGGACGAGCGAGCGGGGTCTTGCCCGGCGCGCGGCCATCTCGCAACCGCATTTACACAATGTATTAAAGGGGATACGCATCCTTTCTCCCGATGCGGCAGATCGACTTATGGAAGCACTGCAGGTCACAATTCCAGAACTCTTATGGTCAGGACGCGGGACCGATATGGCGCAGGTTCGGGCCATTCCCTTTTTGAAACATCGCGTGGGACCCGGAACCACCGCCTCGTTCTCTTCTTACCAGGGGTACCTGCCATTTCCCGCTGCGCAGGTGGCGGAGCTGGTAGAACCCGTAGTCGCGGTGTTAGCCGCAGATCTTGCCCTGCCGCACGCCTACGCGCATGGCGACACTGTTTTACTGGACCAGAACCAGAAGCTGCGGGAAGCACCGGCGACAACGTCCTGCTGGGTGGTAGCGGACAACTCCGGGCTGCGTGTAAGATACGTGAGACGAGCCCGGAATAAGTTGGAAGTGGGACGGGATCCGGATTTGTCGGGAACGGGAGCCTGGCAACCGATCTCGTTGCAGGGCAGGAATATTCTGGAAATAGTGAGGGCGCGAATTGTTTGGATCGGTCGTGAAATGGAAACGTCACTCCCCGGATCGGCTGGCACGTCTCGCGCTGGCGATTGATGCCATCGAAGATCAGGATAAGAGACTGCTGGACGACAGCGAACTCGTCGACCGATTGCGGGAGCAGGGTGCGGCCGCCCTGCACCAACTATGCCGAGATTTCGTCGACCAGTTGAATGGCAAGCTAAAGCATCCGGCGCTGGTGCTGGATCCGCCCGAGTGGACACCGGAAAATTTCAACGATTCCGCGCCAAATCTGTTTCAGATCAGCCTCCGCGGCCGGTTGCTGCAGTTGGAGTTCTCCGCACCTGACGAGCCATATTCCACCGAGGATTTCCGGCATCGCTATGTCTTGCGCGGAGGAGTGAGATCCTTCAATCAGGATCTTCTGGAACAGGATACCGTGGACGAACAGCAGATTTTTTTCTGCCCGCTCGAATCCGGGGCAACGTGGCATTTCTTCGATGCCCGCACCTACCGTACGGGGCTGCTGTCGATAGATTATCTGGCAATCGAGCTGGAACGACTGCTGTGACAGGTGCTCCGGCGCGGCATGGTTACAAAACAGATTGCGCGTAAACCTCCAGCACTTCCCGTGCCGTGCGCTCCCAGCTAAAGCGGGCCGCCTGTCGTCTGCCACGCGTGATCAGTTCTTCGCGCAGTTCCACATTCAGGAGAACCTCTGTGATGCCCCGCGCAATATCGAAAACATTTTCGGGATTCACGAGCATAGCCGCCCCTCCAACAACTTCCGGCAGTGAACTCACCTGCGATGCGATCACAGGCGTGCCGGAGGCCATAGCCTCAAGCGGAGGCAGGCCAAACCCTTCATAGAGCGACGGGAAAACGAACGCGGCGGCCAATTCGTGAAATATCCGCAGAGTCTCCAGCGGAATATAACCGAGGAAACGCACACAATTTTCCACGCGGCTCTGGATAACGGC
>CAIKAS010000252.1 GCA_903825445.1 uncultured Acidobacteriia bacterium
AGTCGAAAGTTCCGTGGAGTTCAGTTTGGTCGAGGGCGGGGCGATCGAGTGCGCCCATTCCGGCGAGCAAATTCACGAGGAAGGGCATGGTCACGTTCCGCGCACCCGCGCGTATCCTTCCCGGGTGGGTAGACGGCATTCCAAGCAGGCCGCCGCACTGCGCCGGATAGCCACGAGCGACGGAATTGCCTGCAGCCGCGTTGGCTGAGTCCCGGTTGTCCGGAGTGATCACGGCAGTGCAGTCCGCACCCGCTGGATGCTGCTGCAATTGCGGGCCAAAATTACCAGCCTTCAGCTGAGAAACGCCAAAAACAGGGATTTCCCTGGTCTCATAATGAGTCTTGAGTCCGAATCGTTCCGCCAGGAGCGAACGCATCATCAACCGCATAGAATTCTTAGCGTCCTTGGCGGGATCGCCGTCGGTGCGCGCTTCGATGTCGAATTTGTCGGACGTCGCCCAGGAAGGCAACTGGGCGCTCACCGACTGGAGTTCGGTTCCCAGAAGTTTATACGCAAAAGACAGATAGGTTGCCAGCGGGAGATTGCTGGCAATGAAATGTCCACCGTTAGTCATATATACGTCGCCGGGACCAAGCGGGAAATTGAATTTCGGGGGCTGGTCTGAATTGTTCGGTTTAACGGAAATCACGTCGAACGAGGGAAGCGCGGCGTCCCTAGTCGACTGAGCGAAGAGGACAACCACGCTCGCCGAGAGCAGGATGCCAGTGGTGAGAGCTACGGTTATTCTGTTCATCGGTTTTGTTTGGACGGTCAAATTAAGCAAATGTTAGCCCGAAGGGTGCCACTGGACAGGATGTCTGTACGGGTTTTATACGCTATGCGTAAAAATTAGCACGTCGTCGTATGGCATGTCAAGGATGTCAGAAAGTCGCGTACTGAAAGTCGGGAGATATAGTGACCTGAGGAGCGAACTTGATTCAAACCACTACAGTTGGATCGTATCCGACCCCTGACTGGCTTAGCGCTTTGCCCAGCGAACAGGCCCGTACCGATGCGACCCGGGTTGTCTTCGGCATTCAACGCCAGGCCGGTATCGATTTGCCCACCGATGGCGAACTATATCGCTTTGATGTGAACCATCCCGATACCAACGGGATGATCGAATACTTCATTCGTCCGATGGCGGGGATCCGCAGTAACGTTGGGCGAAGTGATCACGAAGCGTTCGCCGCGCAACGCCACATGCAGTTTCGTCGTAAGGCAGCTGGTGTAGTGGAAGGCCCGCTGGGAGAGGGCAGTCTGAACCTGCTCGCCGACTGCGAGCTCGCAGCCAGTGTTGCTAACGGCCCGTTCAAGTTTACGGTCACGAGTCCCTACATGCTGGCGCGTACGCTGCTGGATCGGCACTATGGAGACTTCCGATCGCTTCTGATGGCGGTTGCCGACACCCTGGCCGCTCAAGTCGCGGGACTTCCCTGCGAATGCCTACAGGTGGATGAGGCCAATATTCCCGGTAACCCTGAACACGCAGTCATAGCGGCCGAGGCGATCAACCGCGTCCTATCGGCGTTTCAGGGCCGTCGAGCCGTGCATTTGTGTTTTGGCAATTACGGCGGACAGTCGATTCAGCAGGGAACCTGGCATGCTCTGACGTCTTTCCTGAACGCCCTGAATGTGGACCATATTGTGCTCGAAATGGCGCACCGTCCGGCATCGGATCTGGTCGCAATGAAGGATGTTGATTCCCGAATCAAGATCGGCATCGGCGTGGTCGATGTGAAGGTGAACCATGTCGAGACACCTGATGAGATAGCAGTTCGCATTGAGCGAGCTGAACAGATCCTGGGGCCTGGACGCATCGGCTGGGTGCACCCCGATTGCGGATTCTGGATGTTGAAGCGTTCGGTTGCAGACCGTAAAATAGAAGCCCTGGTGAAGGGCCGGGATCTGTACCTGGGCCGCCGATGATTTCATACCTCGATCCTGCTACCGGCGCGCGAGTGACGCAGGTGACAGACGGTCCCGCGATCAGCCACCCCAGCTACTTTCTGCAGAGCTCGTTCTTTCCTGGCGGCCAATCGATGTTCTACACCTCGTACCGCAGCGGGTCGCCGCAGGTTTGGCGCGTTGCGTTGGGCACGGGGGATACTACGCAGCTTACGCACGGTGCGCCAATTCATCCCTTTAGCGCGGCATTGCATCCAGGCGGTGAAGCGCTGATCGTCACTCGCGGGTGTTCGCTGTGGGCGATTCATCTGAACGCTGGATTTGAGCGATGCATATACGATTTTCCCGGCGCTGAACTCGGGGAGTGCTCTATCAGTGCAGACGGTGACTGGCTCACGGCAGCTTTTAAGGAAGGCGCGAAATCCGGACTCATCGCGGGGCGTTTCGATGGCT
This sequence comes from uncultured Acidobacteriia bacterium, assembly GCA_903825445.1. Classification (GTDB taxonomy): domain Bacteria; phylum Acidobacteriota; class Terriglobia; order Bryobacterales; family Bryobacteraceae; genus BOG-234. Next base: position 2,362 of record CAIKAS010000252.1, read on the forward strand.
CAGGATGGAAAACCATCCCGTTTCCACGAACGGTTATCCACCCGCAGTTTCATCCCCTGGAGCCGGAATGGATCGAGTTTGCGGGTGACCCTGCGCCACGCATGCACCGCGTCCGACGCGATGGTTCGGGTCTCGAATGTCTGCATCAGCACGATAACGATGAATTCATCGTCCACGAGACGTTTCTGCGGAATTCGGGAGATCTGGTCTTCACCGTGTGGCCGCAGGCGCTTTGCCGAATGGACTGGACGACGCGCGCCGTCACTACTATTGCGAACTACAACGCGTGGCATATCGCGCCGGATCGCCGCGGGGAACGAATTCTTTGCGATACGAACCGACCGGACGAGGGCCTGCAGATTATCGATGTGGCGACGGGTGCGCGTCGGCAGGTCTGTCTGAGTCAATCGAGTAATCAGGGCAGCCAGTGGCGGAAATCGACATACGCCGTTGCCGCCGATTTTGCCGCCGCCCGCAACACGCGGACCGAGTCACTTAGCTGGATGGAGAATGCCGCCGATACCGTTTACGGTCCCCAATACACGCACCCGCATCCATCGTGGTCGTTTGAAGAAGACAAGATTGCGTTCGCCAGTGACTGTACGGGCGTCACACAAGTCTATGTGGTCGAGGTGGACCCGGCCGTCGTCTGCTTTTGAAACGGAAAACGCACTTGAAGCGGTCTTTCGCGATGCCGCTCTTCGTTGAGATTCCGCACGCGCGCCAGGAGCAGATCATCCAGCGAAATCATTCCGGCCAACTTACCGGTTTCACTGTCCACGACTGGCATCCGGGTAAAGCCGGTTTCCGCCATGCGGAAAACAACTACGCGCAGAGGTTCGTCCGGATTCACCACGACTGGTTTGCGAACGATATGCCCCAGGGAAGATTCCGCAGCGGAGGAATGCGTGAGGGCGCGTAGCTGTTTGCGGGTCACGACGCCGCTGACGCGGTTCTCGGCGTCCACCACTGGGTATAGATGCTGTCCGCGGTGGGCTGGTTCGCGAAGTATCGTATGGTTCAGCTGTTCGACGGTTGCATCGGCAGGCAGCACAGCCAGTTTCGTACGCATGACTTCGCGTACAAAGAGGATTTCGAGGGGATCAATAGCATATTCCCTGGTAATGTGAAAGCCGCGGCGCGCCACCTTTTCCGTGAGGATGGAACGTTTCAGGAGAAGCACGGTAGTCCCGTGCGCCAAGATGGCGGCGAGGAGTAAGGGCAAAAGTACGTTGATGTCGTGCGTCAGTTCGAGGGCGAACAGAATCGCAGTAAACGGCGCCCGCATGGTTCCGCCCAGAATCGCACCCATACTGACCAGGGGCCAAAAGCCCGCACCTTCATGGGGGAGGAACATGGCCTCCACGCCACCGAGAGCCGCTCCCATCATCAACAGAGGCGCCAGCACACCGCCGGAGGTCCCTGAGCCAAGGGAGATGATCCAGATAGCGGATTTCACAATCAAAACACCCGCGATTACAGTGCGCGGGACATCCCCTTGCAGCAAATTCTGAATCGTGTCATACCCAACGCCCAGTGCCTGCGGGAAGATCATCCCGCCGAGGCCAACGAAGACACCGCCGATCGCTGGCCACCACATCCAGTGAACAGGCACCTTCTTGAATAAGTCTTCGGCCGCGTATACACCCAGCGTCAGCAAGGAGGACAGGCAACCCGCCAGGAGGCCCGCTACGACGCACCCGAGAAGTCCCCAGGGACCGATGAAGATGGAATGTTGCGGGACGGGGAACAACGGTCCGAGGCCCAGAATGTACCGTCTGGCCGCGCCGGCTGTCACGCTGGCGAGGGCCACTGGTATAGCGCTGCGCGGTTTCCATTCAAAGAGCAGCAGTTCCACCGCGAGCAGTACCGCCGCAATTGGCGTGGCGAATGTCGCAGCCATGCCTGCAGCCGCGCCCGCGACGAGGAGCGTCTTACGCTCAGCCGAGGTGAGATGGAAAAGCTGGGCGATGATAGACCCGATTGCGCCGCCGGTCATGATGATCGGCCCTTCTGCGCCGAATGGGCCACCCGATCCGATCGAGATGGCGGACGAGAGCGGTTTGAGAACTGCGAGCCTGGGTTGCACCTTGCTTCCATTGATCAAAATGGACTCAAGTGCCTCCGGAATTCCGTGGCCACGAATACGCTCAGAGCCGTAGCGCGCCATGAACCCGATGATCAGCCCGCCAGCCACCGGGATCAACACCGCGAACCAACCAAGATGGTTGCCGGACGGCGACACGAGTACGGTGCTCACTCGTCCGTAATAGAAAGCATTTGTGAAAAGCGCGATCAAGCGCAAGAGGCCCCAGGCAACGAAGGTACTGACGAGGCCAATCCCGACGGCGAGAAGCGAAATCGGGATCACCCTCGCTGATGTGGTGAAGTCCCCCAGCTTCTCGGAGTTGTCCTCGCGCTTGTTCAAAGTGCCGCCGCCTTTCTGTTGTGTCGCAAAACTGAATTCAATGCCCGCGCCAGTTCTGGTCCGGAGCGGTCTAATTCCATACGGTGTGCCAATGCGAGTCGCCTCAGGATCGCGCGGCCAGAGGGCGTGAGCCGGATCCAGACTTCACGCTTATCTTCAACGCCGGCGGTTCTTTTAATTGCGCCCGTGACCTCCAGGCGGTTCACAAGCTCTACTGCGCTGTGGTGCTGAATGAAGAGTCTTGTGGCAAGTTCCCGAATAGTGGGCTTAATGCCATCCGGAAGGCCATGGACGGCGAGCAGAAGCTGGTGCTGGTGCGGCTCGATCTTATGCTCTTTCGCTGTCGCCTCACTGAAATGGAGGAACTGCCGGATCTGCCGGCGAAACTCCGCCAGAGCGCGGTATTGGTCAAGGGATATGTCGCCGTAGCCGTTCATAAATACATCGTAACACGATACAATAACTGGAGCGCCGCGACGTCCGAAACAAGATGGCAAATCCCGCTACAATTCTGATTGGAAGGTTCGGAAGTTCTCACTCAGGATGAGCTTATGTTTTACAAGCGATTTGCCAGTGCCGCACTTTATGTTGTTTTGTTCGGGTTTCAGCCAGCGACGACCTCTGCTCAAAGTCAGAATGCTTCAGCGGTCAGGACGAATCTGAGGGATACGGACCCTGTCGACGTCGGCACAGTCCTTTCTCGGGGATCCGATTCCGTCACCGTCAAGAATGAACTTTTCACCAGGGTCTTCCGAATTAACGCCCAAACGGAAATCCTGCGTGTAGATTCCTCCGCCATCTTGAAACAGTTGGCTTTGTTATGGGAAAGAGCGAACTGCGCGCCACGAGCGTGCCTGGCATCCAGCGCCACTGAATACATAGTTATAATCAGCCGATCGCTTTGAGATAATCGTCAGGTGCGAACTTTCATCCCGGCGTCGATTCTGGCAATCGCAACACTCCCCGTGTTCGCCGCCAGTCAGACGGCTCTTGACCGCTACGTAGCGGCTCCCGACCCCAATTACAAATACGAACTGGCGCGTACCGCCGCCGGACGCGGCTATACGCAGTTCGTCTATGACCTGACGTCACAAAAGTGGCGCAGCGAAAAAGATGTGGATCATCCGGTCTGGCATCACTGGCTGACCATTATCGTGCCGGACAGGGTGGACAAAACGACCGGCTTCCTGTTCCTGACAGGCGGGTCTATCGAGAGCGGACCGCCAGAGCAGACTGACCCGCTGCTGGTTTCTGTTGCTACGAGCACAAACAGTATTGCAGCCCAGTTGCAGGGCATCCCCAATGAGCCGCTGCTCTTCACTGGCGAAACGAAGCCGCGTACCGAAGATGCCGCAATCGTGTATACGTGGGACAAGTTCATGAAAGGTGGAGGGTCCGCAGCGGACAACGACACCTGGCCACTGCGTTTGCCCATGACTAAAGCTGCGGTCCGCGCTATGGATACCGTCACGGCCGTTGCGAAGACCAAGGGTTTCACTGTGGACCACTACGTTGTGTCCGGAGCATCGAAACGCGGCTGGACGACATGGACGACGGCCGCTGTAGACAAACGCGTCATCGCCATAATTCCGCTGGTCATTGATGTCCTCAACGTGGAGAAGTCTCTTGAACACCATTACAGCGCGTATGGTGCCTGGTCACCCGCGCTGATGGACTACATCGACATGAAGAGTTTCGACTGGCTGGGCACGTCGCAGATGAAGAAGCTGATGGAGATCGAAGATCCGTATTCTTATCTGGACCGCCTGACGATGCCGAAATATGTCGTGAACAGCGGAGGTGATCAGTATTTCGCTCCCGATTCCTCGCAGTTCTACTGGAAAGATCTGAAGGGCGAGAAATATCTGCGTTACGTACCAAACACGAAGCATGATCTCAATGGTTCGGACGTGCGCGAAACGACTGCGGCGTTTTACGCGACGATCGTGAACAACGAGCCGCGGCCCCAAATGGACTGGAGCTTTGAGAAGGATGGTTCGATTCGGATGAAGGCTGCTACGAAGCCGACCCAGGTGGTGATGTGGCAAGCCAATAATCCGAAGGCCCGCGATTTCCGGCTTGATTCCATCGGCAAGGCATATACGAGCACGGTTCTCGACGATAAGGGCGGCGGAGTTTACAGTGCGAAGATTGATAAGCCGGATCCCGGGTACACGGCCTTCTTCATTGAGGCTACTTTCCCCACGAAGGCGTCGTCGATGAAGCTGACCAGCGGTGTCCGGATCACGCCGGATACATTGCCTTCGGCTCCTCCTGCGAAGAAGAAATAGCTCATTATGCCTGAATCCAAGTACAACGGCCGTCGCGCGTTTTCGATTGAGAACTCTGATATTCACGTCACAGTGCTGCCAGGCGGCGGACATATTGCGGCAATACTGGATAAACGCTCCGGCGTGAACCCGCTCTGGAGTCCTGTCTGGAACTCCGTTGATCCGGTGAATTTCGATGCCACCAGGCATCGGGAGTTCGGTACGGGGGCAGATGCCCGGCTGCTTGCGGGCATCATGGGTCAGAACCTGTGCCTCGACATTTTTGGCGGACCATCGCCTGAAGAAGAAGCTGCCGGCATCACTCCGCACGGCGAGGGGTCGGTGGTTGGTTTCGACGTCTCCGGAACGGAAAGCCAGTTGACTATGAAGGCCCTGTTTCCGCTGGCGCAGATTCATTTCGAGCGCCGAATTGAGCTACACGGCAGTGCGGTCCGCATTCTGGAGACAGCCGAAAGCCTGGCGGCATTTGATCGACCGATTTGCTGGACGCAGCATGCGACGCTGGGGCCGCCGTTCCTCGAGAATGGTCGCACTCAGTTTCGTGCGTCGGCTACAAAATCGAAAGTTTTTGAATCGGAGTTCGGAACTGATGCTTATTTGAAGACCGGCGCTGAGTTCGAATGGCCGCTGGGTCCGGGCAAAGATGGCACTTACAAAGATCTGCGCGTGATGAATCTTGCGGCGGTCTCGAGTGGCTACACGGCGCACGTGATGGATGAAGCCAGGGAACACGCTTTCTTTACGGCGTGGAGTCCGAGCAGCAATGTGTCCTTTGGGTACGTGTGGAAACGTGCTGATTTTCCGTGGCTTGGAATTTGGGAAGAGAATCACAGCCGCACGGGTAGCCCATGGAACGGTAGATCGCTTACGCGGGGTATGGAGTTCGGTGCGTCGCCATTCCCGGAGTCGCGAAAAGAGGCGGTGGCACGGGGGAGACTGTTAGGTGTCCCGACTTACCGGTGGCTTCCAGCGCGCACGAAGCTACAGGTGGAATATTGGGCCGTGATCCGGCGTACGGATGCGCCGGTTGAATCGTTGGAGTGGCCAGCGTAAAATACTAAACCCGCGCGTTAAAGATCTTTTAGGCGCTCAGTCGCGTCGCCGAACTGATCCAGGTGGATGCCCATGCGGTCCATCAGCGACAGGTACAGGCTGCACATCTTTCGATTATCGTCACCCGCCTTGTAGAAATCGAACGTACGACCGGTTTTGAGGGTTCCGCCGAGACCCCCGGCCAGCACCAGCGGCAGCTTGCTGTTATCGTGCTTGCGGCCGATCCACATGTTCGAAAGGAACATGAGGCAGGAGTGATCGAGCACCGTGCCGTCGCCTTCGGGCATGCTGTCGAGTTTCGTCGCGAGATAGGCCAGCTGGCTAAGATGGAAGCGCGCGATGCCTTCGTAGCCCGCCGAATTATTGTTATGCGATTCGCCGTGGTGGCCGTCTTTCACGCCATCGAGGAATGGATAGTAAAGCGCCGATAGATCGCGGGCCTGGAGAAGTGTCGCCACACGGGTCTTGTCGGTCTGGAAGGCAATGGCAATGATGTCGCACATCAGACGCGCGTGATCGCGGAGATCGTCGGGCAGGCCGTTGGCGGGGCGCTCCATTGCAATGGCTTTGGTGTTCTTCGCTTTGGCGTTATCGTCAGCGGCGTCTTTAGTCTTGCGCATGGCTTCCACACGTTTTTCGACTTCACGCACACTGGAGAGGTATTCGTCGAGTTTGGCCTTGTCGGTGGAACTGATCTGCTTGCTGAGCGTTTCGGCACGGTCGCGAACACGATCGAGAATACTCTGATTCCGCAGACTGCCCCTGTTTTCAAACAAGCTGTCGAACGCGAGCGAGGGATAGAGTTCCACGGGAACCGGCGAATCGGGTGTTTGCCAGGAGATGTGCGAACTGTAGGCGAGCGAGTAGTTCGTTTCGTGATATCCCGTCATGGGCGCTTCGCAGGCGAGGACTACGCTCGATTGCGGTGTGGCATCGCCGACATGATTGGCAATCAGCTGATCGATCGATATGCCGGACTTGATCACCGCGCCCTTCTGGATATGGGCACCGGAAAGCAGGCCGCCCGTCATAGCCGGGTGAATACCCTTGCCGGTGGCTTCTTTGTTAAAGAGGCCGTCGATGTAGTTGATTTTGTGCTTTAGCGGTTCAAGCGGCGCGAGCGTTTTGCTCAGCACCATATCGGCGCCCTGGCCGGTAGCGCTCCAGTGATCTTCGTTAACGCCGTTGCCCATGAAGAGCACGCCGAAGCGTTGGGGAAAGGCAGAGGCGGAAGGCGTATCGGCCAGCGCGTGCAGAGATTCCAGCCACGGCAGCGCCATGGTGACGCCTACGCCGCGCAGCACGGTTCGACGGGAAATACGGGCAGTTTGGTTTTCGGTCGGGTTGCTCATCTCTACATGCCTTTCCTGGACTGTATGTCTTTAATTTTCGCACTTCCCGGGACCGTTGTGGAGGCCCGGCTTGGTGTTGGTTTTCTATCGGCAGTTTCCGGAGCCCGCTTGTTGCGGAACTGAGGACTCAATACGATGGCTTCTATCAGGGAATCGAAATGGTTGCCGTTGGCCGCGAGCCTGGTCTTCATAGAATCGACCAGCGCTTCGTCGGACAGGAGCAGCGAGCGGCTCAGCGCGTACGACAGTAGCTTGCGGCTGAGGCCATCGACGAAACCAGGCTGGCGGCGCTGGCGAATGTAATCCTGAACGCCGGGGAGACCAACTACGTCGACACCGCCGGGCAGCGAGGCGCTGGCGTCAATGGTGCGGCCACCGAGATCTTTCGTGCGTGCCTCACCAATCGGGCCGTAGCCTTCGAGCGCGAGTCCGAACACATCGAAACGCGCATGGCAGGAACCGCAAACAGGGTTGGCACGATGCTGCGCGAGAAGGTCGCGAATGGCGAGGTCCGACTTCGCTTCATCATGCGGCAACTCGGGAACGACCGGCGGCGGAGGCGGAATGACTTCGCCGAGCACGCGGCTGACCAGCCAGTGCCCTCGCTTTACCGGGCTGGTGCGGAGGCCGGGGGAGTTCTGCGTCATGAAGACAGCCATCGGAATGAGGCCGCCGCGCTGGTACTTGTTGGCGTCGTCGACGCGCACCCAAATGTCGGGTACAGGCTTGATTACGACCGGAGGCTGATCGGTCGGCGGAAGTACGCCACGCCCTGGTCCACCGGAAGCACCGGCAGGGCGCGGTACAGGTGCCGGCGCGGGAGGCGGTGGCGGAGGATCGGGAAAAATATTCATTCCGTAGTGCTTCGCAAGTACCCGGTTCACGAACGTATAGTTGCCATAGAGGAAGTCAAAGACTGACCGGTTGTTCTTCACCACGTCCTGAATGAAGCGGACAGGTTCCTGGAACATGGCCTCGCGGAGATCGTTGGTGAAGGCGGGGAAGCGCTCGCGATCGACTCCGTTGTGGTTTTCAAAACGGCGGAATTCCAGCCAATTGCCGCCGAATTCGGTGGCGAAACCCTGGGCGCGATCGTCTTTCAGCATGCGGCGCGTCTGAGCGAGAAGAACCAAAGGGTTCTGCAAATCTCCGGCGGCGGCATGCGAGAGCAGTTCCTGATCCGGCATGCTGCTCCAGAGGAAGTAGCTCAAACGACTGGCGAGAGCAATGCCCGAGAGCGGCACACCGGCAGACGACGGAGCGGCCTTCGGGGCGGCGGGTGCGGGCGTGGTGGAGGCCGCAAGTTTGACCTTGCCTGCGGGCTGATTGGCTTCCGAGAGATCAATGCGGTAGCAGAAATCGGGCGACATCAGGACGGCGACGATGGAATCGCGGACGGCGTCTTCATGAGAAAGGCCGTTCTTATCGCGCAACTGGTGATAATAGGCGACCATATCGGCTGACTCGGCTTTCGTGAGCGGGCGGCGATACGCGCGGGCGGCGAATTTGAGCAGCGCATCAATATGCTTCGGCTCGGCTTCGGCATGCATCTTCTCGAGGCCCCGAAGGGTTGCGTCAACTCGGTCAAAGTGTTCCGTAATGGCGGCGGGAGCGAGCGGGCTGTTGGTTGGAACGGCGGCCGCCTTGGCGAGGTACTTCTGCTTGAGCCCCATGATGACGGGGCTATCGGTGACTTCGTGACCCACGGGGCGTGGGGAACCGCCCTCATCACCTTTCCCGTCGACCTCGCCGCTCTGGTTAAAGTAGAACTGCACGAAGGTGCGGGACGTGTACTCGGCGATGAAATCGAATTCGGTCCAGAGGCGGTCGAGCTGCTTCTGGCCCTTTTCATCGAGGATGAGTTCGTTCAGTGCTGTGTCATCGCGATAGTAGCCCATCACATTGTGGTATCCGGCGCTGAGCAGGCGACCTTTGTCCTGAGTGTTATCCGGAAAATAGCGGCCGCGCTCGGACATGAAGAAGCCGTCGGGGAAGACGTTGGCGAAGCGCGCGAATGAGGCTTCGTATTTCGCTCGCTGCGCTTTGGGAACGACGAGATCCTGGTTGCCTAAGCGAGACTTCTGAATCACTGCGGCCCAGTGTGGAGCGCCGTCCTGATGCAGGCCGGGGTAACGAGGGATGGTGGGAGTAGCCGGGGTCGGATCTTCGTCATTGCGCAGCGAAGCGGGATCGAAATCGCGGCGATGGATGGCGTACTGCTGGAGTTTCCAATCCATCAACGCTTCGGACGCGCCGGGCAGTCCCTTGACAATTGGCGCGGCAAACTGCATGCCGGTATCGAGGCGCATGCGAATGACCCAATCGCGCATTTCGGTGAATTTTTCGCGCGCGGGTTCGGCTTTGGAAGCGTCGGGCGCAGGAAGGGCATGCCACATTCTTTGCAGCCTGGCGATTGGTCCAACTTCAGTCTTTGCCACTTCCGGCGTTTCCTGAAGAATTCCCCAGACGAGCGGCAGATACTTCGGACTCAGCTTTGCGTCGGCGGCGATTCGAGTGAGTGTCGCGGTCGGCTTGCCCAGCGCGACGCGGTACTTGTAGCGCCACGCGGCGGCAAAGTAATCCGCGAAGTCAGTGGGCTGGCTGAAATAGAAGTCGATGATGCGCTGGATCGTGTACTTGTCTTTATCAGTTTCGACCAGCATGGGCGTCGGCGCGAAATCGATGCCGTCGGGTGTGAGCACCATGTGATCGGCAACTTCGTGGGCAGCCTGCAGGTACTTGTTCAGCAACGCCGGCGACATGGCGAGCGATTCGCCGGAATTATCGAAGCCTGCCTGATTGGCGGGGTCAACGGGGAATTCTCGTGTGGGCTTGATATCGACGCCGGTGAGATCTCGAATCGTGTAGTTGTACTCGGCATTGCTGAGGCGGCGCGCGAGGACGGGGCCGGGATCGCCGGCATGTTTGCGGGCTTCATCGGCGCGCATGGCCTTGACCCAATCGACAATCTTCTGGCGGGCTTCATCAGATGGCGCGGGCATGCCCGCAGGGGGCATTTGCCTGCTGGTCAGTTTGTCGATGACGAGAGCCCAACGGGGATGGTCGCGAACGACCATATCCGTGCTCGTGTAAGAAGAAAGATCGAACTGAGCAGCCGGCGTTTGGCCGCTATGGCATGCCACGCAATACTGAGCGACGAACGGACGGACGACCTGGTTAAATTGCTGGTCGAGTACGGTGTTGGCAGGCTCAGCGACCGGGATGGCTGTGATCGCCAGAAGTCCTGTGGCCAGACGGAGAAGTATCTTTACGGGGCGACGTGGCATGTCAGTGTATCAGATTGATTATACAGGGGCTCGGAATCGGAAACAAGGCCGAGTTGGGCGGAAAGATACGCCAGAGGCCGCTTTAGGCCAAAGCGGAGACCGACCAACCCGCACGATACTTGCGTCGCAGAAATTCGTTAGCTGGTTTCGAGTTTGTGAACTTCGCCTTTTCGCCGTTCCATTGGAGCGTCGAGTTCGGAAAGCGGGTGGCAAGTGGTCCCAGCAGCACTGCCTCCGTGAGTTGTCCGGAGTATTCGAATGGTGTCGAAGTTTTGCCGTTGCCCAGTACGGCTTCGGCGAACTCCAGGTAATGGTCCGTGCGCTCGGCTTCCGGCAGTTTGTAGCCGGCGAAATCGCGCAAGGGCAGCAGAATCGGCGTCGCGATATGCGGCAACAGCATCTGCCCCTTGGTGCCGATGAAGATGGAACCCTGGCCGGGGAATTTCAGCGATCCCAATAAGGCGCGGATTTCGTCGGGAGGAATCCGATCGCCATCGTACCAGGTGACGGGGACGGTCTTTTCGGCAGTGTAAGGCGTGCCGGGGAAGACGTAGCGTATCAGAGTATCCAGAGCCCAGCTTTCGCCATTTGGCGCCGCGCCCTCGCTGCGCACTGAGAGCGGCGAACCGATCTGCAATGAACTGAACACCGGATCCAGAATGTGGCAGCCCATATCGCCGAAGGTGGCAGTACCGAAATCCAGGCGTTTCCGCCAGTTGCTCGGGTGATAGACATCCTTGATATAAGGACGGGCCGGCGCGACACCCAGCCATGAATCCCAATTGAAGCCTGCGGGGATGGGGTCGGCGACGGTGGGTAACTTGTCCGTATCGCCCCACTTCTTTTCGCTCCACGTATGGACCTCCCTGACTTTGCCGATTGCGCCGGACTGGATCAGCTTCACGGCGATCTTGTATTCTCGCCAGGAGTGAATCTGGATGCCCATTTGGGTGGGCACGTTCTTCTCGTGCGCCACCTTCATCATGGTGCGGATTTCGTGGATATCGTGCGCCAGTGGTTTCTGCACGTAAACGGGGAGTCCGGCATGCATGGCGCTGATAGCCATAGGGGCATGCATGTGATCCGGCGTGCCGACGCAGGCGGCGTCCAGTTGCCCGCGCTCTTTGCGGAGCATCTCGCGCCAATCTTCATAGATGCGCGCGTCGGGGTATTTCTTTTTCACCCGATCCAGACGGTTGGCGTCGACTTCCGCCACGCATGCGAGTTTGACCTTAGGATGCGCGGCGATGCCATCCAGCGTGGAGAAAGCCATGCCATTGGCGCCGAATGCTGCCAGACGAATAGTGCCGGACGGCGGCTTCGACAGCAGGTCGCGGATGAAAAACGGCGCGGTCAGCGCAGTGGCGCCAGCGGATTGCAGAAAAGATCGGCGATTAATCGTCACCGAATCATTCTACAGCGGACTGCGGTTTGACGCCGGTCAATTGGAGCGTCGGTAACGACGGGCACCGCAGATCGCGGCCAGGGCAAATCCGCCCAGCAGGAAGGTCGCGGGTTCCGGGGAACTCGCGGGCCCTGATTCAAACCCGTCGGAGCCATACGACGACCCCGAATCGGACGTGATGCTGAACTGGGAGACAAAACTGCCGCTGGAATCGTACACCTGTATCCCGGTGAGACTCAAGCCTGTCGGGTCAGAAACAGTCTGGCTGATCGAGGGATTCGTATCGGAGAGCAGCCCCATATCGTATGTAATCGGTGCGCCGAAGTTCACCTGGAGCATTTGGGTCTGGAGAGACGCGTTGGTACAGGTAAAAGTGCCGCTGCCCGTGACGCAGCCCGGAACAGGTTCACCCGCGTAAATCGAGCCGGCGATATTCTCCACTCCGGCTACCGAGACGCTTGCGCCCTGAAAATTGGCATAGAAAATGTTTTCATTCGTGTTGTCAACCTGCACGTTCACCTGCATCTCTCCTCCTCCCCCATTGGCCGGATTCGTGATTGTCATGGAGGCGTTCAGCGTATAGTCAAACACCATGTAGCCGGTGCCGGTGGGCGCGCCCGTTAGATTGAAGGAGTCGTTGTCAATCCCGAAAGCCACCGTCTCCGCTTTCCCGTTAAAACCCTGGACGCCGTTGACCGTACCGGAGGTATCCACTGCGACCGACCCGTAGCTGGCGGTCGCCGAAGCCGATCCGGCGAAGGAGTTAGTGGGATATGACGAGTAAGGGGTGGTCCCCAAGGCGTAGGAATTGGTCAAAGGACCTGTTGGCGCGATCATGTCCGTGACCGCGCCGCTCAAGCCGCAGTCGCTGATGCCGTTACCGCCGGGATCGGTTAACAGCCCGAAACCGCCCAGGTCCGAAAAGAACGAGGTGATGGCGGTCGGAGGTCCGCCCGCTCCGGAGCAGCCAGTGTTGGATCCTCCGATGACACCCGTGTAGGCCTCCAGCGACGACGCGTGTGCGGGGACACTCACTGCTCCCGCGATCAGTAGAATCATGCCAATCCTGTTCTGGTGACGATACATGTTAGTTGTGCTCCTCCGTAGATTCCAAACCGCCAGCATGGTGCGATGAAGGGCTTACAATCAAATCGTGACTGCCACGATCCGATATTGCCTCTTTACCTTGTGATGAGACCATGGTTCGGGTCGGTTAGTCTTCAGGGTCCGATCAATTCGTTCTCAATTTGTTCTCAATCCGCGTATGGTTCATTAAATGAATAACTTGTATCGCTTCGCGGAGTTTGAACTCGATCCAGCCAATCGCGTTTTTTCGGGCTTCGGCAAGACCATTTCGCTGCCCGCGCGTGCCTTCGATTTGCTTCTCTACATGGTTCGTAACTCCGGTCGCCTACTCACCAAGGAGGAGCTGATGAAGACGGTGTGGGGGGACGCCTTCGTGGAAGAAGGCAACCTCACGCAGAGCGTTTTTCTGGTCCGGAAGGCGCTTGCAAGCGTCCAGCCGGAGAACAAGATCATTGTGACAGTCCCCGGACGCGGCTATCGGTTTGAAAGTCTAGTAACTGAAGTTTTACCGGTTGAAATCCAGCCTTCCGTTCCAGCGCCGGCGGCGGTATCGGATCAGGTGGACGCGGCCGGCAGATCTCTAAAACCGGACCGTCGCCTTCTTTGGGCCGCAGTCTCAGTTGTCGGGATCCTGACAGTGGCTGGAGCCGGGTGGTTCTGGTACACGCGGGCGGTTCCGGGCGACCACCATGAGGTGGTCCTTGCGGATTTCGAAGATACGACTGGCGAGCCGGGTTTTCAGCGTGCTGTCAATATTGCCATCGGAATCGATCTGAAGCAGTCGCCATTCCTGCAGGTGACATCGGACGCTAAAGTCTCAAACACGCTAAAGCTGATGGAGCGGAAGCCCGACGAAAGGCTGACGGTCAACCTGGCGAGGGAGGTCTGCCAGCGAATCGATGCGCAGGCGGTCCTGTCCGGCTTAATCGCGCGGTTTGGCCAGCAATACCTCCTCACTCTCACTGCGTCCGACTGCGCCAATGGCCAGGAACTTGTTCAGACGCGCGCAACGGCGAAGACTGGCGACAACATACTACAGGCGCTCGATTCCGTTGCCGCCGAAATGCGCCGGCGTCTGGGCGAACCATTACGGTCGCTCCGCCGGTTCAGCAAACCGCTGCTTGAAAAGGAGACCGGTTCGCTCGATGCCTTGAAGGCCTACTCGCAGGCTCACGATATCGGGATGCAGGGCAGATTTCAGGAATCGATTCCACTGTTCCGTCGCGCGCTGGAACTGGATCCGCAATTCGCGATTGCCTGGGCCGACCTCGGCGTGATTTACAACAATCTGGGAGAGCCTGCGCAGAGCGCTCAAACTCTGCGGAGAGCGTACGAATTGCGTGATGTTGCGGATGAACCCGACCGGCTGTTCATTATTGCCAACTACCACAGTATGGTGACCGGCGATCTGCACGAAGCTATTCGCAACTATGAAACGTGGACGGAGATTTATGCGCGCAATTCCACGGCATGGGCAAGTCTCGCGAATATGCAGATACAGATCGGCCGGCCGGATCTTGCCATCGACCCGGCGAGACGCGCGATCGCGATTGACGTAAAGAATTCCGTGGCGTATGTCAATCTGGCCAGGGCACAACTGTTTGCGGGTAAGGTGGACGATGCAATTGCCACCTGCCAACAGGCAATCGTACAGAAGGTGGATGCAGCCGATGTGCACGGCATCTTGATTCAGGCCGGATTTGCGGACGGCGACGCTTCAGCGTCAGATGCCCAAGTGGTATGGGCGAGGGGAATGCCATCTGAACCCTACATCACGCTCCAGCGTGCGTTGCTGAGTTTCGCTGAAGGAAAGCCGAAGATGGGCACGGAATTGTTCTCGAAACTGGCGGAGGGTTACACAAAACGCGGCATGGCGGAACGCGCTACCCGCATGCGCGGCGGGATGCCTCGCCTCGAAGCGGAACTTGGCATGACCGATACGGCGCGGAAGGCGCTGGATGAACTGCCGCCGGTTGAGGGGTCCACCGATGTCCCGGTCGCTCTGGCTGAGGTGGGTGAGGATGCGCGAGCCGAGACGATTCTCCAGCACGATCTCAAAGAGTTTCCTCAGGATACTTTGTGGCAGAACGTGAAAGGGCCGCAGATTGCAGCCGCGATCGCGCTGGCGCGGAATGAACCGAGGGTTGCGATCGAGGCCCTGCGACGCGGTATTCCATATGACCTTCGAAGCACTGAACTTGCGGCCCTGCGCGGGCGTGCATATCTGGCCGCAAAGCAGTTCCCCCAGGCTGAAGCCGAGTTTCGGAAAATTATTGCACACCCTGGGTTGGAACCGCTCTCAGCGAACCATGCACTGGCGCATTTGGGTCTGGCGCGCGCTTTGTCGCTGGAGGGCAACGTTGCCGGGGGACGCGCGGAGTACGAGAGTTTCTTTACCTCCTGGAAAGCTGCCGATGCCGATGTTCCGGTGCTCCTCGCGGCGAAATCTGAGTACGCGAAGCTGGCGTTGATTCGCTGAGGCATGCGCTCATTTCCGGGCAGGACGGAGGCGCGCTTGCAGCCCTTCGATTGCCATCTTGCCGCATCGGGCTGGCATCTCCGGACGCTTCTCACTCCGGTGTAACCTGTTGATTGACCGGTAAGCGTTCACTGGTGCCAACGGACTATGAAAATCAAGGAATTAGCGGAGAAGCTCGGCTGTGTTTTGGCTTGTCCTTCTGAGCAGGACGCCGAACGCGATATCACGGGAGTACGCGGGCTGGAGCAGGCCGGAACCGGCCAGATCACGTTTCTCTCTAATCCGAAATACGCCCCGAAATTGAAGCTTACTCAGGCTAGTGCCGTGCTCGCCTCTAAGGCAATCGACGACATCCCAACGCTGATTTCGGCCAACCCGTATCATGACTACGCGCGTGCTCTCGAGCTGTTCTACCAGCCGCCGCGTCCAGTGCCGGGAGTTCATCCTTCCGCCGCAATCGCCACCAGCGCCCGGATCGGCGAGGGCGCCCACATAGGAGCCTTCGTTGCGGTTGGAGAGGACGTCGTGATCGGCCGCAATGCGGTCCTGCATCCCCATACTGTGGTTTATGCGGGTGCCGTGATTGGCGACGATTTCACGGCACATTCGCATTCCGTCGTCCGCGAATTCTGCCGCATCGGAAACCGCGTCATCCTGCAAAACAATGTAGTGATTGGCGGCGATGGATTCGGATTTGCGAAACGTGCTGATGGAACGCACTACAAGATTGTTCAATCCGGTATCACCGTGATCGAGGACGATGTCGAGATTCAGAGCCTGACTTCGGTAGATCGAGCATCGATGGGGGAAACGCGCGTTAAGCGCGGGGCCAAGGTGGATAGCCTGGTACAGGTAGGGCATAACTGCGTGGTTGGTGAGGACAATATCATCTGCGCGCAAACGGGTCTGGCCGGCAGCAGTGTATTAGAAAAAAACGTTCTGCTGGCGGGTCAGGTGGGTATTTCCGGCCATTTGACGATTCACGAAGGCGCGACTATCTACGCCCAAAGCGGCATCGGCGGGGATGTACCTGCGAAGTCACGCATGTCGGGCTCTCCCGCTTTCGACGCTGGCGAGTGGTTACGCGCTATCACCGCTTTCCAGAAACTTCCTGAAATCCTGCGGACGGTACGCGAACTGAAGAAACGATCCGATGAAGGAACGAAATAATCATGAGTGACAATCCGGCCACGCCGCGTTCCGCCCCTTCTGCGCCAACTCCGCGCCCCGCGCTGGCGTATCAGAACGGTCCCTTTCTGAATAGTCCGGACGCGAGAGTGCTTCGCATCATGTCGGAGTATCTCGAACCACTGTCGCACCTGCGAAAACAGCGGATTCGCGATACCGTCGTTTTCTTTGGCTCGGCACGGATTCGCGAGGACAGCCCGCTTGGCAAATATTACAACGACGCGCGGACGTTGGCGGCGATGGTTACAACATGGGCGAAGACCTTCCGCGAGCGGACCTATCGGTTCGTCGTCTGTTCCGGCGGCGGTCCCGGCATCATGGAGGCGGCCAACCGCGGCGCTTCCGACGCAAAAGGCAAGAACATCGGCCTCAATATCGGTTTGCCATTCGAGCAATTTCCTAACCCCTACATCACGCGCGAACTCAGTTTTGAGTTTCACTACTTCTTCATGCGCAAGTTCTGGTTTGCCTATATGTCGAAGGCACTCGTAGTCTTCCCCGGCGGTTTCGGCACCATGGACGAGATGTTTGAGATTCTCACTCTTGCCCAGACAAGAAAACTGGCGAAGAAGATTACTATCATCCTCTACGGTTCCGAATTCTGGAAGGAAATCATCAACTTTGACGCGCTGGTGAAATACGGCACAATCTCCGCTGAAGATATGAATCTTTTCCAGTTTGCCGACACACCCGAAGCCGCGCTGGAAATTCTTCAACGCACTTTGACCGAGCAGGTCGATACGGCAGCGGAAGGTGAAGTACCGGCGATTTCCCAAAGTGTGCGCCCCGTCCCGCCGAGTGGGGGGCTGGAGTTGTAGTGAGTGGGTATTCTATCGGTGGAATTCGGATCACCCGCTTGCGCGCGATCGTCGTGCTCGCGGTTCTGCTCGACCTCACTCTGACTGTTGTCGGCCGGGCTGAAGATTTGACTTCGCTGATTACCGTAGTGCTCGTGGTTCTCTGCGGCTGGAAGCTGATACGGTTGCTGCTTTTCAGGTCGCGACTCGTTTGGAAAGTTCGCAACCGCCTGATTGTTACTTACCTGTTCATAGCGGTTGTACCCATTGCCTTAATTTTGGCGTTCTTTCTGGTCGCTGGGTGGGCACTCAGTTCACAATTCGCCGGCTATTTGATTGGATCCGCGATGGAGCATCGTGAGATGGCCATTGAAACGCCTGCGCGTTTGCTGGCCCGCGAACTCCCCGCGGATCGGATGGCGATCGTCCAGCAACTCACAGCAACAGGCATTCCCTCTTTTGAAGCCATGGTAACGGGTGGTCAGAGTTTTCGTTACCCGTCCGACGCCAAAATTCAGATGCCTCCGGGCGATTGGAAGGACTACACGGGGGTTGTCTACAAAGGCAACAGGCGTTATCTGATGTCGCTGGTCAACAGCGGACGTAACCGTTCCCTCATCCTTGTCCCGCTCACGCGAGAGGTGTTGGAGAACCTTGTGCCGGGTCTCGGAAGCCTCGGGATGCCCAGCCGATCCACAGTCCGAGGCTCGGACAGTTCTCCCCTCGACGAAACAGATATCGAGAGTCTGCAGGACGCTTTTGCCGGCAGGATTCCTCCGCAGCGCAACGTTCTGGATTTCGCCATCACGGGTCCGAACATGATTGCCATCGCCGATTGGAACCGTCCAAACTCCAGCACTTACGGTCGCATGGTGATTGAAACCCGTCTTTCCGCCATTCTCAATGTCATCTTCTCCAGCAAGATTGAAGATCCCTTACTGCCATTTATTCAACTGGCGTTCTCTATCATCGTTGTTCTGCTGCTGATCGCCGAAATGTACTCCTGGTACATCGGAGTTTCGATGACACGTACTCTCACTGGCGCGGTCCACAATCTGTACGAAGGAACCACGCTGATCGGCGAAGGCGCGTTCGCCCACCGCATTCCGGTGACAGGAAACGATCAGCTTGCTGAACTCGGCCATTCGTTTAATAAGATGGCAGCACAGTTGGAACAATTCGTCACCGTGACAAAGGAAAAGGAACGCCTGCTATCGGAGATTGCTATTGCAAGCGAAGTTCAAACCCGGCTGTTTCCTCACAAGCCGCCAACTTGCAGGACCGTCGGGATGCTTGGCGTCTGCCATGCCGCGCGCATGGTCTCGGGCGACTATTACGACTACTTCATGGCAGCCGATGGCGAATTGGCCGTTGCGCTGGGCGATGTGGCGGGTAAAGGAATTTCAGCGGCGCTGCTAATGGCGTCGATTCAGTCGATTATGCGCACGCAGCTTTCCGACGGCAATGCCGCTGTGACGCCAGCGAACACCGTAGCCAGACTGAACCGATTGCTCTACGCCAGTACCTCTCCTGAGAAATACGCTACGTTCTTCTTCGGACTTTACAATGAGGAAACAAGGCAGCTGACTTACACGAACGCCGGGCATCTGCCTCCGCTGCTAATTCATGACGATACGTACGAGTTTCTGGAAGTGACCGGTTCGGTGGTTGGCGCGTTTCCGTCGCTCCACTATGAAGAGCGCACCGTACCCCTGGGTGCTGGCGACTTCCTGGTGGCTTATACCGACGGCATTACCGAACCCGAGAATTCCTACGGTGAGGATTTCGGAGCGGACCGTCTGGCTGAAGTTGTCATGCGGCATCGCGACGCGGCGCCCGCTGAGATTGTTGAGAGGGTGTTGGAAGCCGTTCGTCAGTGGGATGCTTCTTCGGAGCAGGCGGATGATATGACTCTGATGATTATTGGAGGTCTTCATGCCAGTCACTAACCCCCGAAAAATACTTACGGTTGCGCAGATGAACGCGGTGGACCGGGCAACAATTGATGCTGGCATCCCCGGAATCATCCTGATGGAGAACGCGGCGCATGCGGTGGTCAGCTACATCGCCGAGCGATTTGCGCCGGTATCACGACAAAAGATAGTCATCGTCTGCGGCAAGGGTAATAATGGTGGCGACGGCCTGGCGATCGCGCGCATCCTGCATGCCCGGTTTCAGCCTTCGAACGTGTACGTCGTTTTAGTAGCGAGTCCGGTGGATCTGGCGGGTGATGCAGCCGCGAACCTCGCCATGCTGCACGGTGCCGGCCTTCGGGAAAGCTATGATTTCACTTCCGCGATGCGGGAAGCAACGCTCGTAGTGGATGCCGTCCTCGGAACAGGTCTGAAGGGTCCGGCGACTGGGGAGGCGCTGGATGCGATCCGTGCTATCAATACCCAGTTTGCACACGCAAAGGTTGTTGCTGTGGACATTCCGTCGGGATTAGCCGGAGACAGTCCGAATCCCCCTGGCGAATACGTGCGCGCCGATGTCACGGTCACCTTCACCGCACCGAAGATCTGCCACGCACTGCCGCCAGCGCGCGCGGTGATGGGTGATCTCAGAGTCGCGCCGATTGGAACTCAGGCGTCTATTTATGAAGACGACGCCTCGATTCGTCTCGCATTGATCACGCCTGAAAGTATCGCGACTATCTTCGCCCCGCGCATGAGTGATTCGAATAAAGGGCGATACGGCCATGTCCTGATCGTCGCGGGCTCTCGCGGTAAGTCCGGTGCGGCTGCCATGGCGGGAATCGCGGCTCTGCGGGCAGGTGCCGGGTTAGTGACGGTTGCGTGTCCCGAATCCGCGCTGTCCTCTGTCGCGGCGTTCAGCCTCGAGCTGATGACAGAGCCACTTCCAGAAACCGCGTCAGGGGTGATCTCGCGTCAAGCCAGTCCGCGAATTGCTGCGCTGGCGAGTTCCATGACGATCACCGCCATTGGGCCAGGAATCGGCACCGATGATGAAACGCGCGATGTTGTCCGGGAACTCTACGCGACGCTCGGCAAACCGCTGGTGGTGGATGCCGACGCCCTCAACTGCCTCGCAGGTGGCGACTGGCACTCATCCGGAGCGCCGAGAATTCTTACGCCCCATCCAGGTGAGATGTCTCGTCTCACTGGCCTCACGATTCCCGAAGTGCAGTCCGACCGAATTGCCGTTGCACGCGCGTTTGCGACGGAACGTAATGTGACGTTGGTCCTGAAAGGCGAGGGTACGTTGGTGGCGTTTCCGGATGGCCGCGTCTGGATCAACCCCACCGGCTCACCTGCTATGGCGACGGGCGGCACCGGCGATATTCTCACAGGGATGACCGCCGGACTTTCCGCACAGTTTCCGAACGATCTTGACCGCACTACAGCCGCCGCTGTTTATCTTCACGGCCTGGCGGGTGAATGCGCCGCGCGCCATCTGGGCGAACAACCCGTGATTGCCACAGATCTGCTGCGATATCTGTCTGAGGGGATTCGTGCCATCACGAACGTTTCACACTAAGTCGGCCGAAGAAACGGTAGCCCTGGGTCGTAATCTCGCGGAGGAACTGCGCGGCGCCGTATTGCTGATCGGCAATCTGGGGGCGGGGAAGACTACCCTCACAAAAGGCATTGTGGAAGGGCGTGGAGCAGCCGTCGCGGACGCTGTATCCAGCCCGACTTTCACTCTCATCCACCAATACGGAGAGGAAAACCCCGTCTTCCATATCGATCTCTATCGGTTGGACGAGGCAAAGCAGGTGGAAAGCCTCGGGCTTGACGATCTGTTCGGCAGCGGCGCGCTGGTGCTTCTCGAATGGGCTGAGCGTTTTCCCGCACTAATGCCTGGGGATAGAACGGAGATCCGTCTGCGCGCCGTGTCGGAAGATGAGCGCGAAATCACCGTCTCATCACTATCTGTGAATCAGTCCTGACGCAAATCGACCCGCGCAGCGGTCAATCCACAACGCGGGTCGATTTAAAAACTAACTGATACTAAAGCTTAGCGGCCAGCTGCGAAACGGCTGCGGCGCGGCTTGAAAGAGGAGAAAGACGGCTTGCTGCCGAAACGCTTCGCCGCAGGTGCTTCGTGACGCGAAGCCTCATGACGCGGTTCATGGCGTCGGGGCATCTCGATCACAGGAGCGGCCGAACGATCCTCGCGCACGATGCCTTCCGGCAGATCGCGGCGCGTGAGCGTCATCTTGAGTGTGCGCTCAATCGCGCGAATGCTGTTGCGCTCGGCGCTGGTCGCAAAGGTGGAAGCCACACCGGCCGCGCCTGCGCGACCCGTACGTCCCACACGGTGGATAAAGTCTTCCGGGGCCTGAGGCAGGTCGTAGTTCACCACGTGAGCGATGTTATCCACGTGAATGCCACGAGCTGCAACGTCGGTGGCCACCAGTACGCGATACTGCCCGTCCTGGAAACCCTTCAATGCTGAATTGCGCTGATTCTGTGAGCGGTCGCCGTGAATCGCGGTAGATTTCACTCCGGCCACTGCCAGTTTCTTTGCCAGTTTCTCCGCGCCGTGCTTGGTGCGCGCGAATACGAGGAAAGAACCCTGCTGCGTCCTGAGCAGGCTGTTCAGCAGGCCGAGCTTGCGGTCCTGATCTACCTGATAAACATGCATTTCGATGTTTTCGGCAGGCTTCGTCGTAGAACCGACAGTGATACGCGTCGGATTCTTCATGTGCTTGGAGATCAGTGCCGCCGTGGCGCCGGTCTCAAATGTCGCCGAGAAAAACAGCGTCTGGCGATCGGTGTGCGTCAACTTGAGGATGCGTTCCACGTCGGGAATGAATCCCATGTCGAGCATGCGGTCGGCTTCGTCCAGAACCGCGATTTTCACCGCGTCCAGAACTACCAGCCGGCGTTTCAGGAAGTCGCACAGACGGCCAGGGGTCGCAATTACGACCTGCACGCCGCGCTTCATTGCCTGCAACTGCTTCTGTTCACTCATGCCGCCCACGACGACTGCGGCACGAATGCCGGTGTTGATCGCTACCGCGGTGAAAGCTTCATAAATTTGTATTGCAAGTTCGCGCGTCGGAGTGAGGACGAGGACCTGCGGTTTGCTGCCCAACGTGGCCCGTCCCAGGATTTCAATAATCGGGAGCGAGAAGGCCAACGTCTTGCCAGTGCCCGTTTGGGCGGTGGCTACTATGTCGAGGCCTTGAAGAGCGGGGGGAATAGCCTGCGCCTGGATCGGCGTGGGCTCAACGAATTTCGCCGACGCAAGGTTCTTGCGCAGGACGGGTGATGCAATTAAATCTGAAAAGGTTGTCATCTATTGGTTTGGTACAGAAAAAATGGTTTGGTACAGAAAAAATCGGCGAGGTCCAATACTACAGTTACCGAAAGGGAAAGCGCGGATCAACTTCGTATACAACCGTAGTTTAGCACATCGGCAGTGCGAAATGTTTTCTTGAAGGCTACTCGATTGATCCCGGGGTGCGAAATTGCGCCAAATAACCCATTAGGAGCAGCCCGTCGGCCTGGATGCAGCTTTGTTTCCCGCAGATAGCGCAGTTTTTCCTGGTAAGACAAATGCACGTGTAACGGCGAAGTCAGGAGGTTTTTATGAAGAGAACCATCGGATTGGCCTCGGCGCTTGGGGCGTCGTTTTTGCTTTTTGCATTAATGGCCGCCGGTCAGCATGTCTCGCCGCCCGCGCAAACCGGGCGGTTGATCGTGACAATCGGTCATCATTATGGACATGAGCCACCCATGCTGCGGGCCGAAGACATCCTCGTCAAGACACCCGAATACGATACCCTCCTGGTCACCAGCTTGGTGCCGCTGAAAGGTGATCGTGCTGGCTTGGAGTTATACATTGTCGTGGACAACTGTTCCAGCTGTGAAGCGGGCACTAAATTCCAGGAACTGAGTCGGTTCATTGCTTCACAGCCAGCTACCACTTCGGTCGGTATAGCGTACATCGACAATGGTCGAATCAGCATTGCGGTGACCCCGACACTCGACCGCGCTCGCACACAAAAGGCTCTCAACACCCCGGCTGGCAGCAAGCCGGCCAGTCCGTTCGATCCACTGAAAGAACTGATCGCGCGTTGGCCCGAAACCACGGCGCGCCGTGCTGTGCTGATGGTCACAAATGGGGTGAATCCCTCGGCCCATGAAGGGGAGTTGGATGCATCGGCAGAAGGGGCGATTGAAGCCGCGCAACGAGCTGGCGTGACGGTCTATGCGTTGTACCACCCCAGCGCGGACTACGCCACCTCAGATGGGGCGAAGATCTATGATGGACAGGTTCAACTGGCGCACGTAGCGCGAGATACCGGTGGAGAAGCGTATTTTATCGGATTCGGCCCACTGCCATCCGTGGCGCCGTTCCTCGAAGACGTCGCAGATCATCTCGCAAATCAATACGAACTGCTTTTTACGGAGACGCCGGGTAAGCCTGGCGGCGCGTTGCAGGAAGTGACGGTCAAGACGAAGACTGGCGATGTCGAATTGATGGCTCCGGAACGGGCATGGATTCCCGCCGAAAACCGAGGCCGGTAGAAATTCGCGCCGCGAGGCTTCTGAGGCCGCTGACGTTCGGAGCCCCGCGAAGGTCATTTGGCTCTTTCTCGCTCTGTATGGCGCGTTCTTCTTGTATACCCGCATCAACCGGCGTGTAGCACCTCAATGGCTTCTCTACGCAATTTCAGTTGGCTGTCTGCACGCGTTCGTATAGATCCTCGGATGGGCGCTAGCGACCCAACTTTGGAATCGCGCGTCATGACAAACCTCCTCAACCGCGGGGCTGAGCTTTTCGCTCCTGAGTGTGACGTATTTACTGACAACCGCAGCGCAGGGCTTTTATTGCTGGCACGATCTCCGGCATCGTTGTCCCATCTGTCTGGACCGACTCCTTCTCTCCTGGATGCAGGGCAACCCCGACCGGATCCTGTTAAGGGGAGCCATTACAGAATCAGTCTGTGCGCACGGACACGGCGTGCTTACCGAAAGCCGCTGGTTGCGGGACTTCCGCCACGGCAACTCTCTCCAGCCTATCCGCTAGCAAACGTCTCTTGCGGATGAAAAAACAGATCAGAGAAGCCGTTCCCATCAGGATCCACGTGGAAGGTTCCGGAGCAGCCGCGGAACCAAGGTTTCCGTTGAAGATATCTCCACTCTCAAATTCCGCCGTCTCGCCGGTGACCGTGTTAGCGATTAATTCGCCATCAATGCTGCCGTTGGTTCCCGTGAAACAAGCTAGCGGAGCCAGAATCGAACCGTAAATTGTTTCACCGCTCGTCGCCAGAGTCGTAGCCGCGCCAAAATTGAACAGCGTGTCGTTGGCAGTTGCGCCGCCGGTATAGTTGATCGAACCGTTCGAAATCGAGTCCGAAGTGCCTGCCACGTTAATCACGACGGTTGCCCCGGCGGGCGCGCTGATGTTGATTGTCTCGCCTGAAGCGTTGCCACCGCTGAGATCGAAGACGCAAAGTGTGCATCCACTCGCGGACAAGGTGATCGTTGAGTAGTTGACAGACACGGTGCCGTTTGCCGCGAGGCCGGTCAGGCTGGTCGATAGCTGGTCCAGATTGCTGGCGGCATTCAGAAATACGGAAGGGATCGACACTGAACCGCCCGAAGTCTTGGTCCCTCCGACGACGATGTTGCTCGTGCCAATCGACCCAACCGCGCTCAGGTTCTTTTCGAAATTGAAATAGCCGCTGGAGGTGACGCTCCCGCCCACCCACGCATTGCCTGCATTGCCGTTGTCCAACTGACCGCCGGCAAGCGCCAGACTGCCACCGACTATCAGACCTGCATTAGAAGGGTTTGCGCTCCCTGGAGATTCGTTAATGCTCAGAGAACCGCTGGCAGTCATGCTGCCGCCTACCGCCACGGAACCCTGTATATCCGTACCCCCGGGCGTGGAATATGCCCCCAGAACAAAAACGTTATAGCCCGCAGCTGATCCCAGCGAGAGTGCGGTGCCAGCATACGCCGGGATCGCGGCCACCGCGAAAACTGCCAGGATTAGTCGCACTGTCTTCATAGTCTGATGTTGTCATTTCGGCTCAACGCTATCAAGTTACGAAGTACGGGTACCGATTCAACGGGATATATGTCCAAAGTTTGAAACGCATCACACCTTCATCGCACGCTATCATTAGGGCAAACTATACATGCTCCCGCGTTCGGTACGAATTACCACATCTGTGTTGCTTGCAGGTCTTGTTCATGGTGCTGCTCCTGATACCTGGTTCCGGCAGGCCACGTCTCATGCAGAGATCTACACTCTTGCGGGAGACGCGAACGCGGCGGGTAAAAAGAGTCGCGACGCTCTGATCGCGCTGGAAAACATCCGCACGGTTTTGCAGGACGCGACCCACGCCGAGTGGAACCAGGTTATTCCGGTCAGAGTGATCTCATTCCCATCGGAGAAACAATTCAAACCCTACGCCCCGATCCCCGGCGCGGTCTCTTTCTCGGCTACCACACAGAGCCGGGACTACCTGGTGATGATGGAATCCGACCCCGACCATTTCACCGTTGCTCTCCATCAGTATGCCCACCTGGTTCTGGTGAGGGCCGGTTTGAAATTGCCGACGTGGGCCTCCGAAGGGCTTGCGGAATTGCTCACTACGATCAAGCCGTCCGGCTCAGACGCGGCCGTAGGCGGGGCTATCAGGGACCACATCGAGGAATTGAAATCCGTCAAGTGGCTGGATCTTGGGACGCTCACGGCTGTGACTGAGAAAAGTCCCGCCTGGAACGAAGGGAATCGCGCGGGCCAGTTTTATGCAGAGAGTTGGGCGCTCATGCACATGTTTTATCTGTCGCAAAGCTATCGTGCGAACTTCGGCAAAATGCTGGCACTTCTGAATGAAGGTAAGCCGGCGCAAGAGACGTGGCAAACGGCGTTCGGGCGCACAGAAGCCCAGGTCTACTCGGACCTTCAGGCCTATGTGAAGCAGAATCTCCTGGTGGCGAGTATAGTTCCCGTGAAACGGGAAAACGCGCCGGCCGACGCATCGCCCACCGCCGTATCCGAACTGGAAACGGGCGTGATGCTGGGCGACCTGTTCGCTGCGATGAACCACAAGCAGCAAGCGCTTGCGGCTTACGAAAAGCTCGCCCAACAGTTCCCTCGCGCTTCCGCCGTATACGAATCGATGGGTTACCTCGCATGGCAAAATGATGATCCCGCTTCGGCTCAGAAGTACTTCGAGCAGGCGCTCCCCGGAACCACCAATCCGCAAATGTGCTATCACCTCGCCATGCTTTATCACGATTCCGGACAGGGCGGCGACAAACTGGTGGCGACGCTGTCAAAGGCCGTAGCGCTGAAGCCGGATTTTACCGACGCGCGTTTCCAGTTGGGCATCACGGAATATAACCGGGGCAATTACGAAGCGGCAATCTCCGCTTTGAAGCCGATTGACCACATCCAGCCCGAACATGCTGCGCCCTTTTATCTCGCGCTCAGTTTTGCTTATTTTCAGATCGGCGACTTGCCGATGGCACGGAAGACTCTGGAGGCGGGGCGCTTGTGGATTAAAACCGACTCCGACAAGCGACGCGCCGCAGAACTCGAGCAATATCTGGGCGGCAAGTAGCCGCGCGGCCCGAAACTCCTTCCGGCGCGTCGTATGATCGAAGTGCGCCCATGCGAAAGGAACTCCGCACTTGATTCGAATCGCCAATGGCCAGGGTTTTTGGGGAGATTCTCCCGATGCTCCCGTGGATCAGGTTCGTCGAGGTCCGATTGACTACCTGACGCTCGACTATCTGGCCGAGGTCACCATGTCGATCCTGCAAAAGCAGCGGTCGCGCGATCCTGAAGCCGGCTATGCTCGCGACTTCGTTGATGTGGTGGATCGCATCCTGCCCGATCTTGTTTCGAAGGACATCCGGCTTGTCGCGAACGCGGGCGGACTGAATCCGGAAGCGTGCAGGCGCGCGGTAAAGGCCGTCGCAGGGCGTCATGGGCTCGACGTCCCGGTCGCCACGGTTTCCGGCGACGACATCACGAATCGCATCGATGAATTGCTCGATAGCGGTGTGGAGTTCCGCAACATGGATACCGGTGCACCGTTGTCAACCATTCGCGACCGTGTGCGCAGTGCCAGTGTCTACTTTGGAGCATTTCCGATTGCGGAAGCGTTGGATGGAGGCGCGCGGATAGTGGTGACTGGACGCTGCGCAGATGCTGCCCTGGTGTTGGGTCCGATGATTCATGAGTTTGGCTGGAAGGTCGACGAGTGGGATCGGCTTGCGGCTGGAATTGTGGCTGGCCACGCTATTGAGTGCGGTGCCCAGGGCAGCGGCGGAAACTGTCAGGATGACTGGTCGTCGATTCCCGCGTTGACTGATATTGGCTATCCCATAGTGGAAGCCGAAGCCGACGGCTCGTTTGTCGTCACAAAACATGAAGGTACAGGCGGCAGGGTGACTGTCGCATCCGTGACCGAGCAGCTTGTTTATGAGATTGGTGATCCGCGGGCGTATCTGACGCCTGACTGCGTGGCGGATTTTACGTCGTTTCGTCTCGCCCAGGCAGGTCCTCAACGCGTCCGATGCACAGGTGTCCGGGGCACATCTGCCACCCACAGCTACAAGGTTTCGATAAGCTTCGCGGCAGGTTATCGTGCTATTGGCTCAGTGGCATACGCTTGGCCTGAGGCTTACCTGAAGGCTGAAGCCGGGTCCCGGATACTACGAGAACGGGTGGAACGCCTGGGCTTTGAGTTTGATGCCATTCACAGTGAGTTACTGGGCGCGAATGCGTGCCACGGGATCGCCGCCTCTGCTCCGTCAGCGGCACTCGCGGCCCAATTGCCTGAAGTCGTCCTGCGGTTCGGCGTCCGCTCGCAGAATAGGGCAGCCGTGGACCGGTTTACCAGGGAAATCGCGCCGCTGGTCCTAAGTGGGCCGCCGTCAGTAACCGGATTGGGTGCTGGACGTCCAAAGGTAGAGGAAGTGATGGCGTACTGGCCGGCGCTGATTCCGAAAAATGCCGTGAAGCCGGTGGTTTCCATATGAGGATACGTCTGCTTGATATCGCACATGCCCGCTCCGGCGATAAGGGCAACACCAGTAACATCGGGCTGATTGCACGTAAGCCGGAATACTACGGTGTTCTGGTGAGAGCCGTGACGCCGGCGCGGGTGAAAGAGCACTTTGCCGGTGTCTGTCTCGGAAAAGTGGAGCGCTTCGAACTACCCAACCTAAACGCATTGAACTTTCTGCTTTACGATGCGTTGGACGGCGGCGGCACCTTATCGCTGCGAGCAGATCCGCAGGGTAAGACGCTGAGTACCGCATTGTTACGCATGGAAATCGACATGGAGTTGCCCTTGTGATTCGTCTCGGCCGAATGGTCATCGCCCTGACTTTCATTTTCGTCGCTGCGCTCCCGGCCACTGCCGCTGATCGTTGGCTGCGTCTGAATACCACTCATTTTGAGATGTATTCAACTGCCGACGAAAAGGTCGCGCGTGAAGCTATCCGTTACTTCGAACGTGTTCGCGAGTTCTTCATGCAGGCGTCACCGGTGAAGCCTCCGCGCGAGTTTCCGACGCGGATCATCGCGTTCAAGGAAAGCCAGGAATTCCACATTTATCAATTGAATCAACAGGTGCTGGCATTCTACGCGCCCGGCCCGCTGCGCGATTCCATTGTGATGTCAAATCCATCGGCAGAGAGTTACCCGGTCACAATTCACGAATACCTCCACCTTGTGGTGCGGCACAGCGGACTGAAGATTCCGCTCTGGCTGAACGAAGGCTGGGCGGAAGTGTTCTCGACACTCAAGCCGGTCAGAGACGGCGTGGCCGTCGGCGATCTCTTGCCAGGTCACATGAAGGTGCTGGACAGCGGCGGCAAGTGGTTCACCCTGAGCGAACTGGCCACGGTCGATCATAATTCCGCGGATTATAACGAGTCGAACCGGGTCGGAATGTTCTATTCGGAGAGCTGGGCTCTGGCCCACATGCTCTACCTTTCGCCGGAATACAAGAACAATTTCGGCAGGTTCATTGGAGCCTTGAACCGAGGCACCAGCATGGATGAGTCCCTGCAAACAGCATTCGGCAAGACTGAGCAACAGGTCTTCGAGGATCTGCGGAACTATCTGAGCCGCAAAAAACTCTACGGCACGGTTTTTCTGACGCCCTTTGAACGGTCCGATGAGGTTCCCACTGTGATCCCGGCACAGCCGTACGATTCGGATCTGATGCTGGCCGATTTGTTCATGTCGACGGGGCAGATGGGCAACGCCGCCCGTGCCTATAAAGATCTCGAAACCGACAATCCAAAGCGTCCGGATGCGTTCGCGGCGTCTGGATATCTCGCAATGGTGATGAGAGACAAAGATCTGGCGAGGAGCGAGTTTCGAAAAGCTTTCGAGTTGGGTACTACCGATCCTCAGCTTTGTATGCAATTGGCGTCACTGGATCATGAAGCACAGCAGTCCGGTCCACGAATTGTCGAGGAACTGGAACGCGCTGTGCAATTGCGCCCTGATTTCAACGAAGCGTTGCTCGAACTCGGATTGATGAAGCTTTCGGCTCGGGATGCCCCGGCAGCGCTGTCATCGTTGAGCCGGGTTACGGCGCTTCCATCCGAACGAGCGGCCGTATTTCAATCGGCACTGGGCTACGCGTATTTGCTGAATGGCAACCTGGACGCCGCCCGCAGCCACGTAGAGGAGTCTAAGAAGGCCGCTAAAACTCCACTGGAGACACAGGGCGCCGATCGTGTACTCGCGCTGATCGAGGCTCGGTCGAAGGGCCCGGCGGCTGTGAGGCCCGGCGAAAAAATGGTTCGGGTACAGGGAACGGCCCTCGGTCTGCGATGTGCCGCTCCCGGTTCCGGCATTATGACGAAGATGGGGATCATGATTGCTGGCAAAGCACAGTTATTCGACATGCCCGATCCCGCCGCGATTGAGGTAGTACGGCAGCCTGGTGGCGCAACAGAGTTGAAGTGCGGTCCGTTGACCGCTTTCCCCCTTACGGTGGAATACGCGCCATCGGTCAACGAGAATGCCAGCGTGCTCACCGTGTCTCCCGCCACCGCTCCAGGAACACCGCCCCTGGTGATTAACCAACCCGTGACAGGGTTGATTCGACGGCTGGAATACTAAGTTATTCGCGTTCCTCTTCTTTGACTACTGCGCGACGGCCCTGTAATGTGATTCTGCGGTCCACGATGAGTTGCAGCGCCTTCGGGTAGATGGCGTGCTCCTGCGCGAGTATTCGGGCGGAGAGCGTCTCCACCGTGTCGTCTTCCAGTACCGGGACGGCCGATTGAACCAGAATAGGGCCGGAATCCAGGAATTCATCCACCAGATGCACTGTGCAGCCGGTGATCTTAGCGCCATATTCGAGCGCCTGCCGCTGCGCATCGAGACCGGGAAAAGCAGGAAGGAGGGAAGGGTGAATATTCACCACACGGTTCGGATATGCCTCCACAAACGACGCGCTCAATAGCCGCATGAAACCGGCAAGACAAACCAGGTCGACTTCATGCGTGCGCAGTTCGTCAATCACCAGTTTGTCGTAGGCCTCGCGTTGCATGCCACGCGATTCGATCACGCGAAGGGGGATGCCACGCTCGCGGGCGATATCGAGTCCCCCGGCGTTGGCACGATTGCTGATAACAATTGCGATCTCGGCATCCAGTTTACGGCGGGCGATGGCATTGGCTATGGCCTCGAAGTTAGATCCACGGCCGGAGATCAGAATTCCCAACCGCATCTCTAGCTGTACTCCACGCGGCCTTTGCCTCGCCGCTGTGTCGCGATCTCACCGATGACCCACGCCTTATCGGAATTCGTTTTACCTGACGCCCGGGCCAATATTCGTAACGCCTTGTCGGCCTCCTTTCTTGGCACCACGAAGATCATGCCGACGCCCAGGTTGAAAGTGCGGCGCCAGTCAGCTTCCGGTACGGAGCCGATCTTGCGCAGCATCTCAAACAATGGCGGCACCTGCCAGGATCCGGTGTCGATGATGGCGGCCAAACCTTTGGGGAGGACCCGCGGAAGATTATCCGTGACACCTCCACCAGTGATATGCGCAGCTGCAGAGATAGCGTCGGCCTTTGCCAGCGACTGCAACGGATGCAGATAGCTCCGATGGACCTGGAGCAGAGTATCGGCCAGGATGCCGCCAAGTTCGGGAATATGGGTGTCGTGCGAAAGACCCGCGACTTCAAACAGAAGTTTGCGGGCGAGGGAGTAGCCATTGGTATGCAGGCCGGTGGAAGAGAGCGCAAGGAGGACATCTCCCTGCCGGACTTTCGCCCCTGTGAGTATTTTCGTTTTCTCCACAACGCCAACAATAGAACCGGCCAGGTCGTATTCGCCATCGAGATACATGCCTGGCATTTCCGCCGTCTCGCCGCCGATCAGAGCGCATCCGTTGGCGGCACATCCCCTCGCGATACCGGAGACGACTTGCGCGGCCACTCCTGCTTCCAGCTTGCCGACTGCCAGATAGTCAAGAAAGAACAGCGGCTTCGCGCCCTGCACTGCAATGTCGTTAACGCAGTGGTTAACGAGGTCTTCGCCGACCGTGTCATGACGCCCTGTCGAGAAGGCGATCTTCAGTTTCGTGCCTACGCCATCGACGGAACTGACAAGGACTGGCTGGCGCATCTTAGGCAGCGCGAAACAGCCGCCGAAGGAGCCAATGTCGGTAAGTACGCCTTTCGTGAATGTTGCCTTCGCCATTTTGCGAATGGCGTCGACGGCGCGGTCCGCTTCGTCGATATTGACGCCAGCGTCGCGATAAGAGACGGGTTTAGCCATGGGAAACCTCAGTATATCGGGCCTCGGTATATGGTGAAAACATGTGCCGGCGCATCACGCTGGGGGAGACTCAAGAAGGAACGTGACAGGGCCGTCGTTGACCAGTTCCACTTCCATGTGAGCCTGGAAGACACCGGTTTGGACGGGCAATCCGGTCTGCCGGACCTTGCCGACAAAGTACTCGTACAACTCCCGGGCCCGCTCGGGAGGCGCGGCTGCATCGAATCCCGGTCGCCGGCCCTTACGGCAATCGCCATAGAGGGTGAATTGCGAGACCAAAAGCAGCGCTGCGTTGATATCGCGGGCGCTGAGATTCATTTTCCCTGTTTCATCGGAGAAGATGCGAAGATGCACCAGCTTGTCCGAGAGGTAATCGGCATCTTTGGTTGTGTCTCTAGCACCGATTCCGATTAGAGCCACGATCCCCGATTCGATCTGGCCTTCAATCTTAGTATCCACGCGTACACTCGCACGGCTAACTCGTTGAATCAATAGTCGCATTTTAGATAGTAACGATTGTTACCTTATGATATAGTCTGACGTTGGAGGTTTGATGGCAAAAGGCAAAAGCAGTACCAACGCGGATATCTTACGGTACGCATTGACTCATCTGGAGCGTGAGCGCGATGAGATCCAGTCTAAGATCGATCATATTAAAAGCCAGTTAGGCGAGAGTGTAAGTGCTCCGGCGAGTGCCGCTTCAGATACTGCTGCGAGTCCGCGAAAGAAGCGCGTATTGAGTGCCGCTGCCCGCAAACGGATCGCAGCCGCGCAGAAGAAACGCTGGGCGGCCCACAGGAAGGCCAATCCGAAGGCAGCCTGATCAGGCCTTATAGCGGGATTAATGGCGCACGACGGAGCAGCAGGAAGCTCTGATCGGGCGCCTTTTTCGTGCCGCGCTCAGGCCTCGCCGATGCGTTTGGTTTCTTCCCACGTATAGATGATGCGGCTGATTACGGTGATGTTGGACAGCACGGCAATTACCCACAACACGGGCGCCATCCGATTCGCGAGAGCGCCGATAATGATCAGCACCACACGTTCGGGACGCTCGAGAAAACCGACCTTGCATTTTGGAATGGTATTCTCAGCGCGTGAGCGGGCGTAGCTGATGAGTACCGTTCCAGTCATGACGATGGCAGTCAGCACCACGTAAAAGAAGCGATTGATCGAAGCATAGTAGACCAGCAGGCCAACCAGCAGTGCGAGGTCGGAGTACCTGTCGAGCACAGAGTCAAAGAAGCCGCCAAATCGTGTGACGCGGTTGGTTTCGCGCGCGACCCGCCCATCCACCATATCGAAAAGACCCGCGCCGATCACGACCAGACCAGCTGCAAGGAAACGCCCCTCGGCAAACAGAAACGCCGCCACGATATTGATCAGCAGACCGATGAAGGTCAGGACATTCGGGTGAACGCGCGAGAGAGCCAGTCCGGTGACGATCGCCTGGATGATTCGGCCGAAGAAAAGACCGATGCCACGCGTGATCGTCATGAATCCTTCTGATCGCCGGTGGGCTTGTCCTCGACGACGATGAAATCGTGGATCGTCTTCAGAGACAGAATTTCCAGCTCTCTTGTGCCGCCCGGCGTCACCAGTTTGACCATGTCACCGACCTCTTTGCCAAGCAGAGACTTGCCAATGGGAGAACTCGTAGATACGCGCCCCTGTGTTGCGTCCGCATCTTCGCTGGTGACGAGGTGATAGCTGATTTCTTCGTCTTTGCTGGTGTCGAGGATAACTACGCGGGAGCCCAGACCGATACGGTCATGGGGGATCTTGGTGACGTCGATCATCGCGACCTCGCCCATGCGTTTTTTCAGCTGGCCGAGCCGGGCATTGACATAGCACTGGCGCTCCTTCGCGGCGTGGTACTCCGCATTTTCACTCAGGTCGCCGTGGGCCCGCGCTTTCAGGATTTCTTTGGGAAGCTCATTGCGTAACTCATATTCGAGCGCAGCGATTTCCTCTTCTAGTTTTTTTCTGACGTCCAGCATGTATCGAGACTCAAAGCTCTTCTTCGGTCCATTATAGCGAGAACCGGAGAGCCGGTGTGCGATATTGGCGGGGCGAGCTGCGTGCCGGCTAGTTGTGCGCGCTATTTCTGAGCCTGGGGAGCAGCTTGTTCGTGATCGCCGCTGGCTGGGCCGTTGCCGGCGTCCGTGCGGCAGCTGTGGTGCCAGCGCCGATGGGGATCACCGCCTGGCTCGAATAGGAATCCGGACCTGCGATTCCGAGCGAGTTGTCGCCGAGATCAAGGCAGCCAGTTTGCCCTGATGTTGTGCAAAGTGCAGGCACCGTGAAATTGATCTGGTAAAGACCAGCAAGCCCCGGAGCCAGACCGATGTATGCAGGTGTGCCGACGCTGACGCCATTGACATCAACGGCGACGTTCTGGACCAGATAGTCGAAAACGCCAAGGGCGCCATCAGGGTTTGACGGGAACGGTGCTCCCAGGCCAGAGAGGAAAGCTACAATTGTGTCGCCGCCGGTTGCGGGACTGCTTTCGCTGATGACGAACGGGTTTCCACCCGCAGCCGGAAAGTCGACGGCGGCGGCAACGCCTATACCGGTGTTATCGGAAAACACGCCTGGCGTAGTCTGATACACATTGGTAGTGACGACGTTTGAGAGTGTGCCGTTGTTATTCACCTGTATAGAGGCGATCGGGAAAGTACTGACTTCGTAAGGGATCAAAAACGATATCTGCGTCGGACTGACGTAATAGAGGGGAGCCTGAATTACTCCGTCGATAAGTACGGTCACTCCACCAAGCTTGGTGGGGAATGCTCCTGCCGGGGCTGCGCTAAACGACGGTGCAAGGTTGACGCCGTTATAGAGAGTAATGAAGTCGCCCGGCGAGACGCCAGCGGTGTAAGGCGCGGAACTCGCGGTATTAACCATACCCGTAGCGTCTATGTAAACGCTCTTCGTCGCTGCGGGGGGTGTATAGGGCAGGCCAACTTCGATACCCAGGGAACCGTTGAGGCCATAGCCGACCCGAACGCCACTCTTGCCAATCGTATAATTCACCGTGCCCGTCGAATCTGTGTATGAGCCGCTAATGCTGGTCGGGTAATTCGCTGCCAGTGTATTTCCAAAAGCGCTACTCCCGGCGACCAGCAAACGCTCATGGCTGAACAGCACGCCCTGGCTTGCGTTGAACGTTCCATAGTATGAATCAAGGCCATAGGCCTCGCTGTCGTCGAAACCAGCTTCATAGTAGAGACCAGAAAGGGGAGTGCTGGTACCGGATGCCACGTTGCGCACGCCGACGAACATGTCAAAACCGTAGGCCGTCCCGCCGAATACAAAATTCGAGTCGGGGGAAGAGTAGAGGAATAACAGGCCCGTGGACCCGTTGGAGCCGGTCCCTCCGGTATAGAAGTACGCGTTCGTATTGCTGGGGAAGCTGACGGTGTACGCGCCGTTAGAAAAGGCAAGTTTGAGTCCAGAGGAGTTTTGGGTGTAAGTCGCGCCGGCACCGGATGTACCGGTGATGCTCACGTTCCCAAGTGTGGCTGTGCCGTTGGGATTCAACTGATAGGTTCCGCCGAGGGATGTGGCGGGGCTGCCGCCGGGAAAAAAGCTGGATATCGTGTAGGAGCCGGAGAGGCTGCCAAGGCTAAGTGAGCTGCTGAATGGCGCCGCGACGAACATGTCGTTGTAGCCGCTTTCGGTGCCGCTGCCGACAAGGATGCCATTGGATGCGAGGAAGTAGAGTGTGCTGTTCACACCCGATGGAAACAGCGTTGAGAGCGGATTGGTCATAATGCCGTAACCGCTGGATGAGACTGAATACGTGCCGCTCGTTGAATAACTTGAAGCCGCGCTGCCGGAAACATTTGCGGTGCCGGCGGTGATGGAATAAGTGCCTGTGGTGGTGCCGCTGAAAACGATGTTGCCGTAGAACGCAACAGCCTGACTGATGGTGCCGCCCGTTGCCCCCACGTATAAGACCTGCCGAAAATAGTAGGTGCCGGTGACCTGGCTGTTGCCACTGGCGTCCCAGGCCGGACCGGCGGCGAAAGCTGGTGCGACCGAGGCGGCGAGGATGAGCGATAAGATGCGGACGGTCTTCATAAGTGTATAAGGTGACGAAGTATACCGATATTGCGTTTCACTGGCCATTCGTTCCCCTGGCACCGTTCAAACGTGGTAAAAGCCTGTTTTGTCTGGCCGGAGTCTGTGCGTGGGATGTCGAACTGCCCCCTACCGGCAACAGCGCTTGGGCGGAGAAAGCATTCGGGCCGACGATGGCGAGCACATCGGAACCGGCAGGTGCGTTTGTCGGAACCTGAAAATTGATCTGGTAGAGTCCGGCGGTGCCGGGAGTCAATCCTGCGTAGGGAATTGATGTGGAGCCGAAGCCGGCCACGTCGACTTCGATGTTGGCGACCACGTTATCGCCCTTCGGCCCGGCCGCCGCTCCGTCGCTTAAGGCGACGCCGTTCACCGGGAAGACGTTGCCGAGTCCGGAAAGGTAAACTGCCACGGTCTCGCCCGGCTGCGCGGGATTGGAGGTGGTAATCAGGGAATAATTGCCATGCTCGGCGGCTGCAAGTCCGAGACCGCCAGACGGGATGGAAAACACACCCGGTGCAGTTGGGTAAACCCATGCTGTCACCGTATTCGAATTCACGTTGTTGTTGATCACCTGGATTGTGGCGATCAAGGAGGTGCTGACTTCGAATGGGACGATCACGGTCATCTGCGGGCCAACGCAATAGATGGGTGCGGCGATGCCGTCAATCATGACCTGGACGTTGCCGAGGGTTGTCGGAAAGGGTGGCCCCGCAGTCCAGCACTGGGTTGTAGCAGAAAGGTTCACGCCGTTATAGAGCGTGATGAATTCCCCGGGCGAAATGCCTGCTGTGAACGGCGCAGAGCTAGCCGTATTCACGATGCCGGTGGGATCGACGAAAGCTGCGCCGGAGGGTGCTGGCGCGGCAGCCGGGAGCGCGACTTCTATGCCGAGCCAGGGTCCGATGCCGAAGCCTATGCGGATTCCTCCGGCCCCAACTGTGTACTGCACGGTTGCGGATGGGTCGAGTTGCCCCACATTTGCCGGGCCAGTGTAGGAACCGGTGGGGTACGTGGTGGTGTAGGCGACGCCCTCTGCGGCGCCGAAACCGGCGTAGAGTAGCCGCTCGTGGCCGAGTATTGTGCCGGTGCCGTTGCTTTGGAATGCGTTGAAGACACCATAGTAAGTATCGAGGTTGGAGGTCTGATTGTCGACCATCTGCGATTCGTCGTTATCGAGGCCAATTTCGTAATAAAGACTCGTCGCGACTGCGGGCGTCCCGCTGCTCGGGGCGCGAACGCCAACGAACATGTCGAATCCGGATGGCGAACCACCGAACACGAAGTTCGTATCGGGTGCGAGAAAGAAGGTCTCCGGTGCTTGGTATAACGCGGCTGTAGTCACGTTGGGGAATGAGATCGTGCCCACGCCGTTGGAGAATTTATACGCAACGCTTGTCGAGGTTTGTGACAGCGCTCCGGCACTCGCTCCGCCGTAGCCTGTTACCGACACGTTCCCCAAGCTTCCGGAACCGTTCGGATTCAGCTGAAACGTCGTGTCGGCCGCTGTTCCCAACGTGCCGCTGCCCGGCAGAAATCCGGCGATCGTGTAAGTGCCAGTGAAGCTGGAGGCAGAGAAGGCGGGCGTGGCGGGGGCGGCGATGAAGAGGTCGTTGACGAATGCGCCGTTCGAGCCACTGCTCTCCGTAGAACTGCCGAGCAATATGTTATTTGCGACCAGGAAGTGGACCGATGATCCTGTGGACAGCGGGTTGGAGAGGATGCCGAAGCCGCTGATGGCCGCGGAATACGTACCGGATGCGGGAATACCGAGCGAGCCTGCGCTATCCACCAGCGTGTTGTTGCCCAGGGTGTAGCCACCTGCGCCGTCGAAAATTATCGTGCCGAAATACGCGATCTGCTGGGTAATGTTGCCGGTACCATCCGACGTGTATTGCACCTGACGGAAGTTGTAGGTGCCGTTGAGGAGGCCGTTGCCGGCGGTGTCCCATGTCGGACCAGCGGCGCACAGCGTTGCCGCGGCGGCCAGACACAGGGAAAGCGTTCGAATCATATGAGGCCCGCAAGAGCAATTAGGTGGCCACCAGCGGCGAGGAAGTCGCGGATCACGGTTTCGCCCGCTTCGGCTGATATGGAGGCTGAGGCATCAGTGACGAGCGACACGCGCAGGCCGGAACGGATGAGGCCCATGATCGCGCATTTTACGCAGTAATCAATGAAGACGCCGTAGACATAGCAGTCTGTCACGCCGAGCTGCTTGAGCAGGGCAGGGAAGTGGGGGTTAGAGAACACGTCGAGGTCGTTCTTCTCGACGATGAACTGGCTCGCGGTGAGGTCGAATGTGGCGAAGTCGAAGGCCGGATCGTACGGGAGTACATTACGTTTGGCGAGGAGCGTGGCAGCGGGTTTTTGCTGGCCGAAGGTGCCGGACACGCAATGCGGAGGCCAGACTCGAAATTCCTCGGCGTTCTCCGGGTGGGCGTCGGTTGAGGAGATCAGCGGGATCTTGTGGGTTTCGGCGTGGTGGTTGAGGGCCGATATGGCTGGGATGAGCCGCTCCGCGCCGTGGCCGTAGAGAGCTCCGCCAGGTGCAACGAAATCCAGTTGGGTATCGATGTCGAAGAAGGCTTTCATGCGGTCACTCCCACTACTTCGTCGATCAGCGCCTGGAGCCTGGGGGAATGCACGGTGCGCCGATTGGGGTCGGGCCAGGTCTTTAATTCGAGCGCGGCGCGCTGACGGATTTGGGTGGCGTCTGGCAGCGTCTGTACCAGTTGGCCTGCGAGGATTACCGGTTTCAGAAGCGCCTCGGAGCCGCTGATGCATTCGGTGGAGAGACCGAGCAGGTCGTGATCCGGCAGACGGAACAACTGTTTCGCGCCGGGGATGGTGTGTTTCGACGGGCTGGACTTCACTGGGTAGCGGACATTGCCGATATTGCCGATGGAGACCACTTTGTATACGGCGCCAATGGAAGGTGCGTCGGCGGAAGTGGTGAGTTCGGTGCCCACTCCGAAGGCGTCGATGGGCGCTCCGGCGGCTACCAGGTCGGCGATCTTGGATTCGTCGAGGTCACCGCTGGCCATGATCTTCGCGTCAGTGAGTCCGGCTTTATCGAGGATGATCCGGACGTCGCGGGAGAGTTGGGCGATGTCGCCGCTATCGATTCTTACGCCCCAGAGTGGTCGGCCGAGGCTGGCTGCGGTGCGCGCGCCTTCGAGCGTGTCGTAGGTGTCGATGAGGTGGACGGTGCGTTGACCGAGCAGGCGCTGGAGGCGTTCGAAGG
>CAIKAS010000253.1 GCA_903825445.1 uncultured Acidobacteriia bacterium
GCCAATCCACTCGCGCGACATTCGTATCCAGCAGGAAGCATTCAATCCCGGCCGATGCCAGGCGCCCCTGCGCCGCCAGCGCCTCGGACATATCTCCGAACTGCCGAATCGTCACCAACTCGCCCGTATCGTGCTCGTTCTCCACCTGCATCGGGCCACCGCCTTCCACTGTCATCGTAATCCGTTTCTACGCAGCTGGTTGCGCCACATACGCCGGCTTTGGTTGCAGCTTTTCCATATACACGTAAATCGCCGGTGTGATGTAAAGCGTCAGGAACTGCGAAACCACCAGTCCGCCCACCACCGCCAGCCCCAGCGGTTGCCGTGCGTCGCCGCCTTCGCCATAACCGAAGGCAATCGGCATTGTCCCCGCCAGCGCCGCTACCGTCGTCATCATGATGGGACGGAAACGCATCAGGCAGCCCTTGAAAATCGCGTCATGCGCGCTCACCCCGTGCCGCCGTTCTTCAATCGCAAAATCGATCATCATGATCGCGTTCTTCTTCACCACGCCGAACAGCATGATCAGACCGACAAACGCATATAAATCGAGCTCCCGGTGGAACAGCGTCAGCGTAAGCAGCGCGCCAAACACTGCCGAAGGCAGGCCCGACAGAATCGTGATCGGATGAATGAAGCTCTCATACAAAATGCCCAGCACGATGTAGATCACCAGCACCGCCACAATCAGCAGCACAGTCAGGTTACGGAAAGATTCTTCAAACTCCTTCACCGTCCCCTGGAAGCTCGCATTCACTGAAACCGGCATCCCGATCTTCCGGATCGCCCCGTTCACATCCGTCGACGCCTGTCCCAGCGGATACCCCGGCGTCAGGTTGAAAGATACAGTCGTCGCCGGCAGCTGCCCGAAATGGTTCACGCTCAGCGGCCCCACCGTTCGCTCCATACTGACCAGCGAATCAATCGGAATCAGCGCCCCCTGCGACGAATGCACGTACAGCTTGTGCAGCGCGTCCGGCGATCGCTGGTACCGCGGATCCAGTTCCAGGATCACTTCGTATTCGTTCGCAGGCCGGTAAATCAACGAAACCTGCCGGTCGCCGAAAGAGCTTTGCAGCGCGTCCTGAATCTGCTGCGGTGACACTCCAA
This sequence comes from uncultured Acidobacteriia bacterium, assembly GCA_903825445.1. Taxonomy (GTDB): domain Bacteria; phylum Acidobacteriota; class Terriglobia; order Bryobacterales; family Bryobacteraceae; genus BOG-234. The sequence goes on from CAIKAS010000253.1 coordinate 1,111, forward strand.
GCGAAAGCGCGCGGTCCCTGTCGATATTGAGCGTCGCCTGCGGGCTCGCAATCTGCAGGTCAGACGTCACATCCACAAATCCCGGCAGCGCGGACATCGCCTGCACCAGTTTCGGCGTCCACGCATAAAGCTGACTCAGGTCCGTGCTCTGCAGCGTCATCTGGTACGCGCTCGCCGTGAACTGTCCGCTCACTGTAATGGGCGGCGGATTCTGCGGGAACGCCATAATGCCAGGCACCATGAAGAACTTGCCGCGTAACTCGGCAATCGTCTCGTCCACCGAAAGAGCCCGCTCGGCGCGCGGTTTCAGCAGCGCGAAAAAACCACCCTGATTGCCTCCCATCAGGAATACGCCAACATCGGCGACATTCGGATCATGCCGGGCAATTTCGCTGACCGCCAGCTCGTGACGCGCCATCGATTCGTAGGAAACATCCTGCCCAGCCATCGTGAATGCGAAAAAGAACCCGCTGTCCTGGCTCGGAATGAAGCCCGTCGGCATTTGCCGGAACAGCACCACCGTACCCGCCAGAAGCAGCACCGCCAGCCCCACCGTCGCCAGCTTGAAGCGCAGCGCGAAACCCAGTGTGACCTCGTATGCGCTCGCCAGCAGACCAAACCCGCGCTCGAACAGGTTGAACAGCCATCCATGCCGCTGGCCGTGATCCATATGCAGGAAGCGGCTGCCCAGCATCGGCGTCAGCGTAAGTGAAACCAGCCCGGAAATCAAAATCGCCAGCGCGATGGTCACTGAGAACTCGTGCAGCAGCCGTCCCACAATCCCGCCCATGAACAACACGGGAATAAACACGGCCACCAGTGACACGGTCATCGAAATAATAGTGAACCCGATCTCCTTCGACGCCATCAGCGCCGCCTGCATCCGCGTTTCCCCGGCTTCCATGTGCCGCACGATGTTTTCCAGCATGACGATCGCGTCGTCCACTACGAAGCCGACCGAAAGAGTCAGCGCCATCAGCGACAGGTTATTCAGGCTGTAGCCCAGCAGGTACATCGCGCCAAACGTCCCCACCACGGAGAGCGGCACCGCTATGCCTGGAATGATTGTGGCCGAAACGTTACGAAGGAAAACGAAGATGACCATCACAACCATGCCAATCGTCAGCACCAGCGTGAACTTCACGTCGCCGATCTGTCGCCCGATCTGTTCCGAGGAGTCGTACGCCGTCACCAGCTTCACAGCGGGCGGCACGGCGTGCTGCAGTTCGGGCATCAAATCGCGAATCCGCCCCGCCACATCCATCGTGTTGGTGCCCGGCTGCTTCTGAATGGCCAGCATGATGCCGCGTGTGCCGCTAAACCAGGCTGCGGTCTTGTTGTTCTCCACGTCGTCGATCGCGTTCCCTATCTGATCCAGCCGTACCGGAACTCCCCCCCGATACGCCACGATCAGCGGACGGTAAGCCGCTGCATCCAGCAACTGCCCGTTCGATCTCAGCGTGAACGCCTGGTTCGCGCCTTCCACGCGTCCCGCCGGCAGATTCGTGTTGCCCTGTCCGATGGCACGTTGTACGTCATCGATACCCACACCGTACGCGGCCATCTTCTCCGGATCCACCTGCACCCGTACCGCGTATTTCTGTGCGCCGTAGACCTGCACGCCGGAAACGCCGGTCAGCGTGGAAATCCGTCGCGCCAGCAGCGTCTCCGCGTATTCATCGAGCGTGTAGAAAGGCAGCGTGGTCGAAGTTAGCGCCAGATAAACAATCGGCTGCTCCGCTGGATTCACCTTTTGATAAGACGGTGGACTCGGCATGCCCGGCGGCAACCGGCCCCCGGCGCGCGCAATCGCCGCCTGAACATCCTGCGAAGCCTCGTCGATCTTGCGGCTCAGATCGAACTGCACCGTGACCGTGGTCGACCCCTGCGTGTTCGCCGAACTCATCTGCTTGACGCCGGCGATTGTAGAAAATTCGCGTTCGAGCGGAGTCGCCACCGCCGAGGCCATCGTCTCAGGGTCGGCGCCCGGCAGTCCGGCACTCACCTGGATAGTGGGGTAGTCGACGCTGGGCAGCGCGGCCACTGGCAGCGCCCTGTAACCGAGCACGCCAGCCAGCAGTACCGCCATCGCGACCAGTGTGGTCATTACCGGACGTTCAATAAAAGCGCGGGAAAATTGCATAGTGTTATTCCCGTTACTTCTGTTCGCCCGCGCCGCTGCTCCCCGGTGCCCCGCCGCCCTGCGGCATCATCACGCGCGCCCCCGGAGCCAGCATCATTTGTCCGTCCGTCACCACCACTTCCCCGGGCTTCACGCCACTTTCAATAATGGCCCGATGTTCCAGCGTTCGCGAAACAGTCACGTTGCGCGCCTCCACCGTCTGGTCCGCTTTCACCACGTATACATAGGTTCCGTTCTGTCCGTTCTGCACCGCTTCGGCGGGGACTACCGTAGCGTGGCTCGTAGGATCCAGCATCAGTCGGGCATCCACAAATTGACCCGGCCACCACTGCCGTTTCGCATTCGCCACTGTCGCTTTCAGATGAATGGTTCCTGTCTGCGCGTCCACCGTGTTGTCCACCACGCTGAGTTCGCCCATTGCTTTCGTCCCCGCGCCATCCCGCGATTCAATCTCCACCGGCAGCTTGCGTGCCGTGTTTTCGCGTTGAATCGTTGCCAGATACCGCTCCGGCGCGTTGAAATTCACAAACACAGAGTCGATCCGGTTGATCACCACCAGCGCCACGTCGTTCACCTTCACCAGGTTTCCCGCATGAACCAGCAGATTGCCCGTCCGCCCCGCCATCGGCGCTTTGATCTCGCAATAAGCAATGTCGAGCTGCGCCCGTTCCACTGCTGCCTGATCCACTTTCAGCGCCGCCCGCGCCGTCTCGATTGCCGCCTGATCCGCCCGCACTGAGGCCGCGGCTGTATCCGATGCCGTCGTGTACTGCAGCCGCTGTTGCTCTGAAACCAGCTTCTCGTTTGCCAGCGCCGTGAAACGAGTGGCGTCGGTTTCGGCCGATTTGGCCTGAGCCGCATCCCGCTGTGCGCTGGCCTGAGCCTGCGCAATCTGTGCCTGGTCGCGTTCCAGCCCGGCCTGCGCCTGATGGAGAGCATCCTCGTACGGCCGCTTGTCGATCTCGAGCAGCAATTGCCCGGCCGTCACATCCTGGCCTTCCGTGAAGTGAATACTCTCGATCTGCCCCGCGACCTGTGACTTAATCTCCACGCGCGACGACGCATCCACCGTGCCCACCACGTCCACTTCAAGGGGCACCGCCTCCAGCGTGGCCACGCCCGTTGTCACCGGCATGGGCGGCATTCCGCCCCCGCCGCCACCAGCGGCAGCCCCCGCCGTCGGCGCTGTCTTGCTGCCGCACGCGGTGAGGAAAAAGATCGCGGCGATAGCGCACATCGCCGGAAGTGTGTAGGACTGAAAAATTTTAGATTTCACGGGTGCGGTGACTATTTAGCCTGTTTTCCAGTTTACCGCTGCCCGTAAAACTTTGTGTTAGGCCGGTCTGACAGGCCATTTAGGATCTTTGAACAATACTCTTCAGGCGCAGATTGGGGGGCCGGCAATCTTGCCCACAGCCGCCTTTCGGGGCGGCTTGTAGCGGCAGTGCCTCCCGCGCGAAATGCTAAACTATCCCCGGAATGGAAGCGTGGATCGGATAATCAGTCACGGAAATTGAAAAACCGGCCACATCATAATGTCGCTGCCGAAACCTTCCCACATTGCCATTCGGATCCAGCTCGCCGCGCTCGGAATCTCCGGCGTGGCAGCGGCCTTCGGTGCCTTCTGCGTCTATCAAACCGCTTTCCCCGGTCCCTGCGGCGACAATCCGGGTCCCTCCCTCGGTTTCATGGAATCGTGGCTGGTGGATGCGCCAATCGGCCTCCTCGTCCTGGCCGTCGCAATGTTCGTGACCAAAGGGCTCCCGGCGCTTCGCAAACTCTGCTTTTTAGCCTCGCTCGCAACGCTCTCGTTCCCCGTCATTGCCGGCATCTTTTTTCAGCGCTGGCATTGCCCGTGAGGGCGGCAGGCCCCTCAGATCAGTCGGCCAAATGTCCGTGTAGTGAAACCACGAGCTTCCGGAATGTGGACAGGCGGTCTCGGCGGCTCTGGAGCGGTCGTGAGTTCCACGGAAGTCTCTTCCGGGACTTCCACGGAAGGTACTGCCTGCGTGGGTTTCACTCCCGCCCGATTGAAGTTCGCCAATGACCTGAGCGCATGCCACTTGACGCGAGACTCGGAATCGGCTCGAAGCCGATTGAGCGCATCAAACAACTTTTCGTTGGGAATCTGGCCAATCGCCCACGCCGCGCTGCACCGGATTGCCGGATTTTTACTACCTGCCATCTCCGTCAATCTGGCGAGGGCCGGCACTTGTGCCCCCATGCGATAGAGTCCGATGGCGGCGTTTGCGCAAACGCGCCCGTCCGGGTCTTGAAGGCTTTCGAGCAGTCGCTCGCGGCCCCATGGCAACTCCGACGCTATCCCGGCAAGCGCCTCCAGCACGCTCGCCCGGGTGCGTGGGTCGTACTACATGACGGAAGAGATTGGCCGATTTGTAGTGGTTGCATTCAGAGGCAACGATATGAAGCCAACATACTACGAGCATGTCAAACGGATCGCCAGCGAAAAAGAAGGAGGGATCACGCTACTCCTCACCGAAAAGGACCTTATGGTTTTTCCCCGACAGGCGATCAAAGGCAAGGACCGGGAACAACATCTTCAGGAGACGTACGATAAGACCGTCCGAATGATTTCGTAACCAACGTGGATGACCGCATCAGGCGTTGGAGCGAATCTTTGGCCGTAGCCTGGTTTCTGAGGTTTGACTGACTCGCGAACCATGTCAGGGTTGATTCTCTGGTTTACGCGATTCGCCTGATTTCTGATGTTCTGCCACTGTCAACATGGAGACAGCCGAAGTAGTGGAACTCAGACGCGAGTTGTTGATAGATCCGTTCAAACGGGTCCGCATACACCCAATCCTCGTCGTAAAAGACCTCGCTAATGCCAGCGGTTCTCATTACGGCCAGGCATTGAAGGCAGGGGCGAAGGTTTACGTAGAGACTCGATCCCTTCGTTACTACGCCGCGCGCCGCCGCATCCCCTATCGCCATCTGTTCCGCGTGAATACAAATGCAGAACTCGTAGCCCGTTCCCGTCTTGCCACCCTCAATGCATCGTGGGCAGCCGGCTTCCCGGCAATTCTTGTAGCGGCTCGACACGCCGTTCCACCCAACGGAAACAACGTCCCCATCCCTTATGAGCACTGCTCCCACGGATCTTCGGATACAGTTTGATCGTGACGCCACATTGTGCGCCGCCAGCATGAAGGTTTCGGCTGCGGAAGGCATCTAACTTATTGTCCACCATCTTGGGAGGCAGGGGAACGCCTGACTCCTTTTGCGTTATTAATTTCACTGTGAAGCTGCGCCACTTCATCGACGAGGCGTTTCATCTGCGCGTCGTTTCGGGCCTCCACTCTTTCTTCCACTGCCTTTTCCTCTTGAGCCTGCCACTCTAAACGGCCGGAAAGATAGTGGTCGGTATACGAAGCGCCCAGCGGAACCAGAACGGTTATCAACCCGAGCACAACGGCCGCTACGGTTGCCCAAATCACGAGGGCTCCCTTGAATTTGCCGAATGCGACTTCGGAAGCTTTCTTTGCGGTCTCATCGATATTCAAAAAATGAGTGCCCAGATAAGCCAGCACCTGCTTCCGCGCTTCCTCTGAGTATTCCTCTCGGTTCCAGGCTTGCGCGTCGTCTGCCTTCGGCGACTTCGGACATCTGTGAAAACTCAAACGCAGGAATGCCTCGCCTGGTTTCAGAACGTAATCGGCGTCGCCGAAATTAATCAATGTGCTGGAGATCGGTCCCTCAAAGCCGGGATCGACGATCCCTATGTTGATCGCGAGCACGCCGCGCGTACAGAGAGTATTCCGGGGCAGCGCATGTCCGGTAAATCCATCGGGCAACTTCAACGATTCTCTGGCGATGACCCTCACCATGCCGCCCGGCCGTAATCGATACTCGCCAGCCGCCGTCATTGGCTGCGAATGCTTGCCCCCGGGAATAATCTCGCCGATTGAAAGATCGTAGGTTGAAGCGCGGAATAGTGCGTCCGTTCCGTCTATGATCAGCCCTTCGCGCTTAATTTCTTCACCGCTGAGTAGGCCCAAGTCTTGGTTTGGCATCAGACTGGAATTCTAACAGCTTTCCAGTCCGCCAAACAGCTACGTCCTAATTCAGAGATCACGATGTCCCAGTCCCCGTGGTGACACTCCGCGGCCCTTTCTCAGTTTCGGGCAATAGTGGCTAGCGAATGCGCCGCCCTGTCTCCGCGTCTTCGGCGCTGGGTATTTGTGAGCAAACGCCCTCCGGCGCTTCGCAGGATCTGCATTTTGGATGCTCTCATACGCTCTGGTTCTCTGTCATTGCGGGCTTGTAAATAAGCTCTTATTGGATTTAACGCTTTTCTTATTGGCTGATTTCCTGTAAAATCAGGACCTGCTAAGTTGCAACAGGATCAAAATGCACCCAGCTTGTGGAAATAAAAAGGTAATTGAGAATTCTTTGAACGACCTCAATACTAGGTTCGTGGCAAGCCCGGATGAGATCCGAGCGCATTTGGCACAGGCTGTAGGTCAGGCTAACGTCGAGGCGACTATGGCACGCGTTTCAGGGCACCTCGTCGCAGCCACGAAAGGAGTGCAGACCGAACAGTCGCTCGACGATCACGAGTACGTCTCACGTATCGATTCGGTGGGTCGGTTCCAGTCGATACTTGCGACCGTGTTCCAGGATGTGCCAGGCCTCCAGGGTTACGGCGATAAGAATCCGATATGGCTGACGACGTTGGTCGAAAGCGCCGCCCACAACGTAAAATCCTTCTTCGACAGGACCAGACACGACGTCGTTGGCGGCCAACCTCTTTGGGCCGCTTTGATCAGCGAGTTGGCGAAGCTTCCAGCGGATGGTTACCTTGCACCTTTCCCGCCAGGAACTCCGCCGACCATCCAGATGCCCGATGACGTCAAGATCGCGCTCCTTGCGGACTGGGGCGGCGATAACCCTGCAGCGAGACGCGTGGCAGACGTAGTTCGCAAGCAGAGCCCGCAGATTGCGATTCACTTGGGGGACGTTTATTATGGCGGAACCGAGTCGGAGTGCAACACTTTTCTGAACCTGTGGCCAATGCCCAAGCCTTGGAAGGGATCAAGTTACGCCCTCAATGGCAATCATGAAATGTACTGCGGTGGGCAATATTACTTCCAGGTTATTCTGGGCGCTTTTCAGCAGCCGCAAAGTTTTTTCTGCCTCGAAAATAAATACTGGCGCCTGATCGGACTCGATTCGGCATACAACAAGGGAACGCTCAAACCGAGATCGGCCGATGACCCGGTCACCGCCCAGTGGAACTGGCTTATCGATCTCCTCAAGATAAAGGATGCAAAGGCTAATATACTGCTGACACATCACCAACCTGTTTCTGCGCACCGCCCGGAATGGCTGGCTTCGGAGGTTCTTCGCGCCGAGGTCAACGAGATTCTCAATATGGAAGGAGTGGGGAAGGACTCAATTTTCGGGTGGTTTTTCGGACACGAACATCGCTGCGCGGTGTACGACGATGCCGCCACTTCTTTTAACGCCCGGCTGATTGGAAATGGCTGCATTCCGCATCTTGTTCAGACGGAGAAGGACTCGGACGAAGGCTGTACGCCATTCAAATACTGCAATCGGAAGCCCATCGCGGGTGACCCCAATGCCGCTGTCTCCTCATTTGCCAAGCTGCACTTCGAGGGGTATGAAGTGCAAATCGACTACCTCGACGAAGATTTCTGTACGCTTGGAGCAGAAACCTGGAGCCAGAAGACCGGTCGCTCGGATCCTAGATTTCCCTTTCAGGAGTACGACGCCCAGCAGGGCGAGTCGGAACGCAGCCCGGCAGGCGTTTGAGCTCCAGCAAACGTCGGCGACGAGTCGGACTGATTAGATTACCTCTTAAATCTCGTTCTCGTATCCTCCCGAAGCCATGAGGCTCCAGAACACGACGCTGAAAGCGCGGCCCTGTGGAACCTTCATGCCTGCGGGATTCGCCATCCCGCGAATGCGTTCTCCCACACGGACTACTCCACGTTGCATTGGCGAAGGAGAGTCATCCACGGGCTATCTGCGAGCGTCGGCGACCATTCGGGCATAAACGTTCACTAAGTCATGCCATCGTTTCTCTGTTGATTCACGGATAAACTTAATCGCAATCGAGAGCTCCTCGTTGTCCAATGGACGGCGGCCGCCCTCGTAGCTGTCGAGCAATCCCGCGACGACCTTCATCTTGGTGCCGTCTGCGCCCATCGCCAAGACTTCGCCCACTAGTTCAAAGAACCCGCGATATTGCATCAGTTTCTTCGAGGAACCATAGGCAAGAGCAAGATGGTCAATATCGTGGCGAACCCTCATCGTTGCTCTTCGCTTCCTGTGGAAATCTCGGAGTCCTGAACTGATCTCTTGAGCGTCGCCCGACAGCAACTGTTGTTCCAATTCCTCAAGTGTTCTGAGCACGTCGTTAACTACAGGCCCAAGGTCACTGAACATTGGCTTAACGACCTCTTCCAGTGGACTGCGCCTGTCAGATTTATTGCCTTTGTATATGGAGCGAGCGAGTTCTATGCCAATCTTGACGTACCCATCAACGTCGAACATGTGTACAAAAGTACCATGGCTCTTGGCAGTGCGTAGTCAGGCATTTTCTGGTTGATCGATTTAAGATGGTCTCCGCTGAATGAACAAAAATATGCTATGATCGCGCACGATATGTGGTCTACAGAGGCAACCGCGATAATGCGGCGAATCGTGGCAGAGAGCGACGCCGACATCCTGATTTTCAATGGTGCGATTGAGCGCTCTTGGGACGAGAGGATTATTCGGCGGCTAGGAAAGCGCACATGCAAGCCAAATTTATTTATGGTAGTGGTTACTAACGGTGGCGATCCCCACGTTGCGTTTCGCATGGGCCGTGCTGTGCAGAACCATTATGAGAAAGTAACGATGTGCGTCTCTGGCGTTTGCAAAAGTGCCGGGACGCTGCTCCTCCTTGCTGGTAATGACCTGGCTATTTCCGAGCACGGGGAGTTGGGTCCGTTGGACATCCAGATGGCGCAAAAGGATGAACTGATGGAATACGAGTCTGGCCTTACGGTGATAACCGCATTGTCGGCTATTCATGAAAACGCGCAGGACGCATTCGATCATTTCCTCCTATCGCTTACGACGAGGAGCGGCGGTAGGATAACCACCCGGACCGCCTCAGAAATTGCTGCCAAACTCACTGAAGCGTTATTTCGACCCATTTCGGAGCAGATCGATCCGATTCACATGGGAGAGGTAAAGCGGTCGATGGCAATTGCAAAGGAATACGGTCGAAGACTGAACGAAAAAAGCAAAAACCTGAAAGAAGATGCCTTGGACTCGCTCGTTAGCGGGTACCCATCCCACAGTTTCGCTATTGATCTGGAAGAGGCAAAGAACCTGTTTAAGAATGTGCGCAAATGCACAAAGGACGAGTTATTGCTGCTTGATGATTTGGATGATTTGTCGCTTACGCCTGGCAGCCGTGGATGGCTGAGATTTCTGTCAGATGATATCTTAGAGGAGGACGCTAAAAATGCCGCAACAGATGCAGCCACTGCGTAAACGCGGAGCGTACTGGAACGACAGGGAACTAACCGAGCTTCTTCGTAAGCAACGAGAAGTTTTTAGGCGGGAAAAAAGACCTCAAGCTCCGCCACGGAACGGGGAGGACGATCATACTAAGACCTTGGACTCCTCAAGGTCTGTTGTGTCTTCTATTTAGCCCACCGCGCTAATACTGCTTTCCGGGCGCTTTCGCTATTCTTCGCTCATTTGCGACGCCTTGGCCTTACCTCCAGCCGCACCTCCTTTCTTTTCCATTCTGGCGAAATAGTCCAGCACCCCGGGCGGAAGTTTCTTCGTCGGCGTGGTTTCAGCATGCGCCACCACAGACGTGGAGAGCTAGCCCCGTGCTGTCAGAGTCTTCTTGTTGTGGCTGAGCACTGTCTTCTCCCTACTCGGCCTAAGCGTGTCAAAGCTTCGGCGCGTTGCAGAAAGAAGAGCCTTGTATTTCTCCGGGCTGAGTTCAGGTGATCTGCCGTATTTTTTCATGATTGCGAACTGATCCTTCAGGAATCGTTCGGCCACGCTCTTTGAGGATAGTTGTGTCACTGCTTTTATCTCCTTTACACGATAGCGGCTGGGGGGAACACTTGATCAAGAACGTAGTCTGAAAAATACGTGACCCAATACTTCTGTTGAAGGCCCTTCAGTTTTACGTACGCTTCAAAATCCGGGTCCACACGTAAAGCGTTCTCAAGTATCTCAGATACGTCACCTGGTCTTATTTTCTCACCCGCCCCGATGAAGGTCTTGGCGTACTCTTTGGCGTTGTCAACCATTTCCTTCCATTTGACCTCGTGATCTGTATAGAGCGTCTCAAAGCCCTTGGCACGCAGTCGATGCAGGCGTTCGAGCGTAAGGCTCACAGAAGCCTCCATGACGCCCAGAAACCATAGGCTACGGTCCAGATAAGCAGGATTAAAAACGATATCCAAGAAAACAGGTATTCGGCCTGAAGCGGGCACAGAAGCCACAGAACGCACGCCCCTGCAATGACAAGAGCAACCGCGAACGGCCAACATGCCATCCGAGCGGCACGCTTAAACCCATCAATAATTACATCGTCCGTCGTGTCTCTTGGAAATGCGGCTGCCTGGGAAAAAAGCAGACCAGAGAATACCAGTAAAAGGCCCGCCAGTGCGACAGAGGCACCAAGGATGCCAATGATCACGTCTTTAGGCTCAGGCATGGGTTTGTACAAATATACGCCAACGAAACAGACGAAGCAATCACCATTTGAAATACGCTAAAAATCTTCCGAATTCGTACTCAACCAGAAAACAAACGGATTCAAGTGACCGCAGGAGCGGCTCGTGGCGGATCTATCGGTGGCCAAAAAGTTTCCGACGTTCGTTTTTCCCGGTCACAGCAATCCCACTCAATAAAATCAACAACATCCATCTCCAGCTCATTTCTCCCCATGCATACTTCTAGTCGTATGCCAGTCTCCGATAAACAACTCGCAGCCAACCGCGCCAACGCCCAAAAATCGACCGGCCCGAAATCCCCACGCCGCGTCAAATCCCTCCCGAATCCCATCGCCTGCAAGCGACTGGGCCGGGTCCTCCTCCTCCCCGGCGAGTCCCAGGACCGTTTCGCCAAACTCGTGCGCAGTCTCGAAGCCGAATTCCTCCCGGAGACCCCCAACGAACAATTACTCGTCTCGGATATGGCCGTAGCCCGCTGGCGGATCCTCCGCGGCTGGGCTTTCGATGCGGCAGGCGTTAGCTACGAATACAGTCGTCAGGACCCCTCGGCCCGCGACCAACACCCCATCATCCGGACAGTGCTGGCCCTCCGCGCCGTCGCCGACAATTCACGTCACCCGGCCCTCCTTTGCAGCGGTGAAGCGCAATACCAGCGCGCCTATTATCGGGCGCTGTCCCGGCTCGAACGTTTGCGCGAAAAGAAAAACCAGCTCGCCGAACAGAACGTTTCGCCAGCCGATCTAACGCATTCCGATGAAACTAATGAACCGATGCCATGCGAATAACCCATTTGTAAGCCAATTCATAACCCATCCGAAACCCATTCGAAAGCCATTTGGAGGCCGTTAAGACCCATGCGAAACCCACTCGAAACCCATCAGCCAGCTAATCCGCCTCGCCTGACGTGCTTCCCGCCCAATCTGTTGCATAAACCTCTGTCCTTTGATATGCTTCCGAGGTACCGCCCGAGTCCTCCGGTTGGCCCGACCTTTCCACTCCAACCCCGGTTTCGGCGCCTCTGCCAGGGATCTAATCGTTTTATGAAGACATCGCTACTAACACTATTAATTGGCGCGTCGTTCCTCGCCCCGCTGCCCACGGGTGCCGCCAGCCCGGGGAAAGACGCAGGACTCATCAAAGTGATGCTCCTCGATGGCGAAAGCGGCGGCACTTACCACGCCTGGCAGCTCACCACCCCCGTCCTGAAAAAGGAACTCGACGAGACCAATCTCTTCCTCGTCGATGTCGTCACCGCCCCGCCTGCCGGTGGAGATTTCGCAAACTTCAAGCCCGAGTGGAGCAAGTATCAGGTCATCGTCTGGAACTACGACGCCCCCAATGAGCGTTGGCCCCAGGCCCTCAAAGATTCCTTTGAACAGTACGTGAAAAACGGTGGCGGCGTCGTCATCGTCCACGCCTCCGACAACGCCTTCGGCTCCTGGGACCAGTTCAACGAAATGATCGGTATCGGCGGCTGGCGCGGACGCGACGAAAAAACCGGCCCGCACTGGATCTATAAGGATGGCAAACTGACAGCCGACACCACCCCCGGCCCCGCCGGCCAGCATGGCAACCGCGTCCCTTATCAGGTGACCGTCCGAGACCCCGAGCACCCCATCGTCAAAGGTCTCCCCAAAGTCTGGATGCACCAGGGCGATGAGCTCTACGCCAACCTTCGCGGACCCGGCAAGAACATGACCGTCCTCGCCACCTCGTATTCAGATCCGACGAACAAGGGCACCGGCATGGATGAGCCCAGCCTCATCGTTCTCAGTTACGGCAAAGGCCGCATTTTCCACACCACTTTCGGTCATGACGTGAACGCGCTCGCCTCTGTCGATGGCATTGTGACTTACCAGCGTGGCGTCGAATGGGCCGCCACGGGCAAGGTCACCCAAAAGGTGCCGGCATCGTTCCCGACTGCCGATACCGTCAGCTATCGCACCGATATCGCCGCCATGGACCCGCACTACCCCAACGGCCTGAACTCTCTCACTTCCGGTCCTGCCGCCGTAAAGAAATAGAAGTCAAGAAATAGAATGTGGGGCAGGTTGGTAACCTGCCCATTTCAAGGATTAGACAAAGGACACCTAATGAGGAAGAATCTCAATACCCCGATGCTCATGTTGTGCATCGCTCTGGCATGTGCCACCTCCGCCCTCGCCCAGGGCGGCGGCCGTGGCCGCGGCGCAGCAGGAGCCAGCGGCGGCCCGCCCCCCGTTCAGCTTTTGGGTGGACGCTTTAAGGCTTATCCACAAGATGCCGCCGATCGGGGCTTGCCGCTCTATAACACCAATTGCGGCTACTGCCACGGTGAACGAGCCAAGGGTGGTAAGTCCGGTCCCGACCTCGTCGTTTCCGATGTCTCTCTCCACGACGAAGACGGCATCGGCATGGGCGAATACCTCAAGGGTGCGAAACACCAGGGCGTCGCGAAACTCGATCTCCCGCCAGCCACCATTTACGATATCGCCGTCTATATTCATTCCCGTATCACCGTAGCCGCGCTCAATCGCGGTGGCGACACGCACCCCGATGAAGTTCTCAAGGCGGGCAATGCCGATGCCGGTAAAGCCTACTTCAACGGCGCGGGTGGCTGCACGAAGTGCCACTCCGTCGAGGGCAATCTCAAAGGCGTCGGCGCGAAATACGACGCAGTAACTCTTCAGGACCGCATCGTCATGCCCCAGCGCGGACGCGGTGGTCGTGGTGGCGGACGCGGCGGCCCGGTACCCGCCGGTCCTCCCGATCCTCTCGCTATTACCGCAACCGTGACGCTCGCCAATGGCCAGACCTTTAAAGGCCTGCCGATTCGCGTGACAGACTTCGACGTCACACTGCGCTTCGACGATGGCTCCACGCAAACCTGGGCGCGCAACAACGGAGTGCCCAAAGTGGATCTCACCGATCCGCTCGCCGGTCACCTCGAACTTATGAGGACCCTGAAAGACAGCGATATGCACAACCTCACCGCATATCTCGCGACATTGAAATAGGAAAACAACCAAATGAGAATAACCATGAAATCACTCGCGAAATCCCTTCTCCTTTGCGTTCCCGCCTTACTGCTGGTCCACAGCGCTGCGCCCCTCGCGCGCGCCCAGGCCGTCACCGCGGCAGATCTGCTGCATCCGAAGCCCGATATGTGGCCGACGTTCAGCGGCGACTATTCCGGCAAGCGCTACAGCCCGCTTACGCAGATCAATTCCACGACAGTCAAAGGCCTCACGCTCGCCTGGATCTCCCGCGTCAACATGCAGTCGCCGGCCACTTATACCGATGGCCCCGGCACTCCGCCTCCGCCCAACGCAACCGCGAACAACAGTGGCACGCCGCTCCTCGTGAACGGCGTTCTCTATATGACGGAACCGAATTCGCTCTTTGCGATCGATGCCCGCACCGGCCGCGAAATCTGGCACTACGTCTGGAAGGGCGTCCCGGCTGAATCCCTCGGCAATCGTGGCGCAGGCACCTACGGCGACTGGATCTATTTCGAAACTCCCGATTGCCATCTCGTCTCGCTCGAACTCAAGACTGGCAAGGAGCGCTGGAGCAAAGAATTCGCCGACGTCAAGCAGGATCACTGGTGCTCTGACGCTCCGCTCATTATCAAGAACCATGTCGTTGTCGGCGTTGGTGGCGACTTCCTCGATATGGCGAACTACGCCGAAGCCCGCGACCCTGAAACCGGCGACGTTCAGTGGCACTTCTGGACCACCGCCCATGAAGGCGATCCGGGCTTCAATACCTGGCCCAGCAAGAAGGCCGCAGAACACGGCGGAGGCGGCGTCTGGACCCCGCCCTCTTACGATCCCGACCTGAACCTGCTCTACATAACAACAGGTAACGTCGAACCGACCATGGTCGGCGAAAGTCGACCCGGCGATAATCTCTACACCTCGTGCGTCATCGCCCTCAATCCCGATACTGGCAAGATGGCCTGGTATTTCCAGATGTCGCCCCACGATACGCACGATTGGGATGCATCGCAGATCCCCGTGCTCGCCGATGGTGTCATCAACGGCCAGCCGCGCAAACTCCTGCTGCAGGCCTATCGTGGCGGACTTTTCTTCGTCCTCGATCGGGTCACCGGCAAAAACATCTCCACCACGCCGTTCGTGGAAAATCTCAATTGGTACACCGGCATTGCGCCGAACGGACAGCCGATTCCCGATAAGAGCAAGGAACCCTCGGCAGCGGGAACTCTGACATCGCCGCCCTCCGGTGGTGCAACTGGCTATCCGAGCCCCGCGTTCAATCCCGATACTGGTCTCTTCTACGTCGGCACGTCACAACAGTACACGATCTTCTACCGGACCGATCTCGACCCACAGCCCGAAGGTTACGGCGCAGCTGAACACGGCAGTGGCTCGCTCGCCAGCGAGCTTCGCGCGATAGATTACAAGACCGGCAAGATCGTCTGGAAGCGCGCATTAGGACGCGGTGCGCAGAACCTGCTCACCTCGGCAGGCGGCCTCGTTTTCGGCGGCGATGGCTACAGCAACTATGTCGCCTGGGACGCCAAGACCGGCGTGCCGCTCTGGCATTCCGGCCTGCTCGGCAATCCATCGAACTCCATCACCTACATGCTCGATGGCAAGCAATACGTAGTAGTAGCCGCCGGAGAGTATTTCTACGCCTTCAGCCTCCAGGGAGACCTGAAGTAGATGCGTTCCGTTTGGGGGGCGGGCGATCCTGCCCGCCGCCGGTTTTCAGCCGGCGCGTTCAACTCGGTATCGAAATAACGGAGACACGACAATTCCTATCCTTGGCATAGACGTAGGCACCGGCGGCTCGCGTGCCGTTCTTGTGTCGGAAGACGGCTCCGTGCTCGCGAGCTGCACCACCGAGCACGCGCCCTTCACCTCGCCCCAAACCGCTTGGGCGGAGCAGGAACCATCTGACTGGTGGCGCGCCTCGCAACAGGCGATTCGCGACGTCATCAAATCCGCCGCCATCGACCCTAAACAGATCCGTGGCGTAGGCCTCACCGGCCAGATGCACGGGGCTGTTCTTCTCGACGAAAACGGAGCGGTCCTCCGGCCCTCCATCATCTGGTGCGACCAGCGCACCGATGAGCAGTGCCAGTGGATCACGGAAAAGGTCGGCGCGAAGCGTCTCCTCGAACTGACCTGCAATCCCGCTCTCAATAACTTCACGCTGACCAAGCTCCTCTGGGTCCGCCAGCATGAACCCGAAACGTGGAAGAAAGTCCGCCACGTCTTGTTGCCGAAAGACTACGTCCGCTTCCGTCTCAGCGGCGAATACGCAATCGATGTCGCCGATGCTTCCGGCACTCTGATGCTCGACGTCACGCACCGCCGCTGGTCAAAGGAACTGCTCGGCATCGTCGATATCGATCCTGCCCTGCTGCCTCTCGTATTCGAATCTCCCGAAGTCTGCGCACGCGTCTCAGCAGAAGCCGAAGGCATCACCGGCATCCCCGCCGGCACACCCATCGTGGCTGGTGCGGGCGATCAGGCAGCGGGCGCTATCGGCATGGGCATTACGCGTCCGGGTGCCGTCAGCGTCACCCTTGGCACGTCCGGCGTCGTCTTCGCCGCCACTGAACTGCCCTCACTCGATCCCGGAGGCCGCCTCCACACCTTCTGCCACGCCATTCCAAATCGCTGGCACGTGATGGGAGTTACGCAGGCGGCCGGTCTCTCATTGCGATGGATTCGCGATCAGTTCTGCGCGCCCGGCTATTCCTATGCCGAGCTCTCGAAAGAAGCCGCCAGCGTTCCACCCGGCTGCGATGGAGTTCTGTGGGCGCCTTACCTAATGGGCGAGCGCACTCCACATCTCGATTCTTCCGTTCGCGCCGCCCTCACTGGCCTCGCGGCGAGCCATACCCGTGGACACGTGGCCCGCGCCGTGATGGAAGGCGTTGCCTTCAGCCAGCGCGATAGCTTCACGATCTTCGCCGAACTCGGCGTGCCCGTGAACAAGGTGCGCGTCACCGGCGGCGGTGCGCGCTCCACGCTGTGGAAGCAGATTCAGGCTGATGTATACGGCCATGCGGTCGAAACCATCGCGGCGGATGAAGGCGGCGCATACGGCGCGGCGCTTCTCGCCGGAGTCGGCACCGGCATCTGGCCGAGTGTGGATGAAGCCTGCGATAAATACGTCCAGGGTGCGGAAGTCGTCCAGCCCATCGCCGCTAACCGGACGATAATGGATAAGCAGTACAAGAGATACAGCCGCGTCTACCCGGCGCTGAAAGACATTTACCAATCATGAGCGATCCCTTCAAGCCTTCATCGAAACACAAATTCACTTTTGGTCTTTGGACCGTTGCTAATCAGGGCCGCGACCCGTTCGGCGCAGCGGTGCGTCCTCCGCTGCCTCCCAATGACGCCGTCGCCATGCTGGGCGAAGTCGGCGCATGGGGCGTCAACCTCCATGACAACGATCTGGTGCCGATCGACGCCACGCCCACCGAACGCGACAAGATCGTGAGCAGTTTCAAAGCTGCCTGCAAGGCCAACAACATCGTGGTCCCGATGGCGACCGTGAATCTGTTCTACGATCCGGTTTTCCGCGACGGCGCGTTCACTTCGAACGACGCCCGCGTGCGCGCCTATGCGGTGCGCAAGACCATGAGCGCCATGGATCTCGGTGCCGAACTTGGCGCGAAGATCTTCGTTCTCTGGGGTGGTCGTGAAGGCACGGAAACCGATGCCTGCCGTCGCGCCGATGACGCCGTGAAGCGGCTCCGCGAAGCGATCAACTACCTCTGCGAGTATTCTCTCGATAAGAAGTACGATTACAAATTCGCCATGGAAGCCAAGCCGAATGAACCGCGCGGCGATATCTACATGGCGACCACCGGCAACTACCTCGGCCTGATCCCGACCCTGGCGCATCCCGAGATGGTGGGCGTGAATCCCGAGGTTGCGCACGAGACCATGGCCGGACTGAACTTCGTCCACGCCGTTGCTCAGGCCTGGGACGCAGGTAAGCTCTTCCACATCGATCTCAACGATCAGGTGCCGGGCCGCTACGATCAGGACTTCCGTTTCGGTGCAGCGAATCCGCGCGCGGCGTTCTTCCTCGTCAAGTTCCTCGAAGACGTCGGTTACGCCGGCTCGCGCCACTTTGATGCCCACGCGTATCGTACGGAAGACTATGCGGGCGTGAAGGAATTCGCAAAGGGCTGCATGCGCACCTATCTCATCCTGAAGGCCGCCGCCAAGCGCTGGAACGCCGATAAGGAAATCCAGGCGCTGCTGAAAGAAAACATCGCAGCCGGCAAGAAGGCCCCGTCGGTATCGAGTTACTCGGCCGCCAGCGTGAAAGCGCTGCTGGGCGCAAACCTCGATCGCGAAGTCATCGCCACCCGAGGCCTCGCCTACGAAAAACTCGACCAGCTGACAACCGAGGTTCTTCTCGGCGTCCGCTAAGAATCCTCAGAGTAAAACCAACGCCGGCGGACGGTCGCAAATGACTGCCTGCCGGCGTTTTGCATTTAAGGAGCCGCTATGACGAAAGCCAACAGAAACCACCGTACCCGTCACGCCGCCATAGCGACCAACTGTCCGGACCTTTTGCTCAACGGGGTAAAGTCCAGAACTGCAATTGCGGGTGCACCCGAATGCGCTAGACTGGTCTCCATCTTCATGCGACGCTTGGCTGCGGCACTGTTACTCACGAGTCTGTGCGCCATAGCGGATGAACCATCCGCCATGGCCATCCGAAACGCGCGGATCGTGACTGTCAGCGGCCCGGTGATTGCGAAGGGCACGGTTGTCGTCCGTAAGGGCCTCATTGAGTCCGTGGGCGAAGGTGTCGCCGTTCCTGCAGACGCCTGGATTGTGGAGGGCGACGGCTTGACCGTCTACCCCGGTTTGATCGACGCGCTCAGCACCGTCGGTATTCCGCCAGTCGCAACGCCCGTCGCCCCTGCAGTTCCCGTCGCCCGTTCGAACGGACCTGAGGACAGGCCGCGCACTACCAGTTGGGCGCTTGCCGCCGATGAAATCGTGGCGACGGACCGGCGGATTGCGCTGGTCCGGGGCGCGGGAATCACCACGACCGCGACGTTTCCCGAACGCGGCATCTTCGGCGGACAGGGTGCGCTCATCGATCTGCTGTCCGACGAGAAGCCGTCCCGCATGATTGTCGTGTCGCCGCTTGGCCAATATGCGGCCCTCTCTCTGGCGGGCAGAGGCGGCGGTTTCCCTTCCGCGCTGATGGGCGTGATCGCCTACATTCGTCAGGTCTATCTGGATCTCGATCACTATGAGGCAGTCAAAGCGGCATATGCCCGCGATCCGCGTGGCATGCAAAGACCCGAATACGACCGTGCGCTCGAAGGCATCGCGGCGTCGAAGCGCTTGCTGCTGCCCGCCAACCGCCTGGTTGAGGTCGACCGCATGCTGCATCTCGCAGCCGAATTGAAACAGAACACGGTGCTCTACGGTGGTTTGGAAGCTTACCGCCCAGAAGTGGCGGAATTGCTGAAGAAGTACAACACGCCAATGCTGGTGAGCCTGAAGTTTCCGGTACGCGCCGTGGATTCCGATCCGGACGAGCCCGGTGTTTTGCGCGTTCTGGAACAACGTGACAAAGCGCCATCGGCCTCAGCGGTCTTGCAAAAGGCCGGTGTGAAGTTCGCGTTCTATGCGGACGGCATTGAGCAGCCGCGCGATTTGCAGCGTGCCGTTAAGAAGGCCATCGACGCGGGCCTGCCGCGCGAAGCGGCCGTGCGCGCACTGACGCTTTCACCGGCTGAGATCTATGGCGTGGCGGATCGCGTAGGCAGCGTCGAAAAAGGTAAGATCGCAAATCTCGTGGTCACGAAAGGCGATCTTTTCGACGACGCGACCACCGTGCAGATGATCATTGTGGACGGCCATAAGTACGAACCGCAGTTGCCGCCGGTTGGAGCCGCTGGCGCTTCGGGCGGGCGCGGTGGCCGGGGAGGCAAATGATGAAGAGACTGAACGTCGCGCTCACTTTGCTCACAGCGCTCACTCCCTTATGCGCGCAAACGTTCGTCATTCGGAACGGGACCGTGATGACCGTTTCCAAGGGAACCTTCGTCGGTTCTGTGGTGATTAAGGATGGCAAGATCGCTGAAGTCGGGACGAATGTAACGGTGCCACCCGGAGCCACCGTCATCGATGCCACAGGGCATTACGTTACACCCGGCATTATCGATTGCCACTCACACATCGCGATAGACGGAAGCGTCAATGAGGGCAGCGTGTCAGTATCCTCGATGGCGAACGTGCGCGACGTGATCGATCCAGAGGATATTGCGATTTACCGGGCACTTGCCGGCGGCGTGACCACAGCGAACATCCTGCATGGATCGGCCAACGCCATCGGCGGGCAGACCATTGTCCTGAAAATGCGATGGGGCAAGGACGCCGAGGGCATGATCTTTGAGGGCGCGTTGCCCGGCATCAAGTTCGCGTTAGGCGAGAACCCGAAACGGCAGGGCAATCCTGCCAACGGCGCGCTCAACGCCGTCGCGCGCTACCCAGCCACCCGTATGGGCGTGGAGGACGTAATTCGCGAGGCGCTTAACGATGCCAGGGCGTACAAGGCCGAATGGGATGTTTACGCCGCCGCTGTAGCCAAAGGCGAACATCCGATTCCGCCGCGCAAAGATCTAAAGCTCGAACCGTTGAAGGAAGTGCTGGAGGGCAAGCGTTATGTTCACGTGCACAGCTACCTCGCTGACGAGATTTTGATGATCATGCGCGTGGCAGACGATTACGGCTTCAAGATACGCACGCTGCAGCACGTGCTCGAAGGCTACAAGGTGGCGAAAGAGATCGCGGCGCACGGTGCGGGAGCTTCCACTTTCAGCGATTGGTTCGACTACAAGGAAGAAGTCCGGGACGCGATCGCGTACAACGCGGCGCTAATGACGAAGAAAGGCGTCCTCGTCAGTCTTAATAGTGACGATGCCGAGCTGATGCGCCACCTGAACAGCGAAGCGGGCAAGGCGATGAAATATGGCGGCGTATCTCAGGATGACGCACTGGCAATGGTGACGCTGAACCCGGCGAAACAACTTGGAATCGACAATCGCGTGGGATCCATTGAGGTTGGCAAAGATGCCGATCTGGTGGTCTTCGACAAGTTTCCGCTGTCGGATTTCGCCAAGGTGGAGAAGGTCATGATCGATGGCAAGGTGTACTTCGATCGCGAGACCGAAGTGGCTGGGCGCGCGGCTCTGGAAGCAGAGAAACAGCGACTGATCGACAAAGAAAAGAAGGCTGCAGCGGCAACGCCAAGAACACCGGGGACACCTTCGGCGACGCCCCCGGCCGGCCCCGCGCAGGTGACGCCATGAAGAAACTGCTCCTTACGGCGGTGATGCTTGCTGGTGGTGCCTTCGGACAGGTGCTGTTCATTCACAACGCCGATGTGTTTCCAGTCACCGGTACCGAAATGAAAGATGTCTCGGTGCTGGTGCAGGATGGCAAGATCGCGGACATTGGCCCGAAACTGGTGGCGCCGAAAGGCGCGAAGATCCTGGAGGCGAAGGGCCTGCGGGTGTACCCCGGTCTGATCGATTCCGCGACCGAACTTGGTCTTTCGGAAATTACCGCCGTCCGGGAGACCGACGATAGCGGAGAGATAGGTGAGTTCATGCCTCAGATTCGCGCGCTGGCCTCCGTGAATCCGGCGAGTGAGCATTTCCGCGTCGTGCGGGTTAACGGTATCACCAGCGTGATGACGCTTCCAGGCAGTGCGAGCGCCCAGTTGATATCCGGACAAGGCGCGATGATCCATACCGACGGCTGGACGTGGGAACAGATGGAGATCAGCCGGTCGGCCGCGATGCTGGTGCCTTTCCCGACCCTCGCGAGTCCAGGACGCGGGGGCGCGGTTTCGGCGGAAACCCCGGCAGCACCGGCGGTTCCGGGTGCCACGGGAGGCGGGTTCGCGCAACAGCTGCGCAACTATCAGGAACAGATTCGCAAGCTGGGTGATTTCCTCGAATCGGCGCGGCACTACCTGAAGGCGAAAGAGGCTCTCGCGGGGACTCCCGGCTTCAAGCCCGACCTGAAGTTCGAGGCAATGATACCGGTGCTGGAAGGCCGCGAGCCGCTCGCCGTTTCGGCGGGCCGCGAACGCTTCATCCTCGATGCCATCAAATTCGCCGACGAGCAAAAGGTCAAACTGGTTATCCTGCATCCGCGCGAACTGGGCAAGGCTGCGGCGGAGCTGAAGGCAAAGAATATCCCGATTATCTTCGGACGCGTTCTTGAGTTACCCAATAGAGAAGACGACGCCTACGATCAGCCGTTCACACTGCCTCTCGAAGCATACAAGGCGGGGATCAAATTCGCATTCGGCACGTTCACGGAAAACCAGTTTGTGCGCAATTTGCCTTACCAGGCGGCGACCGCCGTGGCTTATGGCCTTCCTTACGAGGAAGCGCTGAAGGCCGTTACCATCAACCCGGCGGAGATCTGGGGTGTGGCGGACAAAATTGGCTCCATCGAGAAAGGCAAGGTGGCGGATCTGCTGGTCACCGACGGCGATCCGCTTGAGATTCAGACCCACATCGTCCACCTGATTATTGGCGGCAAAGAAGTGGATCTGAATACACACCAGACTGAACTGTACGAGAAGTATCTGGGGCGCCAGTAGAAGCGCAAACGGATATACTGAATCACGAAATGAAACTACGTAATCTCGCGGCGTTGGCCGCATTGTCCATTCTGGCTTTTGTCGTTACCGTTCTGGCGCAGGCGCCTCCTGCTCCGGCCGCTGCGAAGAAACACATTCTCGCTATCGGTGATGTTCGCACGGGCTTTCAGCACGATTCGGTTTCTCACGCGCTGGCGACAATCGATCGCCTGGGCTATGAATCCGGTATCTACGTAACTTACATCCGGACCGATTCGCAACTGCTGACCAAGGGCAAGATTGAGCGCCACGATCCCCGTACTCCGGAGCTTGGGGCGAATATCAACGCGAAGAACCTGGACTACTTCGACGCCATCTTCTTTATGGGTACGGGCGAGAACGATCTGTCGGACCAGCAGAAGAAAGATCTCCTCTCATTCGTTCACGACGATGGCAAGGGTTTCGTCGCGGCGCATACGGGTGACGACGCGTTCTTCACCTGGCCCGAGTTCGGCGAGATGGTCGGCGGGTATTTCGACAATCATCCGTGGGGACAGTTCGATGCCCCAGTGATCGTGGAAGATCCGAACTTCCCTGCCATGAAGGCGTTTCCGCTGAGCTTCACCATCCACGACGAAATCTACGTCCACCAAGCCCCTTTCTCCCGCGATAAGGTCCACGTTCTGGCCAGTCTCGATGCGAGCAAGCTCGATTACAGAAAGGCACAGAACCTGCACCGCACCGACAAAGACTTCCCCGTTGCGTGGACGAAGTCGTACGGCAAAGGCCGTGTTTTCTACTCCACCTTCGGACACGCCGCCGAAACCTGGGACGACCCGAGAGTCCAGAAAATGTACCTCGAAGCGATCAAATGGACGCTTGGTTTGACCAGCGGCAAATAGCGTACCTGCGCCCAAGTTCAAATGGTCCAACCACTTACGGGCCAATCGCACGTCAAAAAATAGACGCCACGAGTCGCAATTTGTGATTTAATTGTTCCTTGGGTTTGAAAGGAGATTGCATCATGGCGGGACCAGGTCGTCGAATCGTCTTCGGCGCAGCATGTTTTCTGGCGCTGGCAGGACTAGCATCGGCACAGTGGAACACAACGGGGAGCGACGCGCAGCGTACGTCGTGGGTGCGCACCGACCCGAATATTTCTGTGGCAAGCATGCAGAAACCAGGCTTCCAGTTTTTGTGGAAGGTGAAGGCGAACAACGAGGCTCGGGCTGGAATCTCTTTGTCGCAGGCCATCGAGCTGCCGCGTTACATCGGCTACCGGGGTTTCCGCGCGTACGCGTTCTTTGCTGGTTCTTCGAATAATCTGATTGCGCTCGATAGCGATCTCGGCCGGCTGGAATGGTCTCGCAACATCCCAATTCCGATTCCACAGGCAACTTCAACGTGCCCGGGAGGCATGACCGCTGGCGTGAGCCGACCGGCGGCACTCGCTGTTGGTGCCGGTGGTGGCGGACGCGGCGGGGGTGGTGGAGCGGCTGGGGCATCGGGTGGTGGTCGCGGTGGTCGTGGCGCGGTCAGCGCAGTTGGTCAGCCAGGCCAGGGTGCGGTACAGATTGCGGCGCAGGCTGCGGGCGGTGGCGGTCGCGGTGGACGGGGCGGTCGCGGTGCTTCGGGGGGCGCAGCGGGTGCGTCCGGTGGGCGTGGTGGTGGTGGCGGAGGTGGCGGCCGCGGCGGGGCGATTGGTACGAACGATCTCTTCGCGCTTACGAGCGATGGCATGGTCCATGTTGTCTATGTATCGACCGGCGAGGACGCGATGGCGCCGATCCGGTTCCTGCCTGCGAACGCCAAGGCTTCGGGCCTGATCTTCACGGAGAGTGATGTTTTCGTGTCCACCAGCGGCAATTGTGGAGGTGTACCGAACGGCGTGTGGGCACTCGATCTCACGAGTTCCGACAAGGCGGTCAGTTCGTGGAAGTCGAACGGCGGCAGCGTTGTGGGCACGGCCTTCTCAGCCGATGGCACGGTTTTCGCGACCACGGCAGATGGCGACTATTCGCCGGCGAGCTTCTCGGACGCCGTAGTGTCTCTGGAAGGCAAGGGCCTGAAGATGAAAGACTACTTCACGCCCGCGAAATCCGAATTCACAACCGCGCCGGTTTTGTTTACGTGGCAGGGCAAGGAAGTGGTGGCGGCTGCGAACAAAGACGGCAAGATCTATCTGCTGGACGCGGCATCGCTGGGTGGCGCGGATCACCGCACGCCGCTGGCGCAATCCTCGGCCTTCGGCGGGATAACGACCGGTTCACTAGCGACGTGGGAAGACGACGGCACGCGCTGGATACTGGCGCCGGTGGCTGGCGGGCTGAATTCGGCAACGCGATTCGCTGGTACCAACGGCAATGTGACGAACGGCGCAGTGGCTGCGTTCAAAGTTGTGGATCAGGGCGGCAAGCCATCGTTGCAGCCGGCCTGGGTCTCGCGCGATCTCTTGATTCCGCAGACGCCGGCAATTGTGAACGGCGTTGTATTTGCCGTATCGGGCGGCGACGCTCAGCATCCCGCGGTTCTTTACGCGCTTGATGGCTCAACCGGCAAGGACCTTTGGAATAGTGGCACGACGATGACGTCGTTTGCGCGCGCCGGTATTTCCGGCGGTGCGAGCCAATTGTATCTGGGGACGAACGACAGCACGATTTACGCTTTCGGGTTCCCGCTGGTGAAGTAACGGTTATCAGACTTTGAAAGGCTAAATTATATGCGAAAAATCGTATTCATCTCCGCCCTGACCCTCTGCGCCGCGATCGGCTGGAGCGCGGACTGGCTCACCGATGGCGGCGACAGCCAGCGCACTCACTGGCAGAAAGACGAGAAGCTGATCAGCCCCACGACAGCGAAAAATATCAAACTGCTCTGGAAGCTGCAGCTGGACGCCAAGCCTCGCGTCATGTCGAACCTCTTCACGGCGCTGATCACCAACCGGGTGACCACGAAGGGCGGGCCCAAGCAGGTTGCGCTGGTAGCGGCTATCACCGACAAGCTCTTCGCGATTGACGTCGATAAGGGCACGGTGATCTGGACGAAGCAGTTCAGCAGCACGTCGGGCGATTACAGCCCGATCGAGAACGGCAGTATCCTATGCCCCGGCGGACAGACGGCGACGCCTTATATTCAGGCGACGGCGACGCCCGGTAAGTACACCATCTATGCGGTCTCCGGCGATGGGTTACTGCACCAGCTGAATTTGGCGGACGGCGAAGACATCGCGCCGCCGAATAAGTTCGTGCCGCCGGGTGGCAAGATATGGGCGCTGAACGTGGTGAAGGGCGTGATCTACACGCATACCTCGCAGGGTTGCGGCGGGAATCCAAATGTGGCGTACGCATACGACCTGGCGACCAACAAGGTTGGCAGCTGGGGTCCGGCGGGCGGCGGCATGTGGGGACGGACCGGTCCCGCGGTTAGCCCGACAACGGGCGCGATGTACACAGGTACCGGCGACGGTCAGTGGCATCCGGAAAACGGCGTCTACGGCAACGGCATCGTGGGTTTGAAACAAGATCCTGATACGAAGGAACTGAAGCTGTTCGATTACTTCGGACCGCGCAATGCGGCGTGGCTCGTCAAGCGCGATCTGGATGCGCAAGTAACGCCGGTCATCTTCAACTACAAGGGCAAGGAACTGATGGTGAGCGGCAGTAAGGAGTGCCGGCTGTGGCTGATGGATACGAAGTCCATTGGCGGCGACGATCATCGCAGCGCACTTTACGAAAGCCCGCTCTTCTGCAACGAAGACGTGAACTTTGCATCGGCGGGCATTTGGGGATCGCTGGCCACGTGGCAGGACGCGAAGGGTACACGCTGGGTGCTGAGCCCGTTCTGGGGGCCGAAGCATTCGCAGTTCAAAGTGCCGATCGAGAACGGTCCGGTGAAGAAGGGCGGCGTGATGGCGTTCAAAGTGGTGGAGAACAACGGCAAGATCGAACTGGCTCCGGTGTGGATGTCGCGCGATCTGGATCAGGGTGAGCCGCCGGTGGTCGCGAATGGCGTGGTGTTCACGTACGCGAGCGGTGAAGCAACTGCGCAGGCTTATCCTGACGTAGGACTGCAGGATACTTCGCAGCGCCGCATTCCGGCATCGACCCACTCGACCTTGTATGCGCTGGACGCGCAGACGGGCAAGGAATTGTGGTCGAGCGGAGACGACATCAAATCCTGGCTGCACTTCGGTGAGTTGAGCGTGGCCAATGGGCGCGTTTATATCGGCACGTGGGATGGGGTTCTGTACTGCTACGGAATTAAGAAGTAGGCCAGGGTTTCACGCAGAGAGCGCAGAGACCCGCAGAGAAGACGTTTTGAAAGGGTATCGATTATGAGTCGTCGTTTGGGTTTCGGAGCAAGCTGTTTGGTGGTATTCGCTGGCGCAGCAATGGCGCAGATTGGCGGCGGCCCGGCGTGGAATACCGCTAACGGCGATGCACAGCGCACTTCATGGGTTCGCGCCGATCCGAGTATCTCGGTTGCAGCTGTGCCTTCCGGCTTCAAGTTCTTGTGGAAGGTGAAGCTGAACAACGACGCCCGACAGGACTACGCGCTGTCACAGGCGGTCGATTTTCCGCGTTACGTTTCGTATCGGGGGTTTCGCTCGTATGCGTTCTTTGGCGGGGCGTCGAACAATACTGTAGCGATTGACAGCGATCTGGGCCGTATCGAGTGGGCTCATCATTTCAATCTGCCAAATCCGCCAGTCGGTACGGCGACCTGTCCCGGTGGAATGACGGCGGGCGTGAGCCGGCCGACTCCGCTGACTGACAACCCGCTCGGCACGGTAGCCCCTGGGCGCGGCGCGACGGTCGCGCGGGCGGCTGTGGGCGAGCCAAGGGAAGGCGCGGTCCAGGTGAAACAGATGCTGGCGGCCGGCGCGGCTTCGGGGCGTGGCCCGAGGCCGCCGGCGGCATTCGGCAGCGGCAATCTTTTCGCGCTGTCCAGCGATGGCATGCTGCACCTGGAATACGTCTCGAACGGCGAAGAATCGCAGGATCCCATCCGCTTCCTGCCGCCTAACGTGAATGCTTCGGGTTTGATCTTCAATGAAACCGATGTCTACGCCGCGACGAAGGGCAACTGCGGCGGCGTGCCGAACGGCATCTGGGCGATCGACCTGCTCAGCGACGCGAAGAAGGTCTACAACTGGAAGACGAATGGCGGCAGCGTCACGGGGACGGCTTTTGGAACTGATGGTACGGTTTATGCCACCACGGGAGATGGCGATTATTCTCCGGCCAGTTTTTCCGATTCCGTGGTTACGCTGGACCGCAAGATGCTCGCGATGAAGGATTACTTCACGCCGGCGAAATCAGAATTCACGACGTCACCAGTTGTGTTTTCTCATAACGGCAAGTATCTGGTGGCGGCGGCCAACAAGGATGGGCATATTTATCTGCTCGACAGCGCTTCACTGGGCGGTGCGGATCATCGCACGCCGCTGGCACAATCGACGGTGGTCGGCAATATCGGGACCGGAGATCTGGCCACCTGGGAAGCCGGTGGCACGCGCTGGATTCTGGCACCTGTTGCGGGTGCTCCGAATTCCGCGACGCGCTTCACGGGGATGAATGGCAGTGTTACGAACGGCGCGATTGCGGCTTTCAAGGTTGTGGATGCCGGCGGGAAGCCCTCGCTGCAGGCTGCCTGGGTTTCACGCGATCTGCTGATGCCACAGACGCCGACCATTGTGAACGGTGTTGTGTTTGCGGTGTCGGGCGGCGACGCGCAGCATCCAGCTGTCCTCTATGCGCTGGACGGGGCTACCGGTAAGGACATCTGGAACAGCGGTTCCACGATGACTTCGTACACACGGACAGGGATTTCCGGCGGGGCGACCCAGTTGTACGTAGGGACTCACGACAGCACAGTTTATGCGTTCGGCTTCCCGCTTGTGAAGTAAAAGAATCCGTCAGTTGATATCGAAATCCGCGGTGCGGACGACTTTTTCCTGTCCAATGACGGACACTTCGAGTTTGTACTGACCAGGCGGCAGGCCCGCGGACACAATCGGCATCACCATAGCGATCGGAATCACCGGGTTGTCCGGCCGGACGAAGCC
>CAIKAS010000254.1 GCA_903825445.1 uncultured Acidobacteriia bacterium
GCGGCGCACAGATGATGGTGGCAGTGAATCCCGCGTCAGACCTGCAGGACAAGCCGCTCGAATTACCGGGGAAGCCGGAACCCATCCCGCATCGGCCATCCGCTTTCACCATGGGCACTACCGCCGAACCCGTGGAACTCGCTCCGTTCTACGCAGTGCGGGATGAGACCTACACCACCTACCTGCGCAAAGCCTGACCACCTCTCACTGTTGCCTCTATTCGATGTATGATTGCCGTGTATGAAGCTGCCCCGTCTGTCCGTCATCGCGATCACCTTCGCCGCCTCGCTCGCCGTTAGCGCCTCAGCCCAGCTGCCCGCGCCTGCGCGTGAGATCCCGCTGTATCCCGGAGTAGCTCCCGGTTCGGAGAACTGGCACTACGCCGAAATCAAGGCGGGCACGGCCGATAAGCCTCAGGCGCAGAACATCACGAAGCCTGTATTGCTCTACTATCCCGCCGGTCCGGCCAGGGCCATTGGCACGGCCATGATCGTCGCGCCCGGTGGCGGCTATCGCACCCTCATGATGTCCTACGAAGGTGTCGACGTAGCGAAGCGGCTCAATGAGATGGGTATCGATGCGTTCGTTCTGAAGTATAGAACCACGTGGGTCGATCCCGCTCCCGCCAGTCTTCAAACGAACGGTGCGTTAACGTCGTCCACCGCAGCCACGCCCAATCCGCAGGCCTGGCAGGATGTTCGCGCCATGGCCAACGCCGATGGTTCGCAGGCCGTGAGGGTGCTTCGCCAGCATGCGGCCGAGTACGGCTTCGCGCCGAATCGCATCGGCATGATCGGCTTCTCCGCTGGCGGAGGCGTCTTGCTCGCAGCGGTCTACGGACCCGCCGACGGCCGTCCCGATTTCGCCGCGCCAATCTACGCTGCAGGCGCCAGTTCCACCGTTCCTCCCAGCGCACCGGTGCCGCCGCTCTTCATAGCGGTTGCGTCGGATGACAAGTCAGTCGGCTATCAGGGCTCCATTGACCTGTTCGGCGCGTGGATCAAGGCGGGCGCTTCGGCTGAACTCCACGTCTTCCAGATGGGCGCGCACGGTTTTGGCAAGAAGGGCGGCGGTGCGGATCACTATCTGGACCGCCTCGAAGAATGGCTGAAGGTAAATGGCCTGCTGACGAAACCCGCGGCACATTAGCGCGCGGATTTCCAGCGCGGGCGCAAGTGTCCCCACGGTATTCTGGATATTGGCCTCTGTTCACGGGCCAACACTTCCAAAGCCAATTTCAGGGGAACTCCACGTGGGAAACATACTTCAAACTCTGCCTGCCGGTGAAAAAGTCGGCCTCGCCTTCTCCGGTGGACTCGACACCAGCGCCGCCATCCACTGGATGCGCGCCAAAGGCGCAATCCCCTACTCCTACACCGCCAATCTCGGCCAGCCCGACGAGCCCGATTATGACGAAATCCCCCGCCGCGCCCTCCAGTACGGCGCTGAGAAGGCCCGCCTGATCGATTGCCGCAAGCAGCTTGTCGCGGAAGGTATCGCCGCTCTGCAATCCGGCGCGTTCCACATCTCCACTGCCGGTGTGCACTACTTCAACACCACGCCCATCGGTCGCGCCGTTACCGGCACCATGCTCGTGGTCGCGATGAAGGAAGACGACGTCCACATCTGGGGTGATGGCAGCACGTTCAAGGGTAACGATATCGAGCGCTTCTACCGCTACGGCCTGCTCGCCAATCCCAACCTGCGCATCTACAAGCCGTGGCTCGATCAGACGTTCATCGACGAGCTCGGCGGTCGCAAAGAGATGTCCGAGTATATGCTCGCCCACGGCCTCACCTACAAGATGAGTGTGGAGAAAGCGTACTCCACCGATTCCAACATCTGGGGCGCCACCCACGAAGCGAAAGATCTCGAATCCCTCAACAAGGGCGTCAAGATCGTCGAGCCCATCATGGGCGCGGCATTCTGGCGCGATAACGTTGCGATCAAGCCGGAAACAGTGACTATCCGTTTCGAAGAAGGGCAGCCCGTCGCGCTGAACGGCGTGACTTATGACGATCCCGTCCAGCTGGTTCTTGAAGCCAACGCCATCGGCGGCCGCCATGGACTCGGCATGTCGGATCAAATCGAAAACCGCATCATCGAAGCCAAGAGCCGCGGTATTTACGAAGCGCCAGGGCTCGCGCTGTTGTTCATCGGCTACGAACGTCTGGTGACCGGTATTCACAACGAAGATACGATCGAGCAGTACCGCATCAACGGTCTGCGCCTCGGTCGCTTGCTTTATCAGGGCCGCTGGTTCGATTCGCAATCGATGATGCTCCGCGAAACCGCGCAGCGCTGGATTGCCCGCGCAGTCACCGGCGAAGTGACGGTGGAACTACGCCGTGGCAACGATTACTCGATTCTCGATACGACGAGCCCGAACCTGACGTACAAACCAGAACGGTTGACGATGGAAAAGGGTGAATCGACGTTCTCCCCGCAGGACCGCATCGGTCAGCTCACCATGCGGCATCTCGACATCACCGACACGCGTGACAAGCTTCTGCTCTACATGAAGACCGGTCTGCTGGGACCGTCCAGCGGCAGTTCGATGTCGCTGCTGTCCGGAACGACGGACGACGCCGAGCCCAAAAAAGACTAACTCGGGGCAGATTCGTAACCAGATCTCATTTCAGACGTGCCGTTACGGGTCTCGCGTGTTGATATCATCGCGACCGAGAGACATCCATGACAGGAAAAACACGTCGCGAAGTTCTGGCGGCCATTGCCGCCTCAGCCGCAGCCCCAGGCCTGCAGGCGCAAACGCATGACATGGGGCAAATGGTGCAGATTTCCAGCGCCTACAAGCCAAAAGTTCTCACCGCCGCCGAGATGACGTGGCTCAGCCCTCTGGTGGATGCCATCATCCCCCGCACTGATACTCCCGGCGCTTCCGATGCCGGTGTGCCCGCCGCCATTGACCGCCGTCTGGCCATGAACGGGGCGCTTGCCGCGCAGCTTCGCAAAGGTATGGCGCAACTCGACGCCGAGTGCACCAAACGCTACCAGGTGAAGTTCGCCGCGCTCGACACCCAGCGTGCGACGGAAGTGCTCACTTCTCTGGAAGCCTCTCCCGATACCGAACTTGGAGTCTTCTTCAAGACCATTAAAGATCTCACGATTGACGGCTACTACTCCTCCCAGGAAGGCCTTGCGCAGGAACTCGGCTGGCATGGCAACACTTATCTCAGTGAGTTCAAGGGCTGCACGCATCCGGAGCACCAGTCATGATGCAGGCCCCGCGAACCAATGAAGTACATGACGTTGTGATCGTCGGCACTGGCGCTTCCGGTGGCATGGCTGCCTGGAATCTCACGCGCAAGGGCCTCAACGTGCTGATGCTTGATGCCGGCACGAAGTTCAACCGCGCGCAGTTCTGGAGCCACGTGAAGCCATGGGACGCGCCGCGCCGCCTCGACGCCGGGCAACATCCGCCGCAGTTCTATCTCGATCACCGCGAACAGCCCTACAGCACGCCGCAGGGCCAGCCCTTCGATTTGACTCGCGTCTGGGGGCGCGGCGGCAAGACCAACGTCTGGGGCCGTGTTTCGCTTCGCTATTCCGATCTCGATTTCGCCGCCGCCGAGCGCGATGGCTGGGAGATTCCGTGGCCCATTCGCTACAAGGACATCGCGCCCTATTACGATCAGGTTGATCAGCTCATCGGTGTCTGCGGTGGTGATGACGATGGCGATTCACTGCCCGGCAGCCGCTATCACCTGCCTGCGCCCGCGCCCCGTTGCGGTGAGCGTCTGATGCAGCGCGCCGCCCGTACCATCGGTCTCAACATGGTCTCCGGTCGGCGCGCCGTGCTCACCCAGGCGCACAACGGCAAAGCTCCCTGCCACTACTGCGGCGCCTGCGGCAAGGGCTGCGACATCGGTGCGTTTTTCAATTCGTCCGATTATCTGATTGAGCCCGCCTTCGCCACGGGCAAACTCCGCGTGGTGGATAACGCCGTGGTGGCACGCGTCCTCAACAACGCCGAAGGTCTCGCCAGCGGTGTGCAGTATTTCGACCGCAACACCAGGCAGGAACGCACCGTCCGTGCGCGCGTCGTCATCGTGGCGGCATCCTGTATCGATTCCACGCGTATTCTGTTGAATTCGAAATCCGGCCGGCATCCCAACGGTATCGGCAATGGTTCGGACGTGATCGGCCGCTATCTCACTGAGCAGGTGCGCCTTCATATGTATGGCCTTGTGCCGGAACTGATCGGCGGCCCCGTGCAGAATGACGATGGCATCGGCGGCGAGCACGTGTATCTTCCCCGCTATAACCACCGCGACGGCCGCAAGCGCGACTATCTGCGGGGTTTCGGCATGCAATTCTGGGGCTGCGGCGCGAATGCGGACGCTGGCTTCGCCAAGATGCTGCCCGGCTTCGGTGCGGATTTCAAGCGGCGCGTGAAGCGCAACTATCCTGCTCTCGTGGCGCTCCATCCTTACGGTGAGGTTCTCCCCTATGCCGATAATCGCGTCACCGTCGGCGATGCCGGCGTGGATCGCTACGGTGTTCCCATCGCCCGTATCGATTACAAATACCGCGAGAACGAGCACAGGATGGCGAAGGAAATGTACGAAGCTGCGGCGTCGATCCTGCAAGCCGCCAAGGCCGAAATCCTGCCCTACGATGCGACATCGATGGGTACGCCAGGCCTCGCTATCCACGAGCATTCCACCTGCCGCATGGGTGCCGACCCGAAACGCTCCGCGCTAAACGGCTTCTGCCAGTCGCATGAAGTGAAGAATCTTTTCGTTACCGATGGTGCGGCCTTCACCACGGCGTCGGAGAAGAACCCAACCCTGACGATCCTCGCTCTCACCTGGCGTTCCACCGATTATCTTGCCGATCGCATGAAGGCAGGCGACTTGTAAGGTTGTCGACAGAGCCGCGGATCTCGCCGCTGGCTGGCAGAATGACGAACAACATTACATCGGCGGCGTTTGTGGCTTGCTGGGTGGCGCGGCCGGATGTGGCATGTCCGGTCTGTTCGGATCCTGAATCGGCTTATTGGGATCGGGCACCGGCGTCCTTTGCCGCGGAATCGGCGCATCCGGACGCGGTTGCGGCGCATTCGGGTCTTCGATCGGTCCGCGCGGAGCCGGTTGTGATGTGCCAGGCTGCTGACCTTGTGGGTCTGCGGGCGCTGGCCCGTTCTGCGCGAAAGCACACGTCAGTCCCACCCATACGATTGCCGGAATAGCCAGCCACACAAAATATCGGTTCTTCATACCTTGCCTCCCATACCTGGCCAGATACGCGCGCCGTTCATTGCAGGCCAACGCTTTCCACCATAATCATTCCACCCGCTTCGGTGCCAGTCACGGTGGCCTTCACGCCGGTCGAAACTGGTGGTAACCCGGGATCGGCAACCGGGCCCGAAACCGGTTTGGCATATTTCAACGCGGCTGCGGCCTTCGCACTACCTGCTGCATCCAGCTTGTAGATCTTCCCCGACACGCTGAGCGCAAACACGGTTGTACCGGTATTCGCGCTGCAGGAAACCGTCTTTTCCTGCTGGCGCTGCTCATAGCAAGTCGCGTCAATCAGGATTCCGGACCAGTCTTCGGCCTTCACCAGCGCCGTTACTCCGGCGAAGAGCGCCGCCATACAGAGGATCTGCTTCATAATCTGGCCACTTGGACACCAAGCACGCATCGTTCCATTGGGTTAAATGAAAGCGAACGGATCATTACCGCGTCTCATGATCGGGAAGGATGACTGCTGGAGGTCGGTTGCCGCAGACCCATCCGGGACGATATCATCTCGACGCATGGCATCGCGCATCCTAAATACCTCCCGTGGGGCTCTCCGTCTCTTGTCGCTCGTCCTTCTGGCCGTCATGACGGGTCAGGCCGCACCCCCCGTCTCCACTAAAACAGAACTCTACGCTGCCCTCGGAACCGACATCACGCAATACGACCTCGACACGAAAACGGCCACGCTCACCAAACACGCGACCGTCACCCTGCCGGCCAACGTGCAGGAAGCCTGGGTTTCGCCCAACCGCAAATTCCTGTATGTTGCCTGGAGTAATGGAGGTGCCAGCTACGCGTCCGCGCCCACGCCGCCAAAGGGTGACCATCACGGCATTACCGCCTTCCGCATCGACCCGCAAACCGGCGCCCTGCTCCCGCACGGCCAGCCCGCATCCCTGCCCTCCCGCCCCATCTTCACCACCACGGACCTCGACGGCACCCACATCATCACCGCCCACAACGACCCCAGTTCGCTCACCGTCCACCGCATCCTGCCCGACGGCACACTCGGCCCCCAAATCGCGCAACCCGCCGGGCTCGATTTCGGCATCTACGGCCATCAGGTGCGCATGGACCCCTCCGGCCAGACCGTCATCCTGGTAACGCGCGGCAATGGACCGACCGCCACCAGGCCCGAAGATCCCGGCGCGCTGAAGCTTTTCAGTTTCAAAGACGGCATCCTCGCCAACCGTCTTTCCATCGCCCCCGGAGGCGGTTTCGGCTATCAGGTGCGCCACGTGGATTTCCACCCATCCGGCAACTGGACCTTCGCCACGCTGGAGCGCCAGAACCAGCTCCACGTTTATGAGCGGAAGCCCGATGGCTCGCTGAGCGCGATGCCGCTGTTTGTTCGCAGCACGCTCATGCCGTCCACGAAATCGCTGCCCTCGCAGACAGCCGCGTCAATCCACGTACATCCCGACGGCCGCTACGCTTACGTGGCGAATCGGGCAACGGATACCAGCGGCGAGAATACGATTGCCGTGTTTTCCATCAATCCGGAGACCGGCGAGCCGATCTTGATTCAAAGCATTGATACCCATGGCTTTACGCCCCGCACTTTCTCCCTCGATCCGGGCGGAAGCGTGCTGGCGGTAGCGAATCAGTCGCCGATGACAGTACGTGATGGCAAGAGCGTCAAGATGGTTCCAGCGAGTCTCGCCCTGTTCCACATCGGCAAAGATGGCAAACTGACATTCTCCCGTAAGTACGACGTGGAAACCACGCCCGATCGGAATCTGTTCTGGACCGGAATTATGAGACTGCAGCCGTGACCGCAGAGCAGCTGAATCCTGGGGTACTGGTCACCCTCCCGTGTTTTTGTCTTGCTGGGTTTTGGATTCCATGCCACGCTTGTAGCGGCGCGTATTAGCCTGCTCGGCGCGGTTTCGCGCCACGCTGTCGTTGAAATCTGAAACGGAGGATCAAAAAATGAAACGAATTATTCTATTCACTACCGTGATCGGGCTGACAGCAATGTTACCGGCCTTTGGCGATTTGATTTACAGCAACGCCACGGCGGATTCGGGAGTCACCGCCGCCTATTTGCTTAACTATGGCAACGTCGTCAGCGACACTTTTACTGTCACGAACCCCGCGACGGTCAGCGAGGTTGATCTTACCGTGTGGACCGACCCCGGCGATCCGCTGACCAACGTCGACTGGTCGATCGGCACGGCTGCCTACGGGAGCGATGTTGACAGCGCGGTAAGCGCCCCGGTAACGACCGAGAGTGTCTGCGGTAGCTGCCAATATGGCGAATACGACGTGGATTCCGTGGCCATTACAGGTCTGGACGTGTCGCTGGCTGCGGGTACATATTATCTGACTTTGCAGAACGGGCTGACGACCTCCAGCGGCCCACTCCTTTTCTGGGACGTCAGCTATGGGCCCTCGCTGGCATCCATTAACGGGGGTGGACAAATACCATCCGAGACGTTTGAACTTTACGGCGAAGCGCCTGAGCCCGGCACGTGGATGATGGTTGGTTCGGCGTTGCTGGCGTTGGGCTTCCGGATGCGGAATAAGCTTCTGGTAACCGGGTGAAGCACGAGTTCCTATCAACGCCAGCGGAAAACCGTCCCTGCCGCATAGCCAGTCACCACGATTTTTCGCTGATTCTAAAACTACTTAACCATCCACGTTCTGCTGGACATGTTCTAATGGGCACAAGAACATGACCAATAACGGCAGAACTCCCGCGATTTTCCCACCGCATACGCCGTCAAATCGCCACAACCCACGCACCATCAATACCTTACAGCCAAACTTCCCCAAAAATTGGGTTCATTTTTTCGAATCCACTTTCCTCTCCGCCTGCCCCCGCCCCACCCCCACCAGGTTCGTTTTGTAAAATCCCAAAACGCGCTTCAGCCAACCTTCAGTTTGCTAAGCTACTTTCTGATTGACTCCGCTCGAAAAAGGACTTCCCATGAAAACACTCTTGATCCTCGCGTTCGCCGCGGTGGCCGTTGCCGCCCCGCCCGCCTACAAAGTTGTAGGCAACATCAAGATCGGTGGCGCCAACCGCACCGACTATACCTATTGCGATAGCGCCAACCACCGCCTCTACGTCTCGCACGGCACCACTACGGAAGTCATCGACACCGCCACCGATAAACTCGTCGGCACCATCCCCGATACCCAGGGTGTGCACGGCATCGCCATCGCCGCCGATCTCGGCAAGGGCTACACCAGTAACGGCACCACCAACAACGTCACCGTTTTCGACCTCGCCACCCTCAAGGTCACAGGCAAAATCAACACCGGACAGAATCCCGATTCCATCATTTATGAGCCTGTCACTCATCGCGTCCTGACCTTCAACGGCAAGAGCAACGATTTCACTCTGATCGATGCCAAGACCGGAACCGTGATCAGCGCCGCGGTTGCCGTCGGCGGCAAGCCGGAGTTTTCCCAGGTCGATGGCAAGGGCCACGTCTTCGCCAACATCGAAGATAAAAACCAAGTGATTGAAATCAACGCGCAGGAAGGCCTCGTCATGAAGCGCTATTCCATCGCGCCGTGCGATGGCCCCAGCGGTCTCGCGATTGACACTGCGAAAATGCGCCTCTACTCCGTATGCGACAAAGTCATGGCGATCAGTGATCCCAACGCCGGTAAGGTGATCGGGACGGCGGTCGTTGGATCCGATCCTGACGGTGTGGCATTTGATGACGGTTACGCGTTCAGCGCGAATCGCGACGGCGCCATCACGATGGTGGGCGAAACCTCGCCCGGCAAGTTTGCGGCGGTTGCCACTATCCCGACCAAGACCGGCGCCAAAACCATCAGCGTCGATACGAAGACCCATAAGCTCTATCTGCCCGTTTGGGATCTCGGAAATGCGCCAGCGGGCGGCGGCAAGGCCCCGGCCGTGGATAACACGTTCCAGATACTTGTAGTTGGCCGCTAGGACCACTGTTCCAAAACCAGCATGACGACCTCAACGCTCCGGATTCCGGCATGGCTCTGTCTGTCCCTGTCCCTCGCAGGACTTGCGTACGGACAGGCCGCGCCGCCGGCAGCCGGCCCGATCACGATTGACCTGCAGCAGGCGCTGGCCCGCGCGCGCCAGTACGGCGGGCAAGTGCAGAGTGCCAATCTCACGCTGGCGCAGGCCACGCAGGATCGTGTACAGGCCCGCGCCGCCACGCTGCCTCAGGCAAGTGCGCTGAGCCAGTACATCCACACGCAGGCGAATGGCTCCGCGTCCGGAGTCTTCGTTAGTAACGACGGCGTCCATGTTTTTAACGATCAGGGCGTGATCCACCAGGACGTCATGCCAGTCTTTATGAAGGCTGAGCAGCAGCGCGCGGCCGCTGCGGAAGCCGTGGCCCGCGCCAGAGTCGATATCGCGGCCCGCGGTGTGAATGCGACAGTAATCCAGAATTACTACGCGATTGCCGACGATATACGTAAACTCGACAACGCCACGCTCAGCCTGACCGAAGCGCGCCACTTCCTCGATATCACGCAAAAGCAGGAGGGTGGTGGCGAAGTCGCACATGCCGACGTTGTGAAGGCGCAAATACAACTCCAGCAGCGCCAGGTGGATCTCAGCGAAGCGCAGACGGTCCTCGCGAAGGCGAAGATTGCTCTGGCTGTGGTGATCTTTCCGGACTTCCAAACGGATTTCAACATTAAAGACGATCTCGACCAGGCCGATCTCGTGCCGCCGCTGCCCGAAGTACGCAGCCAGGCCGTTGCCACCAACCCCGACATCAAGGCTGCTAACGCCGCCGTTGACCAGGCTGGCTATGAGGTGACCCTGTCCCACTACGGCTATCTGCCCACCGTTTCGTTCGATCTCATGTACGGTATTAATGCCAACCAGTTCGCGCTGCACAATCCCGATGGCCAGTTGCTTCTCGGTAACGTAGCGCAGATTACGGTGAATGTTCCTGTGTGGAACTGGGGCACGACGAAGAGCAAAGTGAAGCAGGCCGAACTCCGGCAGGATCAGGCCAAACTCGATCTTTCGCTCACACAGCGTACATTGCAGGGCGCTCTCGCCTCCGCCCACGCCGAAGCGGAAGGCGCGCTCGGGCAAGTCGCATTTCTCCGCGACGGCGTTGATCTCGCTTCTCAGAGTCTGAAACTCACGCTGCTTCGCTATGAAGCCGGCGAATCCACGGCATTTGAAGTAACCGACGCGCAATCGACGGTCAAGCAGGCGCGCGACGCCTACGACGATGGTCTGGCGCGTTATCGCGTCGCGCTGGCAAATCTGCGCACACTGATGGGGACATTATGAGCAATATCTTATCGGCGTTCATCGGCGTTCATCGGCGGCTGTTGCCGTTGTCCGCGCTGGCACTTCTGCTCGCAGGCTGCGGCGGCGCAAAGAAGGAAGAGGCCGAAGTCGAGGCCCCCACGCCCGTGCAGGTCGAGAGTGTACGCAAGGGCCCCATCGACCACGTCGTAACTGCGGACGCCGTTCTCTACCCCGTGAATCAGGCCAATGTCACTGCCAAGATCAGCTCTCCGGTGAAACGCGTTTTGGTGAATCGTGGCGATCACGTCAAGGCAGGGCAGCTTTTAATCGAGCTCGAATCCGCTGATCTTGCCGCCACCGCCAATGAAAGCAAGAGCCTGTACGATCAGGCCGAATCCGCCTTGCAAACCGTCACCGGGGCCACCACGGTGGAAGACAAAGGTCGCGCGCAATCGGATCTGCAGGCAGCCCAGCAGGTGCTCGAAGCAGCGAAGAAGGTCTACGATAGCCGGGTTGCCCTGCAAAGCCAGGGCGCTTTGGCGCAACGGCAGGTGGATGATGCCAAGGTAACTCTGGTCCAGGCACAGAATGTTTATGACACTGCGAAGCGCCATCTCGATACTCTGAATGGCGTCGGCCAGCGTGAACAGATCCGCGCCGCGCAGGCCAACGTAGACGCCACCAAAGCTCACTACGAAAACTCGACGGTGCAGTTGTCCTACGGAAAGATCACCAGCCCCATCTCCGGCATCGTTTCCGATCGCCCGGTTTATCCGGGCGAGATGCCCGCCAGCGGCACGCCGCTGCTTTCTATCGTCGATATCTCCAGTGTCGTGGCGCGCGCCAACGTTCCGGTGAAAGAAGCGTCGGTGATTCAGGTGGGCCGCCCCGCCACAATTACATCGCCCGGTGGCGACGATATCGCGGGCAAAGTAATAGTCGTCAGCCCAGCGGTGAACCCGAACACAACTACCGTCGAGGTTTGGGTAGAAGCGCCCAATCCCGAAGGGATGCTCAAGCCCGGGGGCACTGTGCGCGTAGCGATCAAGGCCGAGACTTTGCAGGATGTGACGCTGGTCTCTTCGTCCGCGATTTTGAATTCCGACGAAGGCGGCCAGATTGTGATGGTAGTGACGCCCGACAACGTCGCGCATGAGAAGAAAATCCGCGTCGGCATCCGCCAGGGTATCAACGTCGAGATCGTCAGCGGTGTCAATGAAGGCGACAAAGTCGTCACCGTTGGTGGACTCGGCCTGGACGATAACGCAAAGGTGATTGTAAAGGAAGCGCCGCCCGAAGAGGACGACGACGATAAATAACCGGCCGAGCGCCCACCGGTAAATCACCATGACCGAGCCGAATTCACCAGTGCCTGTTAACAACGTCGAGTCCGAACACTGGACCGCGCGATTCTCGCGGCCCATCATCTTCGTCATCCTGACGGTAGTGGCCATGGGTGTCTACATGGCGCTCACGATCCCCGTTTCGGTGTTCCCTGCCACGAATTTTCCCACCATTGTCGTGGGTGTCGATAACGGTGTTGCGCCTATCGATCAGATGCAGGTGACTGTCACGCGCCCTATTGAAGAGGCGATGAACAGCGTGCCCGGTCTCGAGACCGTGCGCTCCATCACGAGCCGCGGCTCGGCCGACATCAGCCTGTTCTTTAACTGGAATGTCGATATGTTCCAGACCCTGCAACATGTGAACGCTGCGCTGGCGCGCGTGCAGCCGGAACTGCCCGTCACCGCGAAGGTGACGGCCAACCGCATGACGTTCGCGACAGTGAGTCCGATTCTCGGCTACAGTCTGACGTCGGATTCCGTGCCGCAGACTGAACTCTGGGAGCTCGCTACTTATACGATCAAGCCTCGTCTCAATCGCGTCAATGGCGTGTCGATGGTCATTTTGCAGGGTGGCCAGGTTCCTGAATTCCTCGTGGAACCCGATCCCGCGAAGTTGCTGCAGACGCAGGTCACAATCCAGGGAATCCTCGACGCGATCACGCAAAGCAATATGATCGATTCGCCCGGCATGCTGGAGAACAACCACACGCTGTCTCTGGCGCTTGTGACCGGCCAAACCCGGACCCCGGATGAAATCGAGAACATCGTTCTGAAAACTTCACCCGCCGGCGTGCCCATACGGATTGGAGATGTGGCGACTGTGCGTCCTTCCACGATGCCCGTCTACACTATCGTCACCGCCAACGGTAAACCGGCGGTGCTCCTCAATATTTTCCGCCAGCCGGACAGCAATACCGTGGCGGTGGCCGATCTGATCTCCAGCGAGCTTTCGGAAATTCGCAAGATTCTGCCTCCTGGCGTGAAGCTCCAGCCTTATTACGATCAGTCCCTGCTGGTGCGCGCCTCCATCGCCAGCGTGCGTGATGCGATTGTGGTTGGCCTCATCCTGGCCGCTATTATTCTCGTGCTGTTCCTGCGCGATTGGGGCAGTTCCATCGTCGCCGGTCTCGTGATCCCCGCCACCATCGGGATCACCATGATTGTGCTCCGCATCATGGGCGAGAGCTTCGATCTGATGACTCTCGGTGGGCTTGCGGCGGCCGTCGGACTGGTGATCGATGACGCCATCGTCGTGGTGGAGAACATCGTCATGCACCGCGATTCCGGCGAATCGCGCGGAGAGGCGATCCGGCGCGCGTTGAAGGAAATCCGCGTACCCCTGGTCGGCTCCACAATCACGCCAATTGTCGTCTTCCTGCCGCTAGTGACTATCAGCGGCGTTACGGGCACGTTCTTCCGGGCGCTGGCAATTACCGTTGGCACCGCGTTGCTGACCTCACTCGTTCTGGCTCTGACCTGGACGCCAACACTCAGCCATTTCCTGCTGCGGCGTGCCAAATCCGACAACTCTGACGCCACAGATGCTCCCGCGCCGCAGTCCGCCCACGAACACGTGCCCACCAAAGGCCTCATGGGAAAAGTGACGCGCTTCTACATGAATGCTCTTGGCTTCACGCTGGCCAGGCCGTTCCTGCTTGCGCTGGGTTGCGTCGGGCTGATCGTTGTTTCCTGGTTTTGCTACCGCGCACTCGGCAGCGATCTGTTGCCTGAGATGGACGAAGGCGGTTTCGTGCTCGATTACCTGATGCCCGCCGGATCGTCGCTCAAAGATACAAATGCTGTATTGCTAGGCGTAGAGAAGATGCTGAGCGATACCAAAGAAGTCGAAAGCACTTCGAGGCGCACGGGTCTTCAGTTGGGCTTGCAGGCAG
This sequence comes from uncultured Acidobacteriia bacterium, assembly GCA_903825445.1. Lineage (GTDB taxonomy): Bacteria > Acidobacteriota > Terriglobia > Bryobacterales > Bryobacteraceae > BOG-234. The sequence continues at coordinate 13,724 of CAIKAS010000254.1, forward strand.
TGACAGAAGCGAATCGTGGCGATTTCCTTGTCAAACTGAAAGACAAACGCGACCGCGGCATCGAAGAGATCATCTCCGAGATCCGCGAAAAGGTCAGCAAAGCGTATCCGCAACTCGATATTGAATTCCCGCAGGTCTTGCAAGATCAGATTGGTGATCTGACCAGTTCGCCGGAGCCGATCGAGATCAAACTGTTCTCGCCTGATCCTGTGCTCCTCAAAAAGTGGGGCCCGAAGATAGCCGAGCGGATTAAGAAAGTCCCCATGGTCGCCGACGTGAAGGACGGCATAGAAAACACCATCAGCGGCCCCGCTGTCATCATGAAGGTTGACACCTTGACTGCGGCGCGTGCTGGCTTCACGCCGAAGGAAATTGAGCTGGATGCCAGCGCCATCCTCCAGGGCGAACCGTCCGACACGCCTGCCGTAGTGAATGACCGTTCCTACACGATTCGCGTGCGTCTCCCTGCAAATAACCGGAAAACCCTCGATCAAATAAGCAATACGATGATCGTCAGTTCCACTGGCAAGACGGCAACGCTGGGTTCCGTTGCGGCATTTTCCGACGAAGCTGGGCAAACGGAAATCTGGCGCGAAAATCTGCAACGCTACGTCGCCGTCACCGGCCGCTTCGACGGGACCAGCCTCGGAAAAGGCATGGAAGCCGTGCAGAAGGCGGTCGGCGAATTGGGAGTCCCGCCCACTATTCGGGTGACTTACGGCGGCATCTACGCTGAACAGCAGAAATCTTTCAAAGATCTGCTGATGGTGTTGGCTGTAGCGATCATTCTGGTCTTCACCGTGCTGTTGTTTGAATTCCGGGCCTTCGGCGCGCCCATCGCGATTCTGGCATCAGCGCTGCTTTCCACAACGGGCGTTTTCCTTGCGCTCCTGATCACGGGAACCACCTTCAACATCTCCTCGTTCATGGGCCTGATCATGGTGATCGGCATCGTCGCCAAGAACGGCATTCTGCTGCTCGACGCCGAGCAGCGCTTCCGTGCCGAAGGGTATTCCGCGCGCGCGGCCATGATCGAAGCGGGAGGTCGCCGCCTGCGGCCCATCGTCATGACGGCAATGGCGACGGTGGCTGGCATGATCCCGCTGTCACTTGCGATTGGCGCTGGTTCGCAAATGTTGCAACCTCTTGCGATTGCGGTGATCGGTGGCATTCTGGCGTCGATGATCCTGTCACTGTTGGTTACCCCCGCTGTTCAGTACTTCCTGACGGCGCACAAAGAGCCAGCCGAAATCGTCTAAACTCAGGAAAGTCATGCCCCGATTTTGTGTGATCGCTCTGGTCTGCGTTCAGGGCATTCTTGCGCAGGCCCCTGTGGCGCCAAAGTTTGAAGTGGCGTCGGTGAAGCCATCGGCCCCGGATTCCAACCACGCCCTCAACTGCACTGGTGGTAAGGGCTTCATGGCCAAGGGCCAGACGCTTCAGAACTTAATCGTGTGGGCGTACGATCTCCCTGGCCGCGGCAACCAGGTGTCCGGCGGCCCCAAATGGCTGGACGCACAATCGAGCATATTCGATATCCAGGGCAAGATTGCCAGCCCGGTGAGCTTCGCTGAATGCCGTCAGATGGTACAGGCGGTTCTCGCCGACCGGTTCCAACTGACGTTCCATAAGGAACAGCGGGAACTGCCTGTGTTTGCGTTAATCGTCGGAGGTAAAGGAAAGAACCTCCACAAGATCGGCGCTGATGAGCCGGCGGTTCTCAGTCGAGTCACGCTGAACGGAGACCCGATACAAATCGGAGACCGCTACAGCAGGACCGCATCGGGACGTGGCATGACGATGCCTGAGTTGGCGCGCTTCCTGATGAGTTTGTCCACGGTCGGGCGAATGGTCATCGACAAGACCGGACTCGATGGCAATTACGGCTTTAGTCTGGACTTCTCGTGGACGCTCGCAGACGATACGCACCCCGACTTGTTCACCGCACTCCAGGATCAGCTCGGCCTGAAACTGGAGTCCACCAAAGCGCCCGTCGATGTTCTGATGATCGACCGCGTCGAGAAGCCCTCTGAAAATTGAACGGCGCTAATCCTGATCGAACAATCCGGACCGGTTCACGTGCTCGCCCTTGAAGATCACGAATGAGACCGCTTCCGTAGCCTTGATGTCCTGTAGCGGGTTCCCATCCACTACCAGCATCGTCGCTTCCTTGCCCTTCTCGATGGACCCGAATCGCGCGCCAGCTCCGAGCGCCTTGGCGGAATTGAGAGTGGCGGCTTGCAGCGCGACCTGCGGCGGGATCCCGGCCTCAATCCAGAGTTCCAGTTCGCGCTGTACGGTCGGCCCGTGGAAGACCAGCATGTTGCCCGCGTCAGTGCCCGTAATGAGCGTGACTCCTGCCTTCCAGGCACGCCGTAAATTGTCGCGGGCAATTTCCATGGAGATCGGATATTCGGCCATGTGCTTTCGCGACGCCAACCCTTCGGGCGAATCGATCAGCTTCTTCGTCCCCGCAAGAAGATCCTTGGGGACTGCCTGCTGTACCAGCGAACGGCTCAGCAGATCCAGTTTCCCTTCCGCGAACTGCCCGAAGGCCTCGGCCACAGTGAGCGTGGGGTCGTAAGTGACACCCGCCTTCGCCATGGCCGCGAAATCCGCGTCCGGGATTCGCTCGCGGAAAGACCCGTGTTCAATGCCGTTGACACCTGCCTTCAATGCATCCTCGATATCGCGCGAGTCGCCGGTATGCACCACAATAGATAGACCGTCCGCCCGCGTTGCCGCCGCGATGGCGTTGAGAATCTGCGGATCCAGACGGTTGTAGTGCAGTCCGCCCGCGCCCGACTCCATGACGGCCTTAATGCCATCGACATGCATGCGCTTCAGAGCGTGCACCTGTTCTTCGGCTTCCGCTGGTGTAGCGGGCAGCCGCAGGAATTCGGCGTTAATCGCATCGCGCGCCTGCTCCGGAAGATTGCGCATGATCTCCGTGCCGTGCCCGCCGGCTGTGGTGAACAGCGGTCCAACTGTGAAGAACTCAGACCCCAGCTTCTCGCCGCTGTTGACCAGCGTGCGAACCTCCAGCGCGGTGTTCACGGGATCGCCGACGCTCTTCACTGCGGTCACGCCGCTATAGAGGTAGGCGGCAAGCGCACGCGCCATTGATTTCTTCGCGTCGTACTTGCTCCAGTCCTCCAGGAAGCCGGCCGGAGACGCCAGGTGGATATGGGAATCCACCAGGCCCGGCATAATGGTCTTGCCTGCCGCCTCGATGGGGTCGGCGTTGACGGACTTCTCATCCGGGATGTTGCCGTCGTAAACCTGTTCGATCTTGCCGTTCTTCACCAGCACAGCGCCATTTTCGATGACGCGACCGTCACCGACGAATATCCGGGCGTTGCGGATCAGATAGGTACGAGTGCGGGAAATCTCGCGATCTACCAGCTTCGATTTCCGCACGTTATCTTTCGCGTGCGCCTGCCAGACTCCGATCACCATGAAGGGCACCAGCACTGCCAGTATCCACAACTTCGCCGTGGCCTTCACCTTCTCTTCCTTTTCCCAGCGGAAAAGTTTGACGCAGAGCAGCAGTCCGATGATCGTAGTCAGCAACAGCGCTCCCGCGGCTTGCCAGTTTGCGCCAAGCGTCTCGTTCTGCATCAGGATATTTTGCAAGCCAGCGACCAGGTGCGTTGACGGAATGAATTGCGACACGTCCTTGAGCCACGCCGGAAACATCGAGAGCGGGAACGTAGTTCCGCTCAGAAACAGCATGCTCATGTAGATGACCTGAATCAGGATATTGCTCTCGGCAACTGTGTTCGCCACAGACGCGATGATCAGGCCGATAGCGCGAATCGCGACGACACCGAGAAGAATAAAAACAACAAGAGCGACAGGATTATCTGGCACGGCCATGCCGTATTGGAAGTGCGCCAGCGTCAAAATGATGAGCAGCAGCGGGATATAGACCAGCAGGCCAGTGACTGTGGACGCCACCAACAGCGGCAGCGGGGAAATCGGCGCGACCTTGTAACGTCGCAGGATGTTGGTCTCGCGATCCTGTACTGCGCGAATTCCGGCTCCAAAAAGGCCGTTACCCAGGATGCCGATGACCAACACCATTGTGACGACCTGCGCGATCACACCGCCGCGCTCGGCATGGTTCACCTGCGCGAACAGAAAGAAGAACATCAGCGGCATCAGGTAATTGAAGAAGATCACGGTCTTCTGTCGGTATGCCAGCCGGACGTCGTTGCGGATCAATGCCAGATAGGGTTTCAATCGCGTAACCTCTTTCCCGTGAGTTCAATGAATACGTCTTCGAGCGTCGGCCGGCTGAGGTGAACGTCTTCGAGACCGATACCCTGCGCGTCCACCCATTTCACGATTTCGACCAAAGTCCGCGCCGGCCGTGACGAGTGGACGATCAACCGCCGGCCATCATCGCTGAGGATGCAGTCGAGCGCCTCCGGCCAATTCGGCAGCGTGAAACCGCTGAGCGAGGAGTCGCAAGCGATTTCAATTGCCGATTTGCCCGCGCTCTTTTCCTGGAGTTCGCGCGGTGTACCGATCGCCACCACCTTGCCGGAATCGATAATTGCGACGCGGTCGCAAAGGCGTTCGGCTTCCTCGATGTAGTGGGTAGTAAGGAGAATAGTGCATTTATCGCTCCGCAGTTCTTCGATGAGCGCGTGGATCTCGTGGCGCACCTGAGGGTCCAGGCCCGTGGTCGGTTCATCCAGAAACAGCAGCGAAGGATTGTTGATCATGCCCATCGCGATGGCGAGGCGTTGTTTCTGACCGCCGGAGAGTGTTGAATAGAACGCTTCGCGTTTATCCCACAACTGGAGGCGCTTCAGCAGTTTTTCGGGATCCTGCATTCGGCTGTAAAGTGCGCCGAACAATTCCAGCGCTTCCCCGACTCGAATCTTATCCGGCAGATTGGTAGCCTGCAGGCAGACGCCAATGCGGTCCTTGAGCTCCGTCTTTTGCTTATCGGGATCGAGCCCCAGGACGCGAACGTCGCCCGACGTGCGCTGACGGATACCCTCCAGGATTTCAACAGTAGTGGTCTTTCCGGCGCCGTTGGGCCCGAGCAGGCCGAAAACCTCGCCGGTCCGGACCTCGAAATCTATCCCTCGGACAGCTTCGAAACTGCCGTAAGACTTATGGAGGCCCTGGACTGAAATGGCCATGGTTTCCGTCATAGGAGTTGACTCCTGGTCATGGCGCCAACCGTGGTGAATCTAAAAGTGAACATAGGCTACTGTCCGAGAATAACGGAGACTGCTCCGATATTGTTCGGTTAGATGACGGACGGTTGAATTGTCGGGACGAACGGCGCGCTTAGGCTTCCGATTTGGCGGCGATTTCGGCCGTTACAATCGCGACGAACTCGTCGAGCGGAATCGCACCCAGGTCTCCACGCTTTCGGTGACGCACGGCGACCTTACCCGCCTCAGCCTCGCGTCCACCGATGACCAGCATGTAGGGAACCTTCTGCATCTGCGCGTCGCGGATCTTCAGGTTGATTTTTTCGTTGCGGCTGTCTATTACCGCACGAACTCCCGCCGCCTTCAGCGTCCGGACGACGTGTTCGGCATATTCCGACTGCTTGTCGGTAATAGGCAGAACCGCCGCCTGCACCGGTGCCAGCCAGGCCGGGAATGCGCCGGCGTAGTGCTCGACCAGAATCCCGAAGAAACGCTCCACCGAGCCGAACAGCGCCCGGTGCACCATCAGCGGCCGGTGCTTCTTGCCGTCTTCCGCGATGTATTCGAGCTCAAAGCGCTTCGGCAACGTGAAATCGAACTGCACGGTGGAGAGTTGCCACAGGCGTCCGATGGCATCGACCAGTTTCATGTCGATCTTCGGACCGTAGAATGCCGCTTCGTCGGGAATCACGGTTGCTTTGATGTCGAGACGATCGCAGGCCTTGCGCAGCGCACCTTCGGCCAGCGCCCAGTGCTCGGGATCGCCATCATACTTGCCGCTGGCGCCGCCATCCCAAGTGGAAATCTCGGCCTTATATTCGTTGAATCCAAACGTCTTCAGCGTATCGATGGCGAAATCGAGACAGTTCACGATCTCGTCTTCGATCTGTTCCGGCGTGCAGAAAATGTGCGCGTCGTCCTGCGTAAAGCCGCGTACCCTCAGCAGGCCGTGCATAGTGCCGGAACGCTCGTAGCGGTAGACCGTACCCAGTTCGCCAAGGCGCACGGGCAGATCGCGGTAGCTGTGCTGGCCATCGGCATAAATCAAAATATGACCCGGGCAATTCATCGGCTTGAGCTGGTATTCGGCGTCATCCAGCTCCATTGGCGTGAACATGTTTTCCGAATAGAAATTTGCGTGGCCCGAGGTTTTCCACAGATCGCGGCGCATGACATGCGGAGTGTAGACCAGCGAATAGCCGCGCTTCAGGTAAGCGTCCCGCATCCAGTCTTCCAGCTGCTTGCGGATGATCCCGCCTTTGGGGTGAAAGAAAATCAGGCCAGGGCCGGCAAGCTCCTGAATGCTGAACAAATCGAGCTCTTTGCCGATCTTCCGGTGATCGCGTTTCTTCGCTTCTTCGAGCTTGTTCAGGTAGTCGTCAAGGTCTTTCTTCGTGAACCAAACGGTGCCGTAAATACGCTGAAGTTGCTTGTTCTTCTCGTCACCTTTCCAATAAGCACCGGCGATGGAGGTTAGCTTGAAAGCCTTGATCTTCGATGTGTCCGGGACGTGCGGGCCACGGCAGAAATCGATGAAATGCGGACCGAGCGTGTATTCGGAGAAGATATCGTCGGCGCGCTCCGTGATGAGTTCCACTTTCATGGGCTCATTCATCGCTTCGTACTTCTTGATTCCCGAAGGCTTGTCGATCAGCTTGCGTTCAAAGGTCAGCGCCTTGCCCTGCAACTCCCACATGCGTGCTTCGATCTTCTCAAGATCCTGGGGAGTGAAGGGTTCAGCACGGTCGAAATCGTAATAGAAACCAGTGTCTATCGGCGGCCCGATGCCGAGCTTGGTTTCCGGGAAGAGTTCCAGCACGGCCGCTGCGCAGAGGTGCGCGGTGGAGTGGCGATAGACCTCCAGAGCTTCTTCGTCTTTGGGTGTAAGAATCTGGACGACACTGTCTTCTTCGAGAGGGCGCTTCAGATCGTAGAGACGACCGTTGACTTTGGCCACCAGGGCGGCGTCTGCCAGGCGCGGACTGATGCTCTGCGCGACATCGAAGGCGCTGGTTCCAACGGGGACCTGCCGTACACTGCCATCCGGCAGGGTGACTTGTAAGTTGCTCATAGCGGGAACTCTCAGGTTAACACTGTTGAAATTGAGAGACGTGGCCTCAACGAGCCATGTTTCACCGGGCCATCGGCACGAGTTTTGATCCCCGGATGACGTTAGCGCTCAGCGGTCCAGCCGATTCCGGTCGACATGATGTCGCCTTTGATCGTGATGCGGCCTTTCGTGCTGCCGATGAGGCCAGCGTCGGACGTAATTGACATAAGACTGGCTACGGGCTTATCGTGCTTACTGCCGACGATTCCCTTGAGCTTCGGGCCATCCAGCGAGGCGAGGTGCTTTTTGCTGAATTTAGGAGCCTGCATCATGCAGGAACACTAGCCCGGGCTGTTCAAATGACTGTCGCGAGGAAATATAATCGTGGTCAATGCGGCGCGCGGCTCCACTCACCGTTTTTCTTCTCGCCATTCTCGCGCCCGGCATAGGCCATTCTTACGAACTTAAGGGACGGGTGGACCCGCCGTCGAACATCGCAGTCTTTCTCCACGGCGCGACAGCTCCGTTCGAGGCCTCCACGCGCGCTGACGTAGATGGAAGGTTCCAGTTCGCCAAGGTTCCGGCCGGAACCTACACACTTGCCCTCGAAACAGCGGCGCGCGGCACCCTGCTGCGCACGATCGAACTGAGTGCAGGGACAGTCGATTCCAAAGGCCGCCTTGACATTGCGCTCAAAATCGAGCCGTCAAGTCTTGAGGCCGACGGGAGCCGCGTAACGGGCGCCACAGTTTCGGCGACGGTTCTCTCGATACCCGACCGGGCAACCAAAGAATACAGCGCCGCGCAACATTGCCTGGAAAGCGCCCAGCCCGACGCCGCATGCGCAATTGGCCACCTGGTACGTGCTTCCGAAATCGCGCCGCAGTTCACCAATGCCTGGAATCAGCTTGGAACTCTCGCTTACCAGACCAGGCGCTATGACGACGCCGAACGGTACTTCCGCAAGGCTCTCGACACCGATTCCGACGCCTTCGAGCCGCTCGTGAATCTGGGTGGCGCCCTGCTGAACCTCAACCGTTGGCAGGAGGCGATTGTCTACAACCAGCGGGCGGTTACACGCAGGCCGAACGATGCGTTGGCGAATTCCCAGCTTGGTCTCAACTACTTCGGGTTGGGGAATCCGGAGCGGGCAGAGCAGTATCTCAAAACCGCCGTTCGCCTGGACCCTGCACATTTCTCACATCCGCAACTGACACTCGCGGAGATCTACATTCGGCGCGGAGACAGAGCGGAAGCCTTGAATCAATTGCGGGATTTCCTTCAACGCCATCCCGACTCCCCGCAAGCCCCCGCCGTCCGGCAAAAGATGGCAGCTCTGGAGCATTAGCCGGGGCGATTGTGCTCAGTAGCCTCCGATTGCCGCCAACGCCGACCCCTCCGTGCACCGATACCCACCAGGCTTTACGTCCTTGAACTCCTGCACGGCTCCGCTGGGCCATTCGATCGCCACGTGGCTTGCCCGGTCCACCTTGCCAATTCCGAACGTGAGCGCCAGTTCCGATTGAGAAAGATAGCTCGAACCTGTCCTCACCATTCGAGATTGCGTTCCCTCCGGCGTGGTCAGTCGTACTATCGCGCCGATTGCATCACGGTTCGACTTAGTTCCGCGCAAGTGAAACCGTACTGACCGATTGCCGTTCGTCACCTCATTCCGATACAGGTAAGCGGGTCCCTGATTGGTTGTGATCAAAATATCGGGCGTTCCATCCCGGTTAAAATCGCCACAGGCCAGACCGCGCGCGACTTTCGGCGAGGCATAGCCGCCACCCACCGAAGCCGCCACATCGCGAAATACGCCATAGCCGTCATTTAGGAAAAGATGCGGCGGCTGCGCGTAGCCGTGATTGCCCGCGATGTTGCGCACGCTCTCGTCGATGTGTCCGTTGACGGCGAGCAGGTCCAGGTGGCCATCCAGATCCACATCCGCAAAGGCGCAACCGAAGCCGAGCCTGGAACGCGATGGCCGGCCGATTCCAGCCGTCACTGCCGCATCGGTGTAGAGGCCGCCACGACCTTGCCGGTAAAGCGCGATCATCTCGTCGTCGAAATTCGTGATGGCGATGCCCGCCACGCCCGAGTTATCGAAATCGGCCGCGTCCACGCCCATTCCAGCGCGGGCGCGCCCATCTTCACTGAATGCCACGCCTGCCTGCACAGCAACGTCTTCGAACGTGCCATTACGCAGATTGCGGTAAAGCTTGTTTGGTTGCGTATCGTTGGCGACAAACAGATCGGGCCACCCATCGCGATTGTCGTCCAGCATCGCAACGCCCAGCGCCTTGGCACTTGCATCGAAAATGCCGCTCTTGGCTGTCACGTCCTCGAAGGTGCCATTGCCGCGGTTTCGAAACAGCCAGCATGTGGAGCCGTGATACGCCTCCGGAGTGCAATACGACTTGTTCTTGCCATCCACGCTGCAAAAAACATCATGCTCGGGCGACCACCGGACGTAGTTGCAAACGAACAGATCCAGCAGGCCATCGCGATCGTAATCGAACCACATGGCAGAGGTGCTGAATTCACTCCTGCCGCCGAGCCCCGCGTGATCGGTCGCATCAACAAATGTTCCGCGCCCCGTGTTGTGAAACAGCCGGTTTTGTCCCGCTGCGGTCACGTAAATGTCGGGAAACCCATCGTTATCGTAATCGGCAACGGTGACGCCCAGCCCGTACATTTCGACGCCAAGCCCGGCGCGCTGTGTCACGTCGGTGAACGTGCCATCGCGATTGTTGCGATACAGTTGCATGGTGCTTCGTTGCCGCTTGTGGCCCGGCCAATCGCACCCGTTGACCAGCAGTATGTCGAGCCAACCGTCGTTATCGTAATCGAGAAACGCGCATCCCGGCCCCATGGTTTCCGGCAGATATTTCGCACCATACGCGCCGCTGTTGTGATGGAAGGCGATCCCCGCGGTTGCCGTGACGTCGGTGAGCCGAAAGCCCGGCGCACCGGTCGGCGCCGCAATAAGTGATGCCGATCCGGCCGCCAAGAACGAACGTCGCGTGATCCCGCTCATGTGATACTGACCAGACCGGTGCGAATCGCGCAAACAACCAGCGCCGCCGTATTGTGGACATCCAGCGTCTGCATGATGTTCAGCCGGTGCACCGACACGGTGTTGGCGCTGAGGCCGAGCACAATGGCGATTTCCTTATTCGACTTTCCATGCACTATCAGCTGCAACACTTCGAGTTCGCGTGTGCTGAGCGAAGGCGCGGGTCCGCTGCCACCAAGTCGCCCCAGTCGTCGGTCCAGCACCTGCTCACCGGCCGCAATCCGCCGAACAGCTTCCACAAGTTCCAGATCCATGGCGTTCTTAAGCAGGTAACCGCGAGCGCCTGCATCCAGGCACGTCCGGACATAATCCGGTTCCGCGTGCATGCTGAGCATGAGAATTTTCGTCTCCGGCAAGGCCTCGAGTATCCTCCGCGCGGCGATCGCGCCGTTCATGCTCGGAAGCGCGAAATCCATCACCACAACATCCGGATGAAGTGTAAGCGCGAATTCCACGGCGTCCGGTCCATCGCTTGCTTCCGCCACGATCTCGATATCGGATTCGTCCTCCAGCATCCGGCGAAAGCCACGCCGCACCAGGCTGTGGTCGTCCACCAAAAGTACTTTGATGACGCTATTCGGCATGCGCCTCCGGATGCCCGTGGGGCGCAGTCGCGCGAACCAGTGCGCCACCCTTCTTCCCCCGAAGGAACTCGATATTGCCGTTCACCAAATCCATTCGTTCGCGCATGGAAACAAGTCCCAAACCATGTGTCGCCTTCCCAGGATAGCCAGTACCTTCATCTTCGATTTCAACGACCACTCCGGACTCCCCGAATTGCAGACGAACGGCAGCGCTGGAAGACCCTGAGTGTCGCACCACGTTATTCAGGGCTTCCTGCACCACGCGGTAGAGTTGTACCGACGCTTCTTTATCGATCTCATGCTCTCGCCCCGTCTTTTCATAGGCTATACGCACTCCTGTTCGCTGTTCAAAGCCGGAAAAATAGACAGCTAGCGCGCGCTCGAGTCCGGCTTCGTCGAGGACTGATGGATGCAGCGCCTGAGAAAGCGAGCGTACCTTTTCCAGAGTTGACTGTACAATTTCGCGGACTTCGAGGAGGTCGTCCGTGGGCGAAATGTTGTCGCGAGTGGCACGCCGACCGGCGCGCTGCAGGATGGCGCCGATCGCAGTCAAAATCTGGCCGAACTCATCGTGCAATTCGCGCGAGATCGACCGGAAAGTGCTCTCCTGGGACGTGATCATTTGCCGGGCCAGTTCGCGCCGCTGATCCGATAGCGAAGCCAATTGTCCGAACAGGCGACGTATGTACTGGACGAGATAGAGGCCCGTAAGTACCACGACCACCAGCATGGCCGCCAGGAATATGTAAACGTTCCGCTCTACGCCCTCGTACAACTCCTGGGTGCGCAGAGCGGCCGCCTGTTCACTCGCATTGTTGGCCACCAGGAGGCGCGAGACATCGGCGCTCAACGCCGCCTGACGCGCCTGCAGGGAATTGCGGATCTGTACGCGTGCTTCGGCTTCTCCGTGGCCTGCGGCCAGCACGAATACCCGGTCGAGCGACTCGCGAAACTGGCGGAAGGAATCGGCCAGGTAACGGCGCTGTTCGGGATCGCGCTCGGCTCCCGCCACTTCTTCTTCGCGGGTCAGGGCGTCGGCCAAATCCGTCTGAATGCGCCGTAATTGTGGCTGCCAGGCTGTCAACGGATACCGTTGCGAATCCGCTGCTTCGGTATCCAGCATGTCCCGCATGGTGAGCGCCAGGGAGTTCAGCCCGTTCTGAATGCGCAACAGAAGCAAAGAATCGATGCGATTGCGGTCAATCGTGCCGGTTTGCAGCAGGCGAAGGCTCCGCAGTTGCAGGATCGAGTAGCCCGAATACACGCCGACCGCGAGGAGGGTGACCAGCAGGCCAGCCAGCAGTCGATATGTCGGGGAATTGGGCTTCATTCCGGTTCGTTCACTGAGACTACCAGAAAGCTGCAGGCCTGGGCGATGGCAGGCAAGAGCCGGGGTAATACTTTTCTGCTATTGGTCGCCCGCCAGAGAAACGGCTAACCTGTAAGGATTGGTCCTTTTGGTATTCATCGCGTTGCTGAACGCCGCTTACGTGGCGGCCATGCCATCGCCCACGATCTTCTACGTCGCCAATGTGCTGCTGCACCTGGTGCTGGGCGCAGCTGCGTCTGCTTGGCTGATCTGGAAGTGGCGGCGCAGTGGCGCGATGGTGCCGCTCCTGATCGCTTCAATTTTGGGCGCATATCTTGCCGTGCTGGGCGCAACGCGCGATCATTTCACCGCCTTGTGGTTGCACATCGCGCTCGCTGTTGCGGGTCTGATGATTCTTCTTCCCCGTGCGCGCGCCGCCATCCTCGCGCTGGCGTTCGTCGCCTTCGGTCTGCGCTTCTACCAGGCGCCTGATCGCATTCGCAACCCTAAGTACGTTCCCGTTTCCATGACGGAGGAAGGCGCCGGGCCGAAGTCACCGTTTTGGCCCTCCTCTGCGAAGACCAATACGGGCGGCCTCATCCCCTCCGACTTTTTCATGGATTCGAAGCTTTGCGGCGAGTGCCACAAGGACATCTATGAGCAGTGGAGCAGCTCCATGCATCACGTGGCGTCGTTCAATAACCCTGTCTACAAGGCGGCGATTCTCCACATGCAGGAGCTGAGCGGCACGCAGGGCAGCAAGTGGTGCGCCGGTTGTCACGATCACGCGGTGTTCTTCAACGGCCGTTTCGATAAGCCGATCAAAGACCAGCTCGATACGCCTGAAGCCCAAAATGGACTCGGCTGCGTCTCCTGCCACTCCATTGTGCACGTGGAAGGCACCATGGGGCAGGCGGGAATCACTATGATGTATCCGCCGCTGCATCGCCTGGCGTCGAGTACCAACCCCGTGATCCGCACAGTGGGCGACTACCTGACCTATCTGAATCCCGAACCGCATCGCCAAACGTTTATCAAGCCTTTCATGCGTCTCGATTCGCCCGAGTTCTGCGCGGGCTGCCATAAGGTCCATCTGGATCAACCGGTGAATCACTATCGCTGGCTGCGCGGATTTAACGAATACGATAGCTGGCAGGCAAGCGGCGTTTCCGGACAGGGTGCGCGGTCGTTTTACTATCCGCCGAAATCGCAGAACTGCCGGGATTGCCATATGCC
>CAIKAS010000255.1 GCA_903825445.1 uncultured Acidobacteriia bacterium
GGCCATTCCACTGGCAATCGTCGCCTTCATACACCAACTTGTAGAGTGGACTCCGACGCTCCACGGTAGTGGGCCCGTAAGGGGCGGCGAAACCCGTAAAGTCCGTTAGCTGCTTCCACGCGGCTTCGTAACCTTTGCCAGAGTCAGGCAGATTGAAATACCACGGCGTGAAGCCAATGTTCTCCCGCACAGGGACGAAGTGACCCTGTTCGTCCAACGTCTCGAAGAAGGCAGCATCGGGGTTCCAGAGCTTCTGCTCGGTCAGTTGTTTCAGCGAAGCGGCTTTGGCGCGGAAGCTGCGCTCGATATCCGCTCTGCCGGTAACCCCGGCGATCTGCGCGATGGCCATGGCATTGCCATACATATACGAATTGATGCTGGGGCGGATGTTCTTCACTTTGCGCCCGCCGCTGCCGGATTCCTCCATGCCATCGGAAACGTCCCGCTGCCAGAACAAACCACTGGAGGTCAGCCGTTCGTCTTCCCACTGGCGGTAATCGGCGAGCAGTGGATCGAGATACGACGTCGCGAAGCCAGCATCCCCGCGGGCGTGAGTGCGATCCAGCACGGCAGCCGCGACCCACCCGCTGAACTGATGCAGATTTTTCGCAAGTGCGCCATCAGCTCCGCCGCGCAACCAGTAATGAATGTCTTCGTCAATGTAAGAACCGTCGCGAAGCCAGCGGCCTTCGGCGATATGATGCCCGAGCGCGCAACTCAGCGCGTTGTACTCACCCGCGTGTGGCACCTTCTTCACGAACTCCGTGACGATGTGGCCAACAGGCGTCGCGCTGATGGCTTTACGATATGTCCACCAGCGATAGTAATAGATCTGCTCCGTAGCGGCGTCGGGGCAGGAAAAGAACGGGATATTGTTCCGCATCCAGGACCAGGCCTCAACGTTGGGGATGCTTGTGACCGGATCTTCGGGGACCATGCCGTTGAAAAAATCGACATGGTGCCGGAACTGTTCCGGATCGAGCAAGGGCGCAGCGGCGCTGACCGACGGAAAAATGGCGGGCGTAGCCAAGGCAAGAAAGTGTCTGCGATTGAGCGTCATTGCGTGCGCGCACCGGCTCCAGTGATTATGGTATCGGGTTTCGACCACCTGAAGCGATTAGAATCCCGTACTGCACGTAAAGTTGGCCGCCTCGTCCGTACTGCCTGTTCCCTTGTATTTCGCTACCAGCGGATACTGGCACATTGGCCGCGTCCGAACCACCTTGCCCGTCTGATCGCGCTTCGTGGCCTCCAACGTCTCAGGAGCCTTGCCATCCTCCACCCAATGCACCAGCGCGTCGAGTTGTCCGCCCGGTTGCGGCCCCGCGCCACCACCGCAATGCCCAACACCCGGGGCCAGATATAGCCGCGCGAAGGCGGACGTCTTATCTCCGCCGCCCATCTGTTGTTGCACGCGTTTGTAGTAATCCATCGTGCCTTGCGGATAGATCAGCTGGTCCGCCAGCCCGTGCCAAAGGATCACCTTGCCCCCATGATCGCGAAAGGCTGAAAGATCCGGATTATCCGTCGCAATCACAGCGCTGAACTCCTCCACCGATTGCGTCCAGTAGTTTTCGTAAGCCTCGCGCGTCAGCGTATGCCAGTCCCACTGCGGGTTCTGATTAAGAAAATATTTCCACCATTCGAGCGTGATGTTGTTGGGCATCCCCGTGACAGGCGTGCCACCCGTGCCGCTCAGTCCGGCAAACGATGCGCCCCGCGTAAGTCCATACCACAGGAACGACCCATCGCGGCGCTTAGGTCCATCCCAGATCGCGCGGATCACAGCCGCGTCAGCTTCTGTAATAACGCCACAATCCGTGTTCTTCCCGATCAGCTCCTTTGGATCGAAATTGCAGCGCAGCGGATCTTCGATAACTCCATCCTGCACTCCGTCAATCTTGTCGCAGGCGGCCACAGCGGCGTTCACCGCAGCCTCGAACTTGCATTGCGGGACGTAGTTATTGGCAAGCATCATCGTGAGATTGCCCCACATCTGTTCGATATGCAGTTTGGTCCAGTTGGTGGCGGGCGCACCTGCGACGACACCGTTATAGTCGCCCGGATATCGCTGCACTTCTGACAGAGCTTGTCGACCGCCAGTCGAACACCCCATAAAGTAAGCTTCGCGCGGCGCGGTGTTGTAGATCGCCTGGGTGAGCGCTTTGCCGGTGGTGGTCATTTCGTGAATGCCGAGGTAGGCATTGTCGCGGATGAGCTGCCAATCCAGATGTCCAGTCGAATCTAGCGCGAAACTGCCACTTCCGCCTGTGTGACCAGTGTCCGTGGCCCCGGCTGCATAGCCAATGCTGAGCGGTTGCCGCACGCCAGTAGCGCTGCCGCCGGAAAAGCCGCCGCCACCGGTGCCCTCGAAGCGGCCATTCCAGTCCTTCATGGGAATGCCGATAAAGATTTTCACTTTATCGCCAGAGGGTGGATGGGTGACCGTCGCGGTGACACGGCACGATCCATCGGACGGATCAATAGCGGCGGAGTCGATCGTGGTGTCGGGAAGTGTAACGCTGGTTAGACTTTCGCAGGTTCGCACTGGAGTGGCGTTCGCGATGAGATTCCTCGGACGGATCTCAGGCGGTGGAGGTGCGCCACGTCCGGGTCCTTGTGCGTAAATACCGACTGCGGTGAGGACGGCAGGGAACAACATGAGCCGGGT
The DNA here is from genome assembly GCA_903825445.1 of uncultured Acidobacteriia bacterium. Classification (GTDB taxonomy): domain Bacteria; phylum Acidobacteriota; class Terriglobia; order Bryobacterales; family Bryobacteraceae; genus BOG-234. Next base: position 2,672 of record CAIKAS010000255.1, read on the forward strand.
GGAGCGGGAGGAGAATGACCTGGACATAGCGTCATTCAGGATATTACAGATCGAGGCCGAAAATAAAAACGGGGCAGGCGCTGTGCCTGCCCCGAACTATGATTTAACGCTGCTTAGTGGCTGCGGCTCATATCGCTCGAAGTACCGCCCGCCGCCGGGACGTAGCACTTCAGCGTGTAATCCATCACCATGCGGTCGGCATTAAAGCGCCAACCGAGGGTGCGGATGGTCCGCTTCATGCGCTTGATCCAGCCGCGCGGCAAACCGTCGCGATCACGATTGTAATAGAGCGGAATCACCTCATCGCGCAGTGTGCGATAGAGGTCCTCACCATCGCGGGTGTCGTGCACATCCATATTGGAATGCGTGCGACCCGTCCCGATGGCGAAGCCATTCATCCCATCGTAGGCTTCCGCCCACCAGCCATCTAATACCGACAAATTCAGGCCGCCGTTGAGCACAACCTTCTGTCCGCTGGTGCCGGAAGCTTCGAGCGGACGACGCGGATTATTCAGCCAGACGTCCACGCCCTGCACAAGATGCCGGCCTACGTTGATGTCGTAGTCCTCGATGAAGACAAAGCGATCGGCGAATTTCGAATCGCGCATTAGTTGCGCAATCTGTTGCAGCACTCTCTTGCCCGGTTCGTCGCGCGGGTGAGCTTTACCAGCAAAAACGAATTGAACGGGCCGCTTGGGATCGTTGACCATCAGGCTCAGGCGCTCGATATCCGCCAGCAGCAGATTGGCCCGCTTGTAGGTAGCGAAGCGGCGCGCGAAACCGATGGTCAGCGCGTCGGGACTGAGTACTTTACTCAGCCGGTTAATCGTCGCTGCGGATTCCTGACGCGGCGCTGCCTGGTTGACGGCGCGGCGGCGAATGAAATCCAGCAGTCGCGCTTTCAGGCTGGAGTGCATTTCCCAGAGTTCGGCATCGTCGATATTTTCAATGCCATCCCAGACGTGCGGCTCACCGGATTGCCGGTACCAGCCGGTGCCCAGGTGTCGGTCGTAAAGCCTGAACATCTGCGGCGCCAGCCATGTTGGCACGTGAACGCCGTTGGTGATGTGGCCGATCGGCACATCGTCCTCTGCGCGGCCCGGGAAGAGACTGGTCCACATATTGCGCGAAACTTCTCCATGCAGCGAAGAAACCGCGTTGGCTCGGCGCGAGAGCTTCAGGCCGAGCACCGTCATACAGAACTCGTGGCGCTGTCCCGCGTGCTCTGCGCCAAGATCCATCAGAGCTTCGTGCGAAATGCCCAGATTCTCACGCAGAGGTCCAAGGTGCTCATCGATCAGGTCCGCGCCGAACCGATCGTGACCCGCGGGTACGGGCGTATGTGTCGTGAAGACGACTTCGCGTGCGACAACCGGCGCCGCCTCGTAGAACGCGATGCCCTCATCCACCATGCGCGTGCGAATCGCTTCGAGCACCGCAAAGCCGCTGTGCCCTTCGTTCATGTGATACGCGCCAGGCGTAATGCCCATCGCCCGAAGTGCGCGCACGCCGCCGACGCCGAGCAGCAATTCCTGGCGTATGCGTGTGCGGCCATCGCCACCGTAAAGCTGCGAAGTGAGTTCGCGATCTTCCGGCAGATTGCCTTCCACGTTCGAATCCAGCAGCAGCAGATCGATGCGGCCAACCTTCATGCGCCAAACCTTGGCTTTGATGGGGCCGCGGCGCGTGTCCACCTGGATATTGACAGGCGTGCCATCCACGCCAATGGCGAGTTCCATCGGCAGCGCATTCACGTCTGTGGGCAGATAATCTTCCTGCTGCCAGCCGCTCGAATCCAGGCGCTGACGGAAGTAACCGTGGCCATAGAAAAGCCCAATCGCCACCAGCGGGATATCGAGATCGGACGCGCTCTTCACGTGATCGCCGGCCAGTACGCCCAGTCCGCCGGAGTAGATCGGCACCGATTCGTGGATGCCGAATTCCGCGGAGAAATACGCCACGGGACGCGGACGCAGAACGCCGGCATGCACAGCGCCCCACGTGCGGTCTGCGTTCAGATAATTCATCTGCCGGCGGTACGCGTCGTTGATGCGGCTGTGCAGCATCAACTCACCGGCGCGGCGCTCGATGGTTGCAAGCGGCATTTCCGAAAGCAGCGAAATCGGATTGTGATTGAGCGCGCGGAAACGGACCGGGTCCAGTTCGCGGAAAATGCTCGTAATTTCGTGGTCCCAGCTCCAGCCCAGGTTGCGTGCCATCGCCCAAAGACGTTCCTGAGTAGGCGCGATGAAGCGTCCGATGGTGCGCGCTTCGCTGACCACTGGCGCCACTTCCGTCGCCGCTTCAGTCAGCATGCGAATTTCATCGGCCTCGAAGACGCGGGCTTCAATAGTTTGCACCACCAGCACGCCCTGCAGTACTCCGCAGTCGATCATGGGGACGCCGAGAAAAGACTGAAATTTCTCTTCGCCAGCTTCACCAAAATACTTAAACCTGGGATGTTTGCCTACCTGTTCGACGGCGACGGGCCGAACTTCTTCCGCAACCAGTCCTGTAAGGCCCTCGAAAAGGCTCAGCCGGAGCGTTCCAATGCATTCCGTGCGAAGGCCAACAGTGGCGGCCATCACGAGATTAGCCCGATCCGGTTCCAGCAGATAGATGGAACACACGTCGGTTTGGAAACGGCCGGCA